>JBKPLI010000071.1:0-13486 GCA_046731555.1 Actinomycetota bacterium | reverse complement strand
GGGCGGCAGCGGGTGCGGGCGCAGCGGGTTGCGCGGGCTCGGGCTGAGCGGGTGCGGGCTGCGCGGGCACCGGAGCGGCCGCAGCCGGAGCGGCGGGAGCCGGAGCGGCGGGAGCCGGAGCCTCCTGCGCGGCACCGCCCTGCTCGATGAACGAGAGGATGTCCTTCTTCGTCACTCGGCCGCCGGTCCCCGTGCCCTGCACCTGCGACGGGTCGACGCCGTGCTCGGAGGCGATCCGCGCCACGACCGGCGACACGAACGCCTTCCCGTTCCCAGCCGGCTCGGCGGGCGCGCTTGGTGCCGCGGCCGGCTCCTCGACCGCCGCGGGCCGCGCACCCTCGCTCGCCGACGCCATCGCCTCGTCCGCAGCCTCCTGCGTCGCGGGCTCCGGCGGCTCTTCAGGAGGCGGCGCAGCCGCCCCGCCGTCGCCGCCGATCCGCGCCAGCAGCGTCCCCACCTCGACCGTCTCGCCCTCCTGCACCAGGATCTCGCTCACGAGACCCGTGCCGGGGGAAGGCACCTCCGTGTCGACCTTGTCGGTCGAGATCTCGAGCAGCGGCTCGTCGGCCTGCACCTCCTCGCCGACCTGCTTGAGCCACTTCGTGATCGTCCCCTCGGAGACGGAGACGCCCATCTGGGGCATGACGACGTCGACTGCGGTTCCGGTAGCCATCAGTACTCGGCGAGCTCCTTGAGTCCACGGGCGACATCGTCGACCTGGGGGATGAAGGCCTTCTCGAGCGCGGGCGAGAAGGGCACGGGCGAGTCGGGCGCGGTGATGCGCCTGATCGGCGCGTCGAGGTCCTCGAACGCCTCCTCGGCGATCGTGGCCGCGATCTCGGCGCCGAAGCCGCCGGTATGCGTGTCCTCGTGCAGCACGAGGCACTTCGACGTCTTGCGCACCGACTCGAGCACGGCCTGCTTGTCCCACGGGAGGACGCTGCGCAGATCGACGATCTCGACCGAGACGCCGTCGAGCTGCTTCGCGGCCTCGTCCGCGGTGTAGACCATTGCGCCCCACGTGATCACGCTGACGTCGTCGCCCTCCCGGTGGATGCGCGCCTTACCGATCGGCGTCGTGTAGCGCTCGTCCGGCACCTCGCCCTTGATGCGGCGGTACAGGTGCTTGTGCTCGAAGAAGAGCACCGGGTTCGGATCCTCGATCGCGCTCACGAGGAGGCCCTTCGCGTCCTCCGGCGTCGCGGGGCACACGCACTTGAGCCCCGGGATGTGCGCGAACGACGACTCGGGGTTCTGCGAGTGGAACGGCCCGCCCGAGAAGCCGCCGCCCGACGGCAGCCGCAGCACGAGCGGCACGGGCGTGCCCGCGCGCCAGCGCTGCTTCGCCGCGACGGTGACGAGGTGGTCCCACGCGCACGACACGAAGTCGGCGAACTGCATCTCGGCGACGGGGCGCAGCCCCATGATCGCCGCGCCGGTCGCGCCGCCCATGATCGCGGTCTCGGAGAGGGGCGTGTCGATGACGCGCCACGAGCCGAACTCCTCCTGGAACCCGAGCGTGACCTTGAACGCGCCGCCGTACACGCCGACGTCCTCGCCGAGCACGAAGACGCGCTTGTCGCGCCGCATCTCCTGGCGCAGACCGTCGGAAATTGCCTGCAGATACGTCTTTTCAGCCACGCTACGCGTTCCGGTTACAGAGTTGAGTCGGACTGTTCGTCATCTCCGCCTTCGTCATTTGTGGTGCGGTGTGTCGAGGTCCTCGGGCGTCGCGTACACGCCGTCGAGCAGCGTGTCCGGATCCGGCTGCGGCGATTCCTCCGCGCGCTGCAGTGCGTCGTTCAGGAGCTTCTTCACGTAGCCGGTGATCTCGTTTTCGTCGTCGTCCGACATGTCGGCGTGCTCGCGCAGCCAGTTGCGGAAGCGCTCGATCGGATCGCGTTCGGCCCAGCGCTCGAACAGCTCCTTCGGGACGTAGAACGCGTCGTCGTGTACCGCGTGCCCCTCCATGCGCAGCGTCTGGCACTCGATGAGCGTCGGGCCGCCGCCGTCGCGCGCCTTCTCGATCGCGCGCTTCGCCTCGCGGTACACCGCGAGCACGTCGGTGCCGTCGACGACGACGCCCTCGAAGCCGTACGCCTGCGCGCGGTCCGCGAGATGCTCGACCGCGTACTCGAGGTGCGTCGGCGTCGAGTACGCCCACTGGTTGTTGTCGCAGATGAACACGACCGGCAGCTTGCGCACGCCGGCGAAGTTCATCCCCTCGTGTGCGTCGCCGCGCGCCATCGCGCCTTCGCCCGACCACGCGAGCGCGACGCGCTTCTCCTCGCGGATGCGGAACGCGAGCCCGCAGCCGACGGCGACGGGCAGCATCGCGGGCAGGTGCGAGACCATCGCGATCAGCCCGAGCCGCTGGTCGGCCATGTGGACGTTGCCGTCCTTGCCCTTCGTCGGCCCGTCCGCGCGGCCCATGTATTGCGCGAAGATCCGCCACGGCTCGACGCCGCGCACGATGTGCACGCCCATGTCGCGGTGCAGCGGCGTGCCGACGTCGTCGGGTCCCATCGCGGTCCCGACGCCGACGGACGACGCCTCGTTGCCGCGGCCCGTGTAGAACGAGCCGGGGATCTTCCCCTGCCGGTAGAGGATGTGCCCGCGCTCCTCCACGCCGCGGGTCACGAGCATGTTGCGGTAGATCTGCAGCAGGTCCTCGCGGTCGAGGCCCGTTTCCCTTACGTCCTGCAGCGAGCCGGTGGGCTCGGCCACGCGTGCGATCGCCATGAACCGTCCTTCTCGAGGTCAAGAGCCTCGGGAAACTCTAACTAGAGTCCCTGCCGTGCAGTTCGAGTACGACCTGGGACGGGGCCGCTGATGGGGAAGGCGGCCGACTGGCTCCGCGAGGAGCGGCGGAACGTGCTCGGCCACTGGTCGGCGTTCTGCCTGCGCTGCGGGTCGGCGCGCCGGTGGTTCGAGGAGTTCGAGGCCGAGCTGCCGGCCGAGTGCCCGGAGTGCGGCGGCCGGCTGGTCCACCGCTGCCCGTCGTGCTCGGCGCCGTTCAGCTCGACGTTCGCGGTCGAGTGCGAGGAGTGCGGCG
Organism: Actinomycetota bacterium; assembly: GCA_046731555.1. GTDB lineage: Bacteria > Actinomycetota > Thermoleophilia > Gaiellales > Gaiellaceae > PALSA-600. The sequence goes on along the minus strand of JBKPLI010000071.1, from coordinate 10,431 downwards.
CGCCGCTGCGCGCGCCGGAGCTCTTCGGCACCCGGATTCGCAAGCAGTCGTCGTAGGCGTACGAGCCGTCGAGGCTTGTTATTGTCCGGCGCCCAGGCACGCGGTCAGGCGTGCACGGCCCGCGAGCAGGAGGTCACCCACCCTCTGCGGTAGTCGAAGGAACTGCGGCTCGTCATTCGGTCCAGTTCATCAGTGGGGAGGATTCTTTGAAGACCGTAAGCCTCTGCGTCGGCGTGCTCGTCGTAGCCGTCGCACTCGCGCTCGCCGGAGCGACGTCGACGGACGCCGCGCCCGGCGGCTACGCCTCGTACATCGTGCAGCTCGACCCGTCGGTCTCGAACCCAGGCTCGGTGGGTGCCCGGCAGGCGTCGCGCTTCGGCGGGGTCATGTCGCAGGTCTACTCGCACGCGATCAAGGGGTTCGCGATCACGCTGCCCGAGGCCGCGGCGGACGCGCTCGCCCGCGTGCCGGGCGTGATGGTCGTCGAGCCGGACTCGATCGTCACGGCCGACACGACGCAGTCCGGCGCCACGTGGGGCATCGACCGCGTCGACCAGCGTGCGTTGCCGCTCAGCGGCACGTTCACGTACAGCGCCACCGGCGCGGGCGTAACCGCGTACATCATCGACACGGGCATCCGGTTCGCGCACACGCAGTTCGGCGGCCGTGCGGTGACCGGATTCGACGCCGTGACGAACGGCGGCAGCGCGGCCGACTGCAACGGCCACGGCACCCACGTCGCCGGCACGGTCGGCGGCTCGACGTACGGCGTCGCGAAGGGCGTCAGGCTCGTCGCCGTGCGCGTGCTCGGCTGCAACGGCAGCGGCACGACTTCTGGCGTCATCGCCGGCATCGACTGGGTGACCGGAAACCACCAGGCCGGTCAGTCGGCCGTCGCGAACATGAGCCTCGGCGGCGGCGCGAGCACCGCGCTCGACAACGCCGTGCGGAACTCGATCGGCGACGGCGTCGCGTACGCGATCGCGGCCGGCAACGGCAACGTGGTCGGCATCGCGCAGAACGCGTGCAACTCGTCCCCCGCGCGCGTCACGCAGGCGATGACGGTCAGCGCCACGAACAGCTCGGACACGAAGGCGTCGTGGGCGAACTACGGCACGTGCGTCGACTGGTTCGCGCCGGGCGTCTCGATCACGTCCGCGTGGTACACGAGCAACACGGCGACGAACACGATCAGCGGCACGTCGATGGCGACGCCGCACACGGCGGGCGTTGCGGCGCTCTACCTCCAGGGCCACCCGGGCTCGGCGCCGCAGCAGGTGCGCGACGCGCTCTTCGCCAACACGACGAAGAACGTCGTCCGCTCGCCCGGCAGCGGCAGCCCGAACGCGCTCCTGTTCGAGAACTACTAGGCCGCTCGTCGCGAGGGGCCGGCTCTGCGCCCCGGCCCCTCGCCCGGCCTCAGAGGCCGAGGCCCGGCTTGATGGCCGAGAAGCGGATCACCGTGATCGTGTCGTCGTCGGTGACCTCGCGGTTGTAGAGCTGGCTGAGGAAGTGGGCCATCTCCTCCGGCCGGCGGATCTCGGGGTTGTCGTGCTCGATCTCGCGCGGCGAGAGGTCGCCGAGCCGCTTCACGTCGACCTTGTCGACGACCGCGTCGAAGACGTGCTGCCGCGGCCCGAACCGTGCGCCGACGAGGACGGAGACGATCATCCCCTTCTGGTACTTGCGCGACTTGTCGCCCAGCCGGATCGTCGCCGTCTTGCGGTGCGAGCGAAGCTGCGCCTCGACGACCGGCGAGTAGAAATTGAGGGCGAAGGCGGGCACGGGGCGGCGCCGATCATACGTCCTGGTCTGCCAGGACAGCCAGCGCCTTTTCGGCCATCTCGCGCTCGCCGCGGTAGGCGAGGAGGCGCGGCGCCTCGTCGAGCGGCAGCCAGCGCACGTCCGCGACCTCGTGCCGGAACGCGTCGGGCACCTCGCCGAGCCGCCCGCCTTCGTAGCGGACGAGGAAGAACGAGACGACCTTGAAGATCCGCTCGCCCTGCCAGTTGAACCAGTAGCGGACGTCGCCGAGCTTGCCGAGGCTCCGCCCGTGCGCGCCCGTCTCCTCCTCGACCTCGCGAAGCGCGGTCGCCTCGCCCGACTCGCCCGGGTCGATGCGGCCCTTCGGGAGCGCCCACAACCCCTCCGGCTTGCCGCCCGGGCGGATCGCGGCGATCATCCACCGGCCGCGCAACCGCCGCACCAGGACGCCTCCCGCCGAGAACTCGCGCTGCACGGAGGCGGATCTTAGCGAGAGGCGCTTAGATCCTTGCGCCGCCCCCAGGATCGTCGTTAGACTGCCTGCTGGCACTCCCACATCGCGAGTGCCGATGGGTGTCACAAACGTGTCACAAGTTGGAGGTACGGATGAATCTGCAGCCTCTTGGCGATCGCCTGATCGTCGAGGTCCTCGAGGAGGAGGAGACGACCGTGAGCGGCATCGTCCTCCCCGACACCGCGAAGGAGAAGCCGCAGCGCGGCCGCGTCCTCGCAGTCGGCCCGGGCGCCCGGGACGAGGACGGCGAGTACATCAAGATGGATCTCGAGGAAGGCGACGAGATCATCTTCAGCAAGTACGGCGGCACCGAGATCAAGCTCGGCGCCGACGAGGTTCTGATCCTGCGCGAGTCGGACGTCCTGGCCAAGGTCGTCGGCGATCGCGCCGCTGTCGCGTAGGTAGGAGGGAAGAGAGGGAAATGGCTCACAAGGAGCTCAAGTTCAACGAGGACGCACGTCGCTCGCTCCAGCGCGGCGTCGACATCCTCGCCGACGCGGTCAAGGTCACCCTTGGCCCGAAGGGCCGCTACGTCGTGCTCGACAAGAAGTTCGGCGCGCCCACCATCACGAACGACGGCGTCACCATCGCCCGCGAGATCGAGGTCGAGGACGTCTTCGAGAACCAGGGCGCACAGCTCGTGCGCGAGGTCGCCACGTCGACGAACGACGTTGCGGGCGACGGGACGACGACGGCGACGGTGCTCGCGCAGGCGATCGTCCGCGAGGGCCTGAAGAACGTCTCGGCGGGTGCGAACCCGATGGGCCTCAAGCGCGGCATCGAGCGCGCGGTGGAGGCCGTCACCGAGAACCTGAAGTCGCAGTCGACCGAGATCTCCGGCAAGGCCGAGATCGCGCGTGTCGCGACCGTGTCCTCGCGGCAGAGCGAGATCGGCGACGTGCTGTCGGACGCGATCGAGAAGGTCGGCAAGGACGGCGTCGTGAACGTCGAGGAGGGGCAGACGTTCGGCCTCGAGCTCGAGTTCACCGAAGGCATGCAGTTCGACAAGGGCTACCTGTCGCCGTACATGGTCACGGACGCCGAGCGCATGGAGGCCGTGCTCGACGACCCGTACATCCTGGTCGCGAACCAGAAGATCGGCGCCGTGAAGGATCTCCTGCCCGTGCTCGAGCAGGTCATCCAGGCCGGCAAGCCGCTGATCATCGTGGCGGAGGACGTCGAGGGCGAGTCGCTCGCGACGATCGTCGTCAACAAGCTGCGCGGCACGTTCCAGGCCGTTGCGGTGAAGGCCCCGGGCTTCGGCGACCGCCGCAAGCGCATGCTCGAGGACATCGCGATCCTCTCGGGCGGCGAGGTGATCACCGAGGAGATGGGCCTCAAGCTCGAGAACACGAAGCTCTCGCAGCTCGGCCGGGCCCGCAAGGTCGTCGTCGACAAGGACTCGACCACGATCATCGACGGCGCCGGCGACACCGAGGCGATCAAGGCCCGTATCAAGCAGCTGAAGGCCGAGATCGAGAACACCGACTCCGACTTCGACCGCGAGAAGCTCCAGGAGCGCCTCGCGAAGCTGTCGGGCGGCGTCGCGGTCGTGAAGGTCGGCGCTGCGACCGAGACCGAGATGAAGGAGACCAAGCACCGCGTCGAGGACGCGCTGCAGGCGGCCCGCGCGGCCCTCGAGGAGGGCATCGTGCCGGGCGGCGGTGTCGCGCTCGTCAACGCGGCGGACGCGGTCAAGACGCTCATCGAGAAGCTCGAGGGCGACGAGCGGACGGGCGCGCTGATCATCGTCCGCGCGCTGGAGGAGCCGCTCCGCCAGCTGGCCACGAACGCTGGGCTCGAGGGCTCGGTCGTCGTGAACTCGGTCCGCTCGGCCAAGCCGGGCCACGGCCTGAACGTCGACACGGGCGAGGTCGAGGACCTGGCGAAGGCCGGCATCATCGACCCGACGATGGTCACGCGCTCGGCGCTCGAGAACGCCGCGTCGATCGCGAAGAACATCCTCACCACCGAGGCGATCGTCGCCGAGGCCCCTGAGAAGACCCCCGCGGGCGCCGGCGCCGGCATGCCGGACATGGGCGGGATGATGTAACGAGCCCTCGGGCTCGCAGCTTCGCCGAAGGGCGGCCACACGGCCGCCCTTCGCGTTTCTCGGCCCGGAACGTGAAAGAACCGCCGGGTGTGGCGGTTCTCTCTGAGGGGTTCCCCTTCTCTAAGGGGTGAGAGCCGAGGGGGATGGCTCTCGAAGGGGATGGGGGGAGGGTGTGCTCCAGGTATCGGCCGGAGCGCTGCGACCTTTAGCTCCCTCGTTCGAGGGTACGCGTCAGAACGCGTAGCGTTGTTCGCGCCAGGGGTCGGCGTCGTTGTGGTAGCCGTAGCGCTCCCAGAAGCCCGGCCGGTCGACGGCCGTCAGCTCGATCCCCCTCAGCCACTTCGCGCTCTTCCAGAAGTACTTGCCCGGGATCACGAGGCGGAGCGGCGAGCCGTGCTCCTCGGTCAGCGGCTCGCCGTCGGCGTGCGTCGCGAGGAGTGCGTCCTCGTCGCGGAGCGACGCGATCGGCACGTTCGCGGTGAAGTCGTGCTCGGCGTGCGCGATCGCGAAGCGCGCACTCGGCTTCGGGCGCACGAGCTTCTCGAGCTCCCTCCAGTGGACGCCCTCGAACCGCGTGTCGAAGCGCGACCAGCGCGTGACGCAGTGGATGTCCTGTGTGTTCGACGCGCGCGGCAGCTCGTTGAACTGCTCCCACGTGAGCTCGAGCGGCGCCCCGACCTCGCCCCAGACGCGGAACGTCCACGTCGCGAGATCGACGTCCGGCACCGAGCCTGCGTGCAGCACGGGCCACTTCTCCGTCAGGTGCTGGCCCGGCGGCAGGCGCGCCGGGTCGTAACCGAGCTCGCGCACCTTCCGCTCCGCCTTCGACCTGAACACGCGGTCTAGTCTAGGGAGCGTGCAGATCGCGACGCCCGCAGCGGTTCGGCGCCCGCGCGCGTACGTGCGCGTGCAGGGGACGGACGCGGCCGACTTCCTCCAGCGGATGGTCTCGAACGACGTGCTCGCCGCCGAGAGCTGCGAGGCGCTGCTGCTCACGCCGAAGGGCCGCGTGATCGCGCCGCTCGTCGTCTGGCGCCGCGGCGAGGACGACTTCCTGCTCCTGACCGAGCCGGAGCTCGGCGAGGTCGTCGCGCGGCACCTCACGCGCATGCGGCTCGCGGCGAAGTGCACGATCGAGCCGGAGGAGCACGTGTCGACGATCGTCTTCGGCGGCGAGGGCGGCATCCCGAACGCGGACTACGGCGCGCCTGCGGTCGAGCTGCTCGACGCGGACGTGGATGCGCCGGGCGATGCGACCGAGCTCGAGCGGCTGCGCATCGAGGCGGGGACGCCGCGCTGGGGCAGCGAGATCGACGACCGGATCCTGCCGGCCGAGGCCGGGCTGGACGAGCGCGCGATCGCGTTCGACAAGGGCTGCTACCCCGGCCAGGAGCCGATCGCGCGCCTCCACTACCGCGGCCACGTGAACCGGCGGCTGCGCGTCCTCGACGTCGCCCAAGCGACGCCGGGCGACGAGGTCGTGCAGGGCGAGAAGACCGTCGGCCGCGTGACGAGCGCGGTGCCGGGCGTGGCGCTCGCCTACGTGCGCACCGGGGTGCCGGACGAGGCGGAGCTGACCGTCGCCGGCGGGCCCGCGCGGCTACGCCGTTAGCTCGCGGAACCGCTCGACGCCGACGTTCCCGCCCGAGAGGATCGCGCCCACGCGCCCCTGTACGGCGATGTGCCCCGAGAGCAGCGCCGCGAGCGCGGCCGCGCCCGACGGCTCGAGCACGAGCTTCAGTCTGTCGAACGCGAAGCGCATCGCGTCGACGAGGTCGGCGTCGCTCACCGTCGCTATGCCGTCGAGGAGGCGCCGGTTGACCTCGAACGTCAGCTCGCCGGGAGCGGTCACCTGCAGGCCGTCGGCGATCGTGCGCGGCACGTCGATCGTCACGCGCGCGCCGCGGGCGAACGACTGCTGCGTGTCGTTCCCCGCTTCGGGCTCGACGCCGACGACGCGCACGCCGCGAGCGGTCGCGACGGTCGCGCACCCGGCCGCGAGCCCGCCGCCGCCGACCGGCACGACGAGCAGGTCGAGCGTGCCGACCTGGTCGAGCAGCTCGAGCGCCGCCGTTCCCTGGCCGGCCATCACGAGCGGGTCGTCGTACGGCTTCACGAGCGTCAGGCCCCGCTCGGCGGCGAGCGTCCACCCGAGCTCGTCGCGGTCCTGCGTGTAGCGGTCGTAGGTCACGACCTCGGCGCCGTAGCCGAGCGTCGCCGCGACCTTCGCGGGCGGAGCGTCCTCCGGCATGAGGATCACCGCCTGCCGGTCGAGCAGCGAGGCGGCGAGCGCGACGGCCTGCGCGTGGTTCCCCGACGAGTAGGCCGCGACGTCGCCGTCGACCGACGACACCTTGTTGTACGCGCCGCGGAACTTGAACGCGCCGCCGCGCTGCAGGTTCTCGGCCTTGAGGAAGACGTCGGCCTCGACGCGCGCGTCGAGCGTCCGCGACGTCACGACCGGCGTGCGGTGCGCGACGCCCTCGAGCCGGCCCGCGGCGGCCTCGACGTCGGCAACGGCGATCACGTTGGCCGCATCCGAACGCGGCTACACTGCAGGCCGAGCGCCCGTAGCTCAGGGGATAGAGCGCTGCCCTGCGGAGGCAGAGGTCGCATGTTCGAATCATGCCGGGCGCATGTCGGCGAGCCGCGAGAGAGGCGGCACGCAGCGCAGGACCTCGCGGCTGTCGAGCGAAGGGTAGGCCGTGGCCAACGCGCCCGACGGCATCGTCCTCCGCCGGCACCGCGACCTCGAGGGTCGCCGCTGGCACCTGTACGTCCGCCGCAGCCTGCTGGCGCTCGTCACGCTCTTCCTCCTCGCGGGTCTCTTCAACGCGTTCGGCCAGCGGCCCTCGGGCGCGACCGCGTCGGCGCGCGGCGCGACGCTGAAGGTGTACAGCCCGACCCGCGTGCGTGGCGGGCTGATGTTCGAGGCGCGCTTCACGATCACCGCCGAGAGGGAGCTGAAGGACGCGCAGATCGTGCTCAGCCAGGGGTGGCTCGAGGGCATGACGATCAACACGATCGAGCCGTCGCCGATCGGCGAGGCCAGCCGCAACGGCTCGCTGGCGCTCGACCTCGGGCACGTCCCCGCGGGTGAGCAGCACGTCCTCTACATGCAGTTCCAGGTCAACCCCACGAACGTCGGCCGGCGGTCGATCGACACGCAGCTGCAGGACGGCAGCCGGCTCCTGCTCACGATCCATCGGACGATCACGGTGTTCCCCTAGATGGACATCGTCCTCCGCGCATCGCTCGCGTACTTCTTCGTCCTCCTGCTCACGCGCATCGTGGGTCGTCGCGAGCTGTCGTCGCTCGAGCCGTTCGACGTGATCCTGCTCGTCGTGCTCGGCGACCTGATCCAGCAGGGCGTGACGCAGAGCGACTACTCCGTCATCGGCCTGATGCTGGCGGGCGGCACGATCGCGATGCTGCAGACAGGGGTCTCGTACCTCGGGTTCCGCAGCCCGAAGAAGGCGGGCCTCGTGCTCGACGGCGAGCCGATCGTGCTCGTGCAGGACGGCGGTTGGATCGGCAACAACCTCAAGCGCGAGCGGCTGACGGAGGACGAGGTATTCGAAGAGGCGCGGACGGAGGGCATCGCGTCGCTCGCGGAAATCGAGTGGGCCATTCTGGAGACGAGCGGCAAGGTCACGTTCATCAAGAAGTCGGGGTCGTAGTGCCGCGCTTCCTGTCGGAGTCGCAGGTGGCGGAGCTCCTGACACCGGCGGATGCGCTCGACGCGGTCGAGGAGTCGTTCCGCCGGATCGCACGCGGCGCGGTTCAGAACCCGCCGCGGTCGCGCGTGCTGCTCGAGGACGGCGTGTTCGCGGTCATGTCGTGCGCCGATGCCGAGCTCGGCTACGCGGGGCTCAAGTCGTACGCGTGGCTCGCGCCGCGCGGGACGCCGTTCGTGGTCGTGCTCTTCTCGCTCGAGGATGCGCGCGTGGAGGCCGTGCTCGAGGCGGAGACGCTCTCGGAGCTGCGCACGGCCGCCGCCTCGGGCGTGGCGGCGAGGTACCTCGCCGGGCCGGGCGCGTCGACGCTCGGGATCATCGGCTGCGGACGACAGGCCGCAGCGCACGTCGAGGTGCTGCGCGTTGCGCTGCCCGCGCTCGAGCGCGTCGTCGTCTACTGCCGGAACGCCGAGCGGCTGACCGAGTTCTGCCGCGTGCACGACTGCGACCCGGCCGAGTCGCACAGCGACGCCGCGGCGCAGGACGTCGTCGTCACCGCGACCACGTCGCGCGACCCGGTCGTCCGCGGGGAGTGGCTGCGCGAGGGCGCGCTCGTGTGCGGCGTCGGTGCGAACGATCCGGAGGCGCGTGAGCTCGACAACGTCGTGCTCGAGCGTGCGACGTTCGTGTGCTGCGACTCGCGCGAGCAGTCGAAGCAGGAGGCTGGCGACCTGATCGAGCCCGTCGATCGCGGCGTCCTGGACTGGCTCGAGGTGCACGAGCTGCACGAGGTCGTCGCGGGCGAGGTCGAAGGGCGGCACGCCGACTCCGACATCGTGCTCTTCAAGTCGAACGGGCTCGCCGCGTGGGACCTCGCCGTCGCGGCGCGCATCGTCGAGCTCGCACGCGAGCGCAGCGTCGGGACCGAGCTCGGCGCCTAGGTGCTGCGGGCGGCGGTCGGGCGCGCCTGCGCGATCAGGTCGTCGCCGATCGCGTGCACGATCTCGGGACGGTCGAGGAGCCGCTGGATCTGCTGAGGCGTGCAGCGGTTCTTGACGTAGTTGTCCTCCAGGATCTCGGTCAAGGGGCGGCCCCGGTGGTGCTCGCGGATCACGTACTGCGCCATCCGGTCCTCGCTCTGCGAGCGCGAGAAGAGGAACGAGAACGGGTTGCGGAAGAGGTCTCTCAGGCTGGCCACGGGGCGATTGTATAGTCGAGTCCGTGAAGTCCAAGGAGACGCCTGGGCGTCTCGCCGAGCGGGTCGTCAACGGACGCGACGACGCGGGCGCCGCAGAGCGCATCGTGATCTGGATCGAGCGCCGGCCCGGAGCCGTGTGGGCCGTGGGCCGCGCCGTCAACCCGCAGCATCGCTCGTCCCACGAGCCGCACCGCGACGACTACGTCTGGGAGGGCTTCGAGCTCGGCGACGCGCTCGACGCGGCGAATGCGACGCTCGAGGACGACTGCGTGGTCTCGGAGGACGACGGCTCGGCGGAGAAGGTCGTGCCGTTCCGGCGCGAGGAGCTCCTGCAGCCGCTCGAGCGGTTCTTCTTCGGCCGCTCGTAGCCGTTCGGTAGCGTCCGCGGCGTGCTGATCCGGGTCGGGCACAGCGCGGACCCCGACGACGCGTTCATGTTCTGGGCGCTCGAGGCGGGGCGGGTCGACGCCCGCGGACTCGAGTTCGAGCAGGTCGTGTCCGACATCCAGACGCTCAACGAGTGGGCGACGGAGGGCCGGCTCGAGGTGACAGCGATCTCGCTCGGCGCGTACTCCGCGGTCGCCGACCGCTACGTCCTGCTCCCGCACGGCGCGTCGATCGGCTCCGGCTACGGGCCTGTCGTGGTGACGCGCGAGCCCGCCGACCTCGAGCGCCTGCGCGGCCTCGAGATCGTCATCCCGGGCCGCCTCACGACCGCGTACCTCGTGCTGCGCCTCGCGCTCGGCGACGACGTGCGCGTGCGCGAGCTGCCGTTCGACCGCATCATCGACGAGGTCGCGAGCGGCCGCGCGGACGCCGGCGTCGTCATCCACGAGGGCCAGCTCACGTACGGGGCCGCCGGACTGCAGAAGGCGCTCGATCTCGGCGAGTGGTGGCTGCTCGAGACCGGGCTGCCGCTCCCGCTCGGCGTGAACGTGGCGCGGCGCGACCTCGGCGAGCTCCTGCCCGCCGTATCCGACGTGCTCGGCGCGGCGATTCGCACCGGGCTCGAGCATCGCGGCGAGGCGATGGAGTACGCACGCGGGTTCGGACGCGGCATCGACGAGGCGACCACAGACCGCTTCGTCGCGATGTACGTGAACGACATGACGTGCGACTACGGCGACGAGGGCCGTGAGGCCGTCGCCGAGTTGCTGCGCCGGGCCGGATCCGGCACGGTCGCCGAGTTCGCCGCCTAGCGTTTCGCGGCGCGCACGAGTTCCGT
>JBKPLI010000070.1:0-5149 GCA_046731555.1 Actinomycetota bacterium | reverse complement strand
CCGCGGCGACGTGCTGCAACTCGACGCTGGTGCGACCGCGGACGCGGCGCTCGCGACGGGCTCGGCGTTCGCGCTCGGCCGGACGGACGTCGCGCCGGTCTGGAAGCTCCGGCCGAACACGTACGTCGACGCGATCGCGCTGCTCGGCCGTGAGCCGGAGTCCGCGAGTGTCGAGCTCCGCGGCACCGAGCCGGTCGTCCGGCCGGCGAAGGTCGGGCTGAAGCTGCAGCGCGCCGCGCTCGTGCGCGCGATCGCGTCGGGCTCGGAGCGGATCGTCGCGCCGTTCGCCGAGATCGCGCCCGCGATCGGCGACCCGGCGGCACACAGTGCGGCCGAGACGGCGCGCGCCTACGTCAGCGCGCCGATCGCGATCGAGTACCACGGCGCCCGGCGCGGCGCGCTTACGCCTGCGCAGATCGCGCGCACGCTCGAGTTCCGGCCGCGCGCGCACCGGTTCGCGGTCGTGCTCGACCGCGGGCGGCTCGCGGACGTCGTGCGGCCGCGGCTCGGCAACTGGATCGTCCGCGCCCGCAACGCGCGCTTCGTCGTGAACGGCGACCGCGTCACCGTCGCGCCGTCGTCGGCGGGCCGCGACGTCGACCCCGACCGGCTCGCGGCCGCGCTTTCCGTCGCCGCACACGGCGACCGCGTCGCACGCATCGAGCTCGGCCCGCGCGAGCCCGAGCTCACGACGGCGAAGGCGCGCGCGCTGAACATCCGCACGAAGGTGTCGTCGTTCACGACGGAGATGGGTGTCTCGTCGTCGAACCGCGTCCACAACGTGCACCTGATGGCGGACTACATCGACGGCACCGTGATCGAGCCGGGGGAGTCGTTCTCGTTCAACGACGTCGTGGGCGAGCGCACGCCCGAGCGCGGCTTCCTCGAGGGGCAGATGATCGTCGGCTCGCTGCTCCTGCCGTCGATCGGCGGCGGCGTGTGCCAGACCGCGACGACGCTGTTCAACAACGCGTTCGAGCTCGGTCTCCCGATCCTCGAGCGGCACAACCACAACCTCTACATCTCGCACTACCCGCTCGGCCGCGACGCGACGGTGTCGTGGGACGGGCCCGACTTCCGCTTCCGGAACGACTACGCGAGCGGCCTGCTGATCAAGGCCTCGTACACGGACGCGACGCTGACGTTCACGTTCTACGGCTCGCCCGCGCACCGGCGCGTCGAGACGACGACGTCCGACAAGACGAACTTCAAGGCGCCGACGATGCAGTACGCCGTCGACCCGAAGGCCCCACGCGGCTCGAGGAAGGTCGTCCACGGCAGCGGCGCCCAGGGCTTCGACGTGACGGTGAAGCGCAAGGTCTACGACCGGGCCGGGAAGCTCATCCACTCGGACACGTTCCTCTCGCGCTACGTCCCCGAAGGCGCGACCACGATCTACGGCCCCGGTCAGACGCCGCCCGGCCCGTACTACGTGATTCCCGAGACGTAGACGGGTACGCTCGCGCGGCGGTGACGACGAGGGCCGACGACGACCTGTTCGCCGCCTCGCTGCAGGGCGAGGCGCGCGTCGAGGCGCTGCCCGCGGGCGAGCGGCCGTGGAATCTCGGCTCGCAGTTCTACGTGGCGTTCTTCGGCGGCGCGCTGCCGCTCGCGACGATCGCGTGGCTGAACGCGAAGCGGCTCGGTGCGCCGGAGGAGACGCGGCGGTGGATCGTCGTGCTCGGCGCGCTGGGCGTCGTCGTGTCGGTGGTGGTCTCGTACGCCCTGTACGGCGGCGACTTCGGGCGCGCGACCCGCATTGGCTACCGCGTCGTCGCCGTCCTGCTCGCCGGCGCGATCTACAAGCTGCTGCAGCCGGCGGACCGCGTGTACTCGTTCCGGTCGCCGCTCTCCGAGGACGAGCAGTACGACTCGATGTGGGTGCCGGGCCTGCTCGCGACGCTCGTCGGCGGCGCCGTCCAGCTCGGGATCATCGTTGGCGGCGTCGCGGCGCTCGACGCGATCTTCGGCTGATGGACGTCGGCTCCGGCAACCTCGGCCTCGCGCAGCACTACCTCGACATCGACCAGCCGCGGCGTGCGCTCGAGGTGCTCGAGGGGCGGCAGAACGACGTCGAGGATCCGGAGTACTGGGAGCTCCGCGCCGCCGCGCTCGTCGAGCTCGAGCGGCACACGGACGCGATCGACGCGGCTGCGCGTGGGCTCGAGCTCGACCCCGACGACATCGTGCTCCTCCTGATGAGCGCACTCGCGCACCGTGGCGCGGGCGACCTCGCAGCCGCCGAGCGCGCGTTCCTCGCGGCGCTCCGCATCGACCCGGAGAACTCGGCGCTCCTGTCGCAGTACGCGCTGCTCGTCGCGCGCGCCGGGCAGCTCGACAAGGCGAGGCGCCTGCTCGACGAGGCCGCGCGCGTCGACCCGCTCTCGCTGCACGTCGTCCAGGCGCGCGGCGTGATCGCGTTCCTGAGCGGCGACGACAAGGCGGCGGCGCGCCACGCGGAAGCCGTGCTCGCCGACGACCCCGAGGAGCTCTCGGCGCACCTCTTGCGCGGGTCGGCGCTCTCGCAGCGCGGCTGGTCGCGCGAGGCGCGGCGGCACTTCGAGACGGCGGCGCGCTACGACCCGTCGGACCACGACGTGGCGCAGATCGCACGGCGGAGCCGGTGGGCGACGCACCCGCTGATGTGGCCGCTGCTCCCGTTCGAGCGGTTCGGGCCCGGCAAGGTGTGGCTCGCGTACATCGCGCTCTTCGCCGTCACCGCCGGTCTCGGCATCGGCTGGCTCGTCATCCCGCTCGTGATCGTGTACCTGACGCTCGTCGTCTACAGCTGGGTCGTGCCGCCGCTGCTTCTTCGCTGGCTGAAGTGGAGGGCGCGGTGAGCGACCGCGTCGAGGCGCTGCGCGCCGCGCTGTCCGCAGACCCGTCGAACGCGCCGCTGCGGCTGCTGCTCGCCGAGACGCTGGCGTCCGCCGGCCGCCGCGCCGAGGCGCTCGACGAGTACGCCCTCCTCGTCGAGGAGCGCTCGCTCGGCGGCGCAGAGGCGGTCGTGGCCGCGCAGGTCGCGCTCGACCTCGGCCGGCTCGACCTCGTGGCGGCGCTGCTCGACGTAGCGCGCGAGGCCGGCGTCACGGAAGGCTTGGCCGAGCTCCAGACGCAGCTCGACGGACGGCTCGGCGCCGGCGGGCTCGTGCCGATCGGCCCGGACGAGCTCGAGCTGCCGCCGCTCGAGCTCGAGGAGCGCGAGAAGCTGCGGTTCGACCAGGTCGGCGGACTCGCGGACGTGAAGAAGGCCGTGACGCGGCTGATCATCCTCCCGTACCAGCGGCCCGACCTGTACCTCAAGTACGGCCGCGGCGCGGGCGGCGGCGTCCTTCTCTACGGCCCGCCCGGCTGCGGCAAGACGATGCTCGCGCGTGCAACCGCGGGCGAGTGCGACCTGCCGTTCCAGAACGTGCGCATCGAGCAGGTGCTCGATCCGTGGTTCGGCGCGAGCGAGCAGAACCTGCACGCGGCGTTCGAGGAGGCGCGGGCGGCGGCGCCGTGCGTGCTGTTCCTCGACGAGCTCGACGCGATCGGCTTCGCGCGCCGCAAGCACACCGGCAGCGCCGGGCGGCCGCTCGTCGACCAGCTGCTGCAAGAGCTCGACGCGATCGGCTCGGACAACCGCGACCTGCTCGTGCTCGCGGCGACGAACGCGCCGTGGGACGTCGACGAGGCGCTCAAACGTCCCGGCCGCTTCGACCGGATGCTCTTCGTGCCGCCGCCGGACGAGCCCGCGCGGGCACGGATCCTCGAGCTGCTGCTCGCCGACCGGCACGCCGAGGGCGTCGACGTCCCGCGGCTCGCGCGCGAGACGCGGCTCTTCAGCGGCGCGGACGTGCGCGCGCTCGTCGAGCGCGCCGTCGACGAGGTGATCGAGGAGGCCATCGAGACCGGCGGCGAGCCGCCGCTGGCAATGCGGCACCTCGAGCACGCGCTGGGCGCGATGCAGCCGTCGACGCTCGAGTGGCTCGCGACCGCGCGCAACTACGTCGAGTTCGCGAACGAGGGCGGCCGCTACGACGACGTCGAGAAGTTCCTGCGCTCGGGTGAGGGCAGGGCAGCCCGGTAGCGTCCCTTGACATGTGACCTTTGGGTCACGTATCGTCCGGCGGGTGGACGACGACGATCCCGTGTTCAAGGCGCTCGCGGACCCGACGCGGCGGCATCTGCTCGACCGGCTCTTCGCGCGTGACGGCCGCACGCTGACCGAGCTCGAGTCCGAGCTCGAGATGAGCCGCTTCGGCGTCATGAAGCACCTGCGCGTGCTCGAAGGCGCGGGCCTCGTCGTCACACGCCGGTCGGGGCGCGAGAAGCTGCACTACCTGAACCCCGTCCCGATCCGGCTGATCCACGACCGGTGGATCGACAAGTACACCGAGCGCCGTGCCTCGGCGCTCGCGGATCTCAAGAACGAGCTGGAGGAGACGGCATGACGACGATGGTGGAGGCGAAGACGCTGCAGGTCTACCAGGTGTTCATCAAGGCGGACCCGCTGCGGATCTGGGACGCGATCACGAAGGCCGAGTTCACGCAGCGGTACTTCCACGGCACGCGTGCCGACCATGAGCTGCGGGCGGGCGGCGCGTACCGCTCGCTCGCGGGGGACGGCGACGGGGTGCTCGTCGTCGACGGCGAGGTGCTCGAGGTCGACCCGCCCCGGCGGTTCGTGCACACGTGGCACGCGCTGTACGACCCGGAGCTCGGGGCCGAGGAGCCGAGCCGCGTGACCTGGGAGATCGAGGCGCAGGACGGCGGCATCAGCCTGGTCACGGTCACGCACGACCGGCTCGAGGGCGCGCCGAAGACGGCGGAGAGCGTGTCGGGCGCCGGCTGGATGATGGTGCTCAGCGGGCTGAAGACGCTGCTCGAGACGGGCGAGCCGCTCGCGTAGGCGTCACGCGTCGTGGAGGAAGGCGCGCGTCACTGCGCGTCTTCCTTCTCGGGCGCGGCGGGTGCGTCCGCGCACCGTCGCTCGAAGCACTCGACGACGAGCTCGACCGCCTCGGCCGCGTCGTCAGTGAGGTGCAGGAGCGCCACGTCGTCGGGCGAGACCATCCCGCCGCCGAGCAGCCGGTCGCGGAGCCAGTCCAGCATCGGCCGCCAGTGGTCCGAGCCGACGAGCACGACGGGGAACTCGTGCACCTTG
>JBKPLI010000069.1:0-11390 GCA_046731555.1 Actinomycetota bacterium | reverse complement strand
GTCGGGTGCAGCACGAGCGCCGGCAGCCCGGCGCGCGCCGCGTATGCCGCGGCCGACGCGGCGGTGTTGCCGGTCGACGCGCACGCGACGCCGGCCGCGCCCTCCTCGACCGCCTTCGCGACGGCGACGGCCATGCCGCGGTCCTTGAAGCTGCCGGTCGGGTTCAGCCCCTCGCACTTGAGGTGCACCTCGCAGCCGAGCTGCTCCGACAGGCGCGGCGCCGCGACGAGGGGCGTGCTTCCCTCGCCGAGCGTGAGCTCGGGCGTCGCGGCGCTGACCGGCAGCCGGTCGCGGTGGCGCGCGATCACGCCCATCCGAGCTCCTCCACCCCGCGCGCCGAGATCACGGGCAGCGGCAGCGGCCGCCTGCGCACCTCGTCGAGCGCCTCGATCGCGTCAAGCGCTTCGTCGAGCGCGCCGGCGCTCGTCTCGTGGGTGACGACGTGCAGCGCCGCGCCGTCGCCGTTCTGGTACTGCAGCAGGCGCGCGACGGAGATCTCGCGCTGCGCGAGCAGGTCGGCGACGCGCGCGAGCACGCCGGGACGGTCGGTGACGGCGAGGCGGAAGTAGAACGGGGATCGGTGCTCGCCCGCCGGCAGGCGCGGCAGCGTGCGCCACGCGCCGTCGTTCTGCAGGAAGCCGGTGCCCATCGTGCCGATCACGCTCGCCATGTCCGCGACGACGGCGGACGCGGTCTCGATCCCGCCGGCGCCGGGACCCTCGAGCGTGATCTCGCGGATCGCGTCGCCCTGGAGCATCACGGCGTTGAACGCGCCCTCGACCGCGGCGAGCGGATGGTGGCGGTCGACGAACGACGGCCGCACGCGCACGTCGACGTGCCCCTCGACGAGCCGCGCTGCGCCGACGAGGCGCACGACCATGTCCAGCTGGCGCGCGGCGGCGACGTCCATCGGGTCGAGCTCGTCGATGCCCACGCGGTCGACCTCGTCGAGCTCGACGCGGGAGCCGAACGCGACCGACGCGAGGATCGCCATCTTCGCCGCGGCGTCCGCGCCTGAGACGTCCTCGGTCGGATCCGCCTCCGCGAACCCGCGCGCCTGCGCCTCCGCGAGCGCCTCGTCGTAGCTCTTGCCGGCCTCCATCTCCGTGAGCACGAAGTTCGTGGTGCCGTTCACGATCCCGAGCACGCGGTGCACGTTGGTGACGAGGAGCGACTCGCGCAGCACCTTGATCACGGGGATCGCTGCGCACACGCTCGCCTCGAACCGCAGCTGCACGCCCGACTCGGAGGCGGCCGCAAACAGCTCGGCGCCGCGCCGGGCGACGAGCTGCTTGTTCGCCGAGACGACGTGCTTCCCGCGTCGGAGCAGGTCCAGCACGTAGTCGCCCGTCGGCTCGACGCCGCCCATCACCTCCGCGACGACGGCGATGGACGGGTCGTCGAGCACGTCGTTGACGTCCTCGGTGAGCACGCCGCCCGCAGGCGGGAAGTCACGCTCCTTTCCGGCGTCGCGCACCAGTGCCTTGACGACGCGCAGACGGTGGCCCGTCGCGCGCTCGATGTCGTCGCCCGACTCCGTCAGGAGCCGGTTGACGGCCGCGCCGACCGTGCCGTAGCCCAGCAGCGCGACGGGAACGTCAACCGATGCCATGGACCTCCGCGACCTTACGCTCGTTGAGCGCTCTGAGCCGTGCGCCGACCTGCTCGAGCTCCGTCTCGGCGAGCTTGCGCCGGTACTCCTCGAGGCTCGGCTGCCCGCGGTCCATCTCCGCGATCCACTCGCGCGCGAACGAGCCGTCCTTGATCGCAGCGAAGACTGCGCGCATGTTCTCGCGCACCGCGTCGTCGACGACCTTCGGGCCGACCGCGTGCGAGCCGTACTCGGCCGTGTCGGAGATCGAGTAGTGCATGCGCTCGATGCCGCCCTCCCAGATCAGGTCGACGATCAGCTTCAGCTCGTGCAGGCACTCCCAGTACGCGACCTCGGGCTGCACGCCGTTCTCGACGAGCGTCTCGAAGCCGTGGCGGATGAGCTGCGTGACGCCGCCGCACAGGACGGCCTGCTCGCCGAAGAGGTCGCTCTCGGTCTCCTCCTCGAACGTCGTCTCGACCATGCCGGCGCGCGCCGCGCCGAGCGCCGCGCCGTAGGCGAGCGCGAGCTCGCGCGCCTGCCCGCTGGCGTCACGGGCGACCGCGACGAGCGCAGGCGTGCCGTAGCCCTCCTCGTACAGGCGGCGCACGATGTGGCCGGGCCCCTTCGGCGCGACCATCACGACGTCGTGGCCCTCGGGCGCGTCGATCCGGCCGTAGTGGACGTTGAAGCCGTGCGCAAAGAGGAGCGCCGCGCCCGGCTCGAGGTTCGGCTCGACCTCCTCGCGGAAGAGCGCCGGCTGTGCGCCGTCGGGTACGAGCAGCGCGACGAGCTGCGCGCCGCGAACGGCGTCCGCCGTGTCGCGAACGGTCAGGCCGGCGTCCTCGGCCGCGGCACGCGACGCGCTGCCGGGCCGGAGCCCCACCTCGACCTCGACGCCGGAGTCGGCCAGGTTCAGCGCGTGCGCGTGGCCCTGGCTGCCGTATCCGATCACCGCGACCTTCCCGGAGAGGAGGTCGACGTTCCCACTCTTCAGCACTTCAGCCACGCGGGGCTCCTTTCACGAGACGACCGCGGCCGAGCGCATCCGCCGCGTGGATCCTGTACGGGGCCGGCGCAGCCCGATGCGCCCGGTACGGACGAGCTCCCGCACACCGTGCGGTCGCAGCACCTCCTCGAACGCGTCGAGCTCCTCGGGCACGCCGACGATCTCGAACATCAGCGAGTCGCGGCCGATGTCCGCGACCCGCGCGCCGAACACCTGGCCGAGCGCGATCAGCTCGGCCCGCTTGTCCGGCGCGACGCTGACGGTGATGAGCGCGAGCTCGCGCTCGAGGGTCTCGCCGGGCGGGAGCTCGGTCACCCGCAGCACGTTCACGAGCTTGTGCATCTGCTTCTCGATCTGCTCGAGCGAGCCCTCCTCGCAGTCGACGCGGAGGGTCAGGCGCGAGATGCCCTCGCGCTCCGTCGGCCCGACGGCCAGGCTCTGGATGTTGTAGCCGCGCCGCGCGAACAGCTGCGAGATGCGCGCGAGCGCTCCCGGCTTGTTCTCCAGCTGCACCGACACCGTGTGCAGGCTCATGCGCGGGCGGGCTCCTCGTCGGGTAGCTCGATCACGTCCACGGCCGCGGCGCCCGCAGGCACCATCGGGTAGCAGTTCTCCTCGGCGCAGCAGCGGGCGTCGACGACGGCCGTGCGGCCGCAGTCCATCGCCTCGACGAGCGCCGACTCGAGGTCGTCCTCGGACTCGACGGTGAAGCCGGCGCAGCCGAACGCCTCCGCGAGCTGCGCGTAGTCCGGTACCTGGTGCGTGAGATGCGTTTGCGAGTAGCGCTCGTCGTAGAAGAGCTCCTGCCACTGCCGCACCATCCCGAGCCAGCCGTTGTTGACGATCACGGTCACGATCGGCAGCCGCTCGAGCGCGGCCGTCGCGAGCTCCTGGCACGTCATCTGGAAGCAGCCGTCGCCGTCGACGCAAACGACGGTCGCGTCCGGCCGTGCGGCCTTCGCGCCGATCGCGGCCGGTAGGCCGTAGCCCATCGTGCCGAGCCCACCGGAGGTGATGAACATCCGTGGTCGCTCGCAGACGAGGTACTGCATCGCCCACATCTGGTGCTGGCCGACGCCCGTCGTGTAGACGACGTCCTCCTCGCGCGTCGCCGCGACGTCGCGCAGCGCCTCGAGGATCGACTGCGGCTTGAGCACGCCGTCGGCGCGGCGGTACTTGTACGGGTAGCGGTCGCGCCAGTCCTCGAGCTGCGCGAGCCACTCGACGCGCGGCCGAACGCCGAGCGCCAGCACCTCGTGCGTCAGCTGCGCGAGCGCGAGGCGCAGCGGGCCGACGACCGGGATGTCGGCGCGGCGGATCTTCCCGACCTCGGCGGCGTCGATGTCGAAGTGGATGACGCGCGCGCCCGGCGCGAAGGCCGAGACCTTGCCGGTGACGCGATCGTCGAAGCGCGTGCCGACCGCGATGATCAGGTCGGCCTTGTTCAGCGCCCAGTTGGCCCACTTCGAGCCGTGCATGCCGGGCGGGCCGTAGTTGAGCGGATGCGAGTCGGGCAAGACACCCTTTGCCATCAGCGTCGTCACCGCCGGGAGCTCGGCCGCCTGCACGAGGGCGAGCAGCTCCGCGGCCGCCTCGGCGTTCACGACGCCGCCGCCGACGTAGACGATCGGCCGCTGCGCCTCGGCGATCGCCTGCGCGGCGGCCACGACCTGCCGCGCGTGCACCTTCGCCGGCGGCTTCCAGCCGGGGAGGTCGGCCTCGTCGGGATAGGCGAAGTCGAGCTCGGCCTCCTGCACGTCCTTCGCGACGTCGACGAGCACGGGGCCGGGGCGGCCGGTGCGCGCGATCTCGAAGGCGGCCTTCATCGTCGCCGGCAGCTCGCGCACGTCCTGCACGAGCCAGGAGTGCTTGACGATCGGAAGCGTGATGCCGGTCGCGTCGATCTCCTGGAACGCGTCGGTGCCGATCAGGTTGGAGCGCACCTGGCCCGTGATGCACACGAGCGGGGTCGAGTCCATCCACGCGTCGGCGATCGGCGTGACGAGGTTCGTCGCGCCCGGGCCGGAGGTCGCCATCGCGACGCCGACGCGGCCCGACGCGCGCGCGTAGCCCTCGGCCATGTGACCCGCGCCCTGCTCGTGGCGTGCGAGCACGTGGCGGACGGTCGTCCCGCGCGCGATCGCGTCGTAGGTCGGGAGGATCGCCCCGCCCGGGATGCCGAACATCGTGTCGACGCCCTCGGCCTCGAGGCTGCGGAGGATCGCGTCGGACCCGAGCATGCGCGTCACGCCGCCCACACCTCTTCGAAGTGGTCGACGTCCGTGCGCGCCTCCGGCAGGCGGGCGATCACCTCGTCGGTGAACGCGCGCGTGCCGTGCGGCGCGGAGCCGTTCATGCGCACGACCTCGCCGACGGCGCGCTCGAGCGTGCGCGCGGCGCTGCGGCGGCCGAGCCCCTCGCCGAGGAGCAATGCGGCGGTGAGCAGCATCCCGGCCGGGTTCGCGACGCCGAAGCCTGCGACGTCGTCCGACTCGCAGGTCGCCGGCACGAACACGCCGGGGCCGTCGTCGGAGACCCAGCCGTACGCCATCACCGCCGTCGTGTGCGAGAGATGCGCCGCCGCGTCGGCGATGCCCCCGGCGAGCGGACCGTCGGCGACTACCACGTCGAGCGCGTGCGGCTCGTCGACGAGCGCGACGAGCACCTCGCCGAGCGTCGAGCGCTCGACAGCGATGCCCGCGCGGCGCTCGCGCTCCGCGTCGACCGCCGCCCGCAGCTCAGGCGACGTGCCGACCGAGGTGACGCGGGCGCGGCGCGTCGCTGCGGCGTCGAACGCGCGCGCCACCGCGGTCACCTCGGCACACGGCCCGACCGGGCCGATCACGAGGACGTCGGCACCCCGCCGCACGTGAACGCGCGCCACGCGGCAGGTCGGGTCGACGTCGGCCTTCACACCCTCGAGCGCCGGCTCGTGCGGCGACGAGACGAGGATCGCCTCGACGCCGCGGTAGCCGCGGCGCGTCGCGGGAGGCAGCGGATGGCCGTAGCGGGTCACGGCCTCGCCGCCGAACGGCAGGTGCACGTCGTCGATCGCGACGCTGTGCATGCGGCAGACGGCGGCGAGTGCGCGCGTCGCCTCCGCCATCAGCTCGGGGCCGACGCCGTCGCCGGCCAGGCACGCAACGCTCTGCGAGGCCATCATTGCCCCTCCTTCCGAAGCCGGCTCATGCCGCCACCCCGGCGAACACGTCGTCGAGCGTCACGACCTCGCCCGAGTCGGCGAGCCGCTTGAACCGGGCGAACGCCTCGGCCAGCTCGTCGCGCGACAGCTCGAGCCCGGCTTCCGCACACGCCTTCGAGAACGCGTGGCGGCCCGAGTGCTTGCCGAGCGGGAGCGACATCATCGCGCCGACCTCGGCCGGGTCGATGATCTGGTACGTCGAGACGTCCTTCAGGACGCCGTCCTGGTGGATGCCGGCCTCGTGCGCGAACGCGTTCGCACCGACGACCGGCTTGTTCCGCTGCACCACGTAGCCCGTGAGCTGCGAGACGAGCGCGGACGTCGTGTAGAGCCTGCGCGCGTCGATCCGGTCCTTCGTCTGCATCGCGTCGCGGCGCACGCGCATCGCCATCACGATCTCCTCGAGCGCTGCGTTGCCCGCGCGCTCGCCGAGGCCGTTGATCGTGCACTCGACCTGCGTCGC
This sequence comes from Actinomycetota bacterium, assembly GCA_046731555.1. Lineage (GTDB taxonomy): Bacteria > Actinomycetota > Thermoleophilia > Gaiellales > Gaiellaceae > PALSA-600. Next base: position 5,125 of record JBKPLI010000069.1, on the reverse strand, counting down.
GCCGGCCGCGATCCCCGCAAGCGAGTTCGCGACCGCGAGCCCGAGGTCGTTGTGGCAGTGCACCGAGAGCTCGACGCCCTCCAGCTCGGGGCAGAGCTCGACGACGCGCCGGAGCATGGCCGTGAGCTCCTCGGGGAACATCCAGCCGACCGTGTCCGGGAGGTTGACGGTCGCCGCGCCGGCCGCGATCGCGCGGCGACAGACCTCCGCGAGGAACTCGGGGTCGGAACGCGTCGCGTCCTCGGCCGAGAACTCGACCTCGTCGACGAGATCCTTCGCGTAGGCGACCGACCACGAGACCCGCTCGAGTACCTCGGCCGGCTCCATGCCGAGCTTCCGCTCCATGTGGATCGGGCTCGTGGCGAGAAAGACATGCATGCGCGAGCGCGGCGCGCCCTGCAGGGCCTCGGCGCTCGCGTCGAGATCCTCTTTGGTCGTGCGTGCGAGCGATGCGACGGTCACGGACTCGACCGCCTCGCACACCGCGGCCACGCCGGCGAAGTCACCGGGGGACGAGGCGGCGAAGCCCGCCTCGACAACGTCGACGCCGAGCTGCTCGAGCGCGACCGCGATCGCGGCCTTGTCGTCCGGCCGCAGAGCGATGCCCGGCGATTGCTCGCCGTCCCTCAGCGTCGTGTCGAAGAACTTGATCCTGCGCACTCGATAGCTCCTGTCGTCAGGTGCATCCCCACGCGGGACGCACTACTCCTGCGATTCAGTGGGCGTCTGCGGCTCGGTCGCCGCGTGAGTGCGCGCTCCCCCTAGAGGGGGAGAATCGTGATGACGAGGACGAGCAGCGAGAGGGCCAGGAGGCCCGTCAGAAGGCGTGCGTCGATGCTCGTCGTCGCGGTCATCTGCCGCTGAGCATGCCCGAGGGTGCATGCGCTGTCAAGCTTCAATCGTGAAAGCGACGCACGAAGCGTGCGTCGCCTGCGATACGTGCCGCTAGCGACCGACGGTCGTGCGGCGGCGGCGCTTGGCGGGCTCGGTGACGAGCCACGCGCGCCCGAACGAGCGCATCGCCTCGATGATCGGGAGGAGCGCGAAGCCCTTCTCCGTCAGCTCGTACTCCACGCGGGGCGGCGACTCCGGGTAGCTCCGTCGGATCACGATGCCCTCCTGCTCGAGCATCTGCAGGCGCTCGGAGAGCGTCCGCGGGCTGATCCCGGGGCACGCGTGCTCGAGCTGCATGAAGCGGCGAGGCCCCTCGGACATGTCGTGCACGAGCAGCGGCGTCCACTTCGTCGCGATCAGCTCGGTCGTGGCGGCCACGGCACAGGTCTCGCCGTGGACCTCGTTCATCGTCCGTTCGGTCATGGCCGGAGTGTACTCACCGCCGTAGGCGGTGGCTATCCCGAGGATAGTTTTGGCTTGCGCTCCGTCCGGACATCGGACTATGCTTTTTAAAGCGATGCACCGTCCGGCTTCCCTCCTCGTCGCCATCGCGTTTATTCGCAAGCTCGCTACGGGCTAGCCGGCGACCGCATCTCCGCCCCGCCGGCTAGCAGACACAAAACCGGCGGAGAGCGGCTCCTACGACGAAAGGCCACACGTGACGCGACGCGCCACGCTGTTCGACCCAACGCACGAGATCGACTCCTGCGGCATCGGCTTCGTCGCCGATGCAGGCGGCCGCCGCTCGCGCGTGCTCGTCGAGACGACGATCGAGGCTCTCAACCGCGTCCGCCACCGCGGCGCGACCGTCGCCGACGGGAAAACCGGCGACGGAGCAGGGATTCTCGTGCCGATCCCCGCCTTCCTCGCCGGGGAGGGCCGCGGCCTCGCGATGGTCTTCGTGCGCGGCGACGGCGACCGCGCGGCCGTCGAGCAGGGCTGCCGCGCCGAGGGGATCGAGGTCGCAGGCTGGCGCGAGGTGCCGCGCGACCTCGACGCGCTCGGCCCGCAGGCGCAGGCGTCCGCGCCCGGCATCGAGCAGGCGATCCTCGTCGCAGACGGCGCCGGCTCGGACGAGCTCGAGCGCCGCGCCCTCCGCGCCCGCAAGCGCATCGAGGCGGCGGGCGGCCCGTACGTGGCGTCGCTCTCCTTCCGCACCGTGACCTACAAGGCCCTGTGCGCCGCCGACCACCTCGCCGACTTCTACCTCGATCTGCAGGATCCGCGCTTCGAGGCGCACTTCGGGATCTTCCACCAGCGCTTCTCGACGAACACGGCGCCGTCGTGGGAACGCGCACAGCCGTTCCGGCTCCTCTGCCACAACGGCGAGATCAACGCGATCCAGGGGAACATCAACTGGATGCGGGCCCGCGAGGGCCGGCTCGGGTCGGAGGACGACGAGCTGCTCCGGCCCGTCGTGGACGAGTCGGGCTCCGACTCGGCGATGCTGGACAACGCGATCGAGGTCGTCGTGCGGCACGGGCGCGACATCCGCCACGCGCTGACCATGTTCGTGCCGCCGGCGTGGCAGCGCGACGCCGAGCTCACGTCCGAGGTGCGCGACTTCTACCGCTACCACGCGGGCCTCGTCGAGCCGTGGGACGGCCCGGCCGCGCTCGTCTTCACGGACGGACGCGTCGTCGGCGCGTGCCTCGACCGCAACGGGCTGCGGCCGCTGCGCCTCGCCGTGTGTGCGGACGGGCTCGTCGTGTGCGCGTCCGAGGCCGGCGTCGTCGACCTCGGCGGCCACGGCCCGGTGCGCCGCGTGAAGCTCGGGCCTGGCGAGATCGTCGCCGTCGACCCCGAGGCCGGCCTCCAGCTCGACGTCGAGATCAAGGCGCGTCTCGCCGCGCGGCTGCCGTACGGCGAGTGGCTCGCCGAACGGCGCGTGCCCTTCTCGACCGGCACGCCGGTCGAGCCGCCCGAGCAGGACCCTCAGCCGGCGCAGATCCTCCACGGCTGGACGCGCGAGGACATCCTCGGGTGCGTGCGGCCGATGGCCGCCACCGGTCACGAGCCCACGTCGTCGATGGGCGACGACACCGCGATCCCGCCGCTCGCGAACCGCCCGCGCCCGCTCTCCTCCTACTTCCGCCAGCGGTTCGCACAGGTCACGAACCCGCCGATCGACCACCTGCGCGAGCGCGACGTGATGTCGATCGAGACGCTGCTCGGCGCACGCTCGCCGATCCTCGAGGAGGGGCCGGAGCTCGCCGCGTGCTTCGAGCTCGACTCGTTCGTGCTCTACCCCGACGCGCTCGAGGCGCTGCCCGCAGCGTGGCTCGCGGCGACGTTCGAGCCGGGGACGACGCTCCACGAGGCACTGCGTAGGCTCGCCGACGAGGCCGCCGAGCTCTCGGCCGAGGGCGTGACGATCGTCCTCACCGACCGTGACGCAGGCCCCGATCGGCTGCCCATCCCGTCGCTGCTCGCCGTCGCGACGGTGCACCACCACCTCGTCGCGAAGGGGCTCCGCACGCGCGCGACCCTCGTCGTCGACTGCGGCGACGCGCGCGAGGTGCACGACGTCGCGTGCCTGCTCGGGTACGGCGCCGAGGCGATCTGCCCCCGGCTCGCGCTCGAGACCGTCGCCTCCCTCGCGGCCGGCGACCGGCTCGGCGGCGACCACCCGTCGCCGGCCGACGCGCAGCGCCGTTACGTCGAGGCGCTCGAGAAGGGCGTGCTCAAGGTGCTCTCGAAGATGGGCATCTCCGACGTCGCGAGCTACTGCGGCGCGCAGGTCTTCGAGGCCGTCGGCCTCGGGCACGAGGTCGTCGACCGTTCGTTCCGCGGCACGCCGTCGACGATCGGCGGCGTCGGCTACGCCGAGCTCGAGCGCGACCTGCTCGACCGGCGCGAACGTGCGGGCGCGAAGCTGGACCATCCCGGCTACTTCAAGTTCCGCAAGGGCGGCGAGGAGCACGCGACGAACCCGGACGTCGTCGACGCGCTGAAGGACGTCGCCGCCGCGCACGAGCTGCGCCGCGCACTCAACGGGGCGGGCGCCGCGTCGTACGAGAAGTTCGCCGCGCTCGTCAACGAGCGTCCCGCGCTCGAGGTGCGCGACCTGCTCGAGCTCGCGGCCGCCGACCCCGTGCCGGTCGACGAGGTCGAACCCGCGGGCGAGATCGTGCAGCGGTTCTCGGGCGGCGGCATGTCGCACGGCTCGCTCTCGGCCGAGGCGCACGAGACGATCGCGATCGCGTTCAACCGCCTGCACGGCAAGTCGAACTCGGGCGAGGGCGGCGAGGATCCGGCGCGCTTCCGCGACGAGCGCAACTCGGCGATCAAGCAGGTCGCATCGGGCCGCTTCGGCGTCACGGCGGAGTACGTCGCGTTCGCGCAGGAGCTGCAGATCAAGATCGCGCAGGGCTCGAAGCCCGGCGAGGGCGGCCAGCTGCCCGGCCACAAGGTCTCGGCGGAGATCGCGCGCCTCCGGCACACGCAGCCGGGCGTCGCGCTGATCTCGCCGCCGCCGCACCACGACATCTACTCCATCGAGGACCTCGCGCAGCTGATCTTCGACCTCCGCCGTGTGAACGCAGACGGGAAGGTGTCGGTGAAGCTCGTCGCCGAGGCAGGCGTCGGCATCGTCGCCGCCGGCGTCGCGAAGGCGCTCGCGGACGTGATCCACATCGCGGGCTCCGACGGCGGCACGGGTGCGAGCCCGCTCTCGTCGATCAAGCACGCCGGCGCGCCGTGGGAGCTCGGGCTAGCGGAGACGCAGCAGTCGCTCGTCGGCACCGGCCTGCGCGACCGCGTGCGCCTGCGCGTCGACGGCGGCTTCAAGACCGGGCGCGACGTCGTCGTCGCGGCGCTGCTCGGCGCGGACGAGGTGAGCTTCGGCACCGCGCTCCTGATCGCCGAGGGCTGCCTGATGGTGCGCACCTGCCACAACGACACCTGCCCGGTCGGGATCGCGACGCAGAACACCGAGCTGCGCTCGAAGTTCGCGGCCACGCCGGAGATGATCGAGGCGTACCTGATGTACGTCGCCGAGGAGACGCGGAGCTACCTCGCGCAGCTCGGGCTGCGCACGTTCGAGGAGGCAGTCGGCCGCGTCGACCTGCTCCGCGCGCGCCGGCGCGAGGGACGCGCCGCGCTGCTCGACCTCGACGCGGTGCTCGCGAGCGTCGACGGAACGCGCCGGTTCGAGGGCGCGCCCGTGCCGGTCGCCGGCGGCGGCGAGCTCGACGACCGCCTCGCAGCGGACGCGGCCGTGGCGCTCGAC
>JBKPLI010000068.1:0-7771 GCA_046731555.1 Actinomycetota bacterium | reverse complement strand
GAAGGTCTCCGCGCGCTGATCCGCGAGCACGTGCGGCTCGCGCAGCTCTTCGCGTCGCTCGTCGACGACGACCCCGACTGGGAGGTCTCCGCGCCGCATCCGTTCTCGACCGTCTGCTTCCGCCACAAGCACGCCGACAACGACGAGCTTGCGCGCCGCGCGACGGCGACAGGCGAGATCTTCGTTGCGACCGCGAGGCTCGGCGGACAGACCGTGATCCGGCTCGCGATCGGCAACGCGAAGACGACCGAGGACGACATCCGCCGGGCATGGGAGGTGCTGCGCGCATGCGTCTCCGGGCGGTGATCTTCGACCTCTGGGACACGCTCGTCATGTGGCCCGTCGACGAGGGCGTCACGCACCGGCGCACGCTGCGCGAGCGGCTCGGCGTGACGGAGGAGGAGTTCGAGCGCCGCTGGATGGACACCTACCGCGCGCGGCAGACCGGGCCGCTCGCCGAGGCGTACGCCGCGCTGGGCGTCGCCGACGCCGACATCGCCGCCTACGTCGACGAGCGCACCGACGTGACGCGCCGCGTCCTGCGGCCGCGCGACGGCGCGATCGCGACGCTCGACGAGCTCGGCCGCCGCGGCGTGCCGCGCGGGCTCATCTCGATGTGCAGCGAGGACGTGCCCGTCGTGTGGCCCGACACCGAGCTTGCCGCGCACTTCGAGGTCGCGACCTTCTCCGCGAGCTGCGGCCTCGTCAAGCCCGAGCCGGAGATCTACGTCCACACCGCCGCCGAGCTCGGCGTCGAGCCGTCCGAGTGCCTCTTCGTCGGCGACGGCGCGAACGACGAGCTGCGCGGTGCGCAGGACGTCGGCATGACGCCGGTCCTCGTCCGCCACGCGGGCCGGGAGCCGTACTGGCCCGAGGTGCGCGACTGGAGCGGGCTCAGCATCACCGAGCTCCCGGAGGTGCTCGACCTGCTGTGAGGCTCACGATCCTCCACACGAACGACATCCACGGCCGCTACGAGCGGCTCGCGCAGATCGCGACGCTCGTCGCGCGCGAGCGCGCGGCCGCCGACCACCGGGTTCTCTACCTCGACGGCGGTGACGTCGAGGAGACCTCCGCGCGGCTCTCCAGCCTGACGAAGGGCCTCGGCCCGCATCGGCTGCTGAAGGCGGCGGGTTGCGACGTCACAACCGCCGGCAACGGGACGTGGTTGCGCTACGGGCCGCAGGCGGTCGGCGAGCACGCGCGCGCGTCCGGTCTGCCCGTGCTGCTCGCGAACCTCGTGCCGATCGACGGCGTGCGCGAGTCGATCCTCCTCGGGGACGTCGGCGTCTTCGGGCTCACGGACCCGTTCCAAAGCTTCTTCAGCGACAACGTCGACTTCGGCGTCACGCCGCTCGACGAGCTCGAGGTCGCGCACCGGCTCGCGCGCGAGCTGCGCACCGACGGCGCGCGCCTCGTCGTCTTCCTCTCGCACCTCGGGCTCGACCGCGACCGCGAGCTCGCCGCCGAGCTGCAGCGCGAGGTCGACCTCGTCGTCGGCGCGCACACCCACCACCTCCTGCCGCACGGCGAGCGCGTCGGCGACGTCGTCATCGCGCAGGCGGGCGAGTACGGCGAGCACCTAGGCCGGATCGAGATCGCCGACGGGACGCTCACCGCGAGCGTCGAGCGAGTGCCTGACGACACGCCGCGGCACCCGGCCGTCGTCGCCGAGTCCGAGGCGATCGAAGCCGAGCTCGACGGATTCCTGTCTCAGCAGCTCGCGGTCCTCGACGCACCGCTCGACGGCGCGGGGCTCGCCGAGCTCTTCCGCCGCCGCGCGCGGGCGGACGTCGGCCTGATCATCGAGGGCGGCGCGCTCGACAAGCCGATCCCGTCCGGCCCCCTCACGCGCGGCGTCCTCTGGGAGCGCTGCTCGTCCTCGGCGAACCCCGCCGTCACGCGCATGACGGGCGAGCAGCTCCGGCACGTGCTCGACGTAGGCAGCCATCCCGACTACGCGTCGGCGAAGCCGCGGCCGCTGCGCGGGCGCGAGCGTGGACCGCTCTGCGTGAGCGGCGTCGACGACCCCGACCCGGCGCGCGAGTACGTCGTCGCCGCGACCGACTTCGAGCTCGAGCGCTTCGGCGACCTCGTGCCGCCCGACTGGCGTCTCGACGTCCGCTACGAGTTCCCGACCATCCTGCGCGAGGCGATCGAGGAGGAGCTGACTCGCTGACGATCCGCGACTCGGGGCCGCACGAGGCCGAGACGCTGTTCGCCTTGCAGAAGGCCGCGTCGATCGCGGGCGTGCCGCACGTCTTCCCGCCGGAGCGCTACCCGTACCCGGACGACGCGATCCGCGAGCGCTGGCGCGAGATGACGGGCCGCGTGTTCGTCGCCGAGCGCGACGGCGTGCCGGTCGGCGTCGCGGCCGTCGAGGGCGAATGGCTGAACGGTCTCTACGTCCACCCGGACGAGTGGGGCACGGGCGCGGCCGACCGTCTGCACGACGCCGCGGTCGAGGCGATCGCGTCCGCGCACGACGAGGCTCGGCTGTGGGTGCTCGTCGAGAACCGGCGCGCACGGCGCTTCTACGAGCGGCACGGCTGGGTCGTGAACGGCGAGAGCCGGGTCGTCGAGTACCCGCCGAACCCGATCGACGTCGGCTACTCGCTCGCGCTCCCGCGAATCGCCTGAAGCGCCGTGTCGTGGAGTGCCACGCGGTAGCGCCAGAACGCGCGGCCGGTCTCGAGCAGCCGCGCGCGCAGTGAGCCCGCGAGCTCGTCGAGCGTGCCCCACCGTGCGCCCGCGATCTCCTCGGGGTCACCGGGCTCGAGCTCCGTGTCGTCCGTCCGCGCGAGGAAGACGTGCGTGCGCCACGGGACGTCGTGCGGCTCGTAGAGGAACGTCGCCGACGCCGCGACGAGGTAGCGGTCGAGCCGGACGCGCAGGCCCGTCTCCTCGAGCGCCTCGCGCAACGCGCCGACCTCGAAGTCCTCGCCCGGCTTGATCCCGCCGCCCGGCGGGCGCCACACGCCCTCCTCGAACGGCGGCTTGCGGATGAGCGCGAGCCGCTCCGCCGGATCGAGGATGAAGAGCGTCACGTCGTGCATCCGCTTCGGGTTGTACGTCGCGAGCGCGTGCTCCTGCGCGGTGATCTCGCCCTCCCACTCGAGGACGAGCGGCTCGCCGTAGCGCTCCTTCATCGGCACCAACACCGCGTCTGTGACGTGCATGATCCAAGCATGCCGAGAGTGCGCAGGCTGCGGCGGGAGGCCCCCGTGCTCGAGCTGCTGACCGCGACGCTGCCCGAGCTCCGGCGCGGGCTGTCCGAGACCGCTGCGCGCACGGTCGCGTTCCAACTGTTCGAGAAGCTCGGCTACGGCGCGGTCGCCGTCACGGACCTGAACGGCGTCCTCGCGCACGTCGGCGCCGGCGCCGACCACCATCGCGCCGGCGACGCGGCCATCCGGCCGGTATTCGAGGCGCTCGCGCAGGACCGGCCGCTGCTCGCGCCGCTCGGCCTGCGCGTCGAGTGCGGCCACCCGGCGTGCCCGCTCGGCGCGGCGGCCGTCGTGCCGCTGCGGCTCTCCGACGGCCCGGCGGGCGCACTCGTCGCGTACGCGACCGACGGCTCGCCGCTCGACGAGACGGCGGTCGAGATCCTCGAAGGGCTCGGCGACCAGCTCTCGGCGCAGCTGCAGCTGTCGGAGCTCGCGACCGCGACGACGACGGCGATGCAGGCGCAGATGGAGCCGCATTTCGTCTTCAACGCGCTCAACACGATCGCCTCGCTCATCCGTACCGACCCGGACCGCGCGCGCGGGCTCGTGCGCGCGTTCGCGGACTACACGCGCTGGAAGCTCTCGCGCCCGGGCGAGTTCGTGACGCTCGACGAGGAGCTCGCGCACATCAACAGCTACCTCGAGCTCGAGCAGGCGCGCTTCGGCGCGCAGCTCCAGGTCGCGATCCATGCGACGACCGATGCGCGCGCCGTCCGGCTGCCGCCGTTCCTCGTGCAGCCGCTCGTCGAGAACGCGATCAAGCACGGCAAGACCGAGCGGCCGCTGCACCTGATCGTCCGCGCGCGCGTCTGGCGCGGCCGCCTGCGCGTGACCGTCCGCGACGACGGCCGCGGGATTGCGCGCGAGGCGCTCGAGCGCGTCCTCGAGCCTGGCGTCTCGGAGAGCGACGGCACCGGCCTCGGGCTCGCGAACGTGCACCATCGGCTGACCGCGTTCTACGGCGAGGGCGTGAAGCTGCGCTCGTTCCCGTTCGGGACCGTCGTCCGGCTCGAGGTGCCCGCCGCGTGACCGCGATCCGCGCGTTGCTCGTCGACGACGAGGCGCCGGCGCGCTCGGAGCTGCGCTTCCTGCTCGGTACCCACCCGGAGGTGCAGGTCGTCGGCGAGGCTGCCAGCGCGGCCGAGGCGCTGGCGCTCGCGAAGGCGGTGCACTACGACGTCGTCTTCCTCGACGTGCAGATGCCGGGGCTCACGGGGCTCGAGGCGGCGCCGCTCGTGCGGGAGCAGCCGCGGCCGCCGGCGGTCGTCTTCGTCACCGCGCACCCGGAGTACGCGGTCGACGCGTTCGCGGTCGAGGCGTTCGACTACCTGTTGAAGCCGGTCGACCCGGAGCGGCTCGCGCGCGTCGTCGAGCGCCTGTCGGAGGCCGCGCAGACGGAGGCGGGCGCGGCGGTCGAGAAGGTGCCGGTCGTCGCGGGCGGCCGCACGGAGCTCGTCGACTACGACGCGATCCACTACGTGCAGGCAGACGGCGACTACAGCCGCGTGCACACCTACGACCGCTCGTACCTCTGCACCTCGTCGCTCGGCGAGCTCGAGGAGAAGCTGCCCGGCAACCGGTTCGCGCGCATCCACCGCTCGTACCTCGTGAACCTCGCGAAGGTCGCCGCCGTCAAGCGCGCGGGTCCCGACCGCTTCCGGCTCTCGCTCTCCGACGCGGGGAAGACGGAGCTCGACGTCGCACGGCGGCAGTCGCGGCAGTTGCGCGAGCGCTTGCGCCTGTAGCGCGCGGGTCTACAGTGCGGGCTGTGAAGGGCGTTGCCGCGCTCGCCGTTCTGGCGGCTGCTCTCGCGACGCCGATCGCGCTCTCGAGGCACGACTCGCCCGGGCTGGCGCTCGCGCCGCATGCGGCACCGGCCGCCGCGGCCGCGCCGGCGCGCCGTGGGCTCGCGACCGACCAGGTCAACGTGTCGCGCGCACCGTCGGCGCAGGCCGAGGTGGCGGTGGCAGTCGACCCGACGAACGCGAACGTGCTCCTCGGCGGCTCGGGCTCCTTCGAGCGCTCGAACCGCGTCTACTCGTCGACGGACGGCGGCGCGACGTGGAGCTCGGACGCGCTGCCGTCGCCGCGCGGCCTGTGTGCGTTCGGCGACCCGGCGGTCGCGATCGACGACACGGGGCGGCAGTACTACGCGTACCTCGTCGGCAGCTGCCTCACCATCTCGCTGAGGCGCGTCGACATCGCCCTCGCGACGCGTCCGGACGCGGCGTCGCCCTGGGTCGCGCACAAGCTGACGCTCGCCGGCTCGACGTCGTTCAACGACAAGGAGGCGATCGCCGTCGACACCTCGCCCGCGAGCGCGCACCACGGCCGGCTGTACGTGTCGTGGAGCCGGCTGCAGCGCGCGACGAACAGCTTCAAGATCGTGGTCGCGCACAGCGACGACGCCGGCGCGACGTGGTCACCGGCCGTTCCGGTCGGCGCGGCGCGCGGATCGAGTCAGACGTTCTCGAGCCTCGCCGTGGGTGCCGACGGCACGCTCGACGTCGCGTGGCTCACGCTCGACCGGCACGTGCAGATGGCGCGGTCGGTCGACGGCGGCGACCACTTCGCGCAGCGCACGTTCGTCGCGCTCGCGGCGAACCTGCCCGCCGGTACATGCCGCATCGGCGGGATGCGCGTGCCTGCACAGCCGTCGCGCTGCATCTCCTCCGCCCCGCAGGTCACGGCCGACCGCCTGCGCGGTCGCGTGTACGTCACCTGGGGCGCCGCCGGCCGGACCGGCACCGAGGAGAACGTCTACGTCTCGAGCTACGACGCGGCGACGCTGGCGCCGCTCGTCAGCGAGCGCCAGGTCAACCCGCCGGACGCCATGGTCGGCGACCAGTTCCTGCCGGCGTCGGCCGTCGACGAGTCGACGGGGCGGCTGTGGGCGTGCTGGTACGACACGGCGGGCGACCGCACGCGCAGGCGGACGCGCTACACGTGCGCGTCGTCGGCCGACGACGGCGCGACGTGGTCGCCGCCGCAGCAGGCGGCGGCCGTCTTCTCGAACGAGACCGTGCGGCGTGCGACCACGTTCGAGTACGGCGACTACGCCGGCCTCGTGGTCGCGGCCGGGATCGCGCATCCGATGTGGACGGACACGCGCGAGCTGGCCGTGAACGCCGAGGAGATCTACACCACGGCGCTACAGCTGCCGCAGTAGGTCGACAAACGCTTGCGTCGAGCCGACGAGGACCTCGGCCTGCTCGCCGAGCTCGGTCGGCCCCTCGGGCGAGACGACCGCGACGCGCACCGCGACCTCGAGGCCGTCGAGCGCCGCGAATCCGTCGAGGTCGGTCGTGTCGTCGCCGGCGTAGAGCGCGCGGCGCAAGGCGTGCTGCGCGAGCAGGCGCCGCACGGCCGTCCCCTTCGTCGCGTCGACGGGCGGCAGCACCTCGAGCACCATCCGGCCCCAGCGGGTTCGGAAGCCCTCGTCCAGCGCCGCGGCTGCGATTGTCTCGAGCTGCTCGCGGGCGGCCTCCTGGTCGGGTGCCGTGCGGTAGTGGAACGCCGCGGTGAACGGCTTGTGCTCGGCCTCCCACGGCGCCGCGGCGGCGAAGGCGCGGATCCGGGCCGACCATTCCGCCGCGTCCGGCTCGAGCTCGAGGCCGTGCTGGCCGACGTATGCGAGCTCGTCGACGCCGACGATGTCGCGCGCGGTCTCGCTCGTCCGGCCGGTCACGCAGGCCACGAGCGCGTACCGGCCGGCCAGCTCGCGGAGCACCTCCCGGGTCTCCGGGGGCACGCGCGCGTCCTCCGGCCGGGCCACGATCGGCGCGAGCACGCCGTCGATGTCGAGGAAGATCGCGGCGAGCCCCGGCTCGGCAGCGAGACGTGCCAGCGCGTCCACGGCCGTACAGTACGCGGGGTGCGGCTCGTCGGGATCGGGTTGGCGGCGGGATTCCTCGGCGCCCTCTTCGGGGTGGGCGGCGGCATCGTCATCGTGCCGGGGCTCGTCGTGCTGTGCGGGTTCTCGCAGCGTCACGCGGCCGCGACGTCGCTGATGGCGGTGCTCGTGACGGCCGTCGTCGGCAGCTTCACGTACGCGCTGCACGGGCAGGTCAAGCCGGGCGCAGCGGCGATCGTGGGCATCCCCGCGATCGCGGGCGTGGTCGTCGGCGCGGCGCTTCAGCAGCGGCTCCCGGTGCGGCACCTGACGTACGGCTTCGCGCTCCTGCTCGCCGCAGTGGCCGTGAGGCTGCTCGTTTGACGATCGCGATCGTGATCGCGGTCGGCTTCCTCGGCGGGATCCTCGCCGGCCTGTTCGGCGTGGGCGGCGGGATCATCTTCGTGCCGACGATGGTGCTCGGCCTCGGCCTGACGCAGCTGCACGCGGAGGCGAGCTCGCTGCTCGCGATCCTGCCGACGGCGGCCGTCGGGTCGTGGCGGCAGGTGCGTTACGGCAACGTGCACCCGCGCACGGCGGCCGTCGTGGGCATCGGGAGCATCGTCGGCGTGCAGCTCGGCGTGCTCGTCGCCGTCGCGCTGCCGGAGCACGTGCTGCAGCGCCTGTTCGGTGCATTCCTGCTCGTGACCGC
>JBKPLI010000067.1:0-19775 GCA_046731555.1 Actinomycetota bacterium | reverse complement strand
CGTCCACCATCGGCACTGCGCGGCCGAGGTGCCAGCGATACGTGCCGTCCGCCGCGCGGAACCGGTACTCGACCTCGAACACGTTGCCGGAGGCGAGCGTCTCCTCGCGGCGCGCCATCGCGTGCGGGAGGTCCTCCGGATGCACGACGCGCGTCCACGCGCTGTCGTCGGTCTCGTCCTCGGCCATGCCGGTGTACTCGAACCAGCGGCGGTTGTAGTAGGTGGCGCGCCCCGTCGTGTCCGCCGTCCAGACGATCTGCGGCATCGCGTCCGCGAGCTGGCGGTAGCGCTCCGCACTCTCGCGCCGCAGCTCGGCGAGCTCCTGCGCTGCGATCAGCTCGGCCTGGTGCCGGAGCTGCTCGTTCTTCTCCCAGAGCTCGACGAAGACCGCGATCTTCGCGCGCAGGACGTCCGGGTTGAACGGCTTGAAGACGTAGTCGACCGCGCCGCTCTCGTAGCCGCGGAAGACGTGCTGCTCCTCCTTCGAGATCGCCGTCACGAAGATGATCGGGATGTCGCGCGTCCGTTCGCGCTGCTTGATCAGCTGCGCGGTCTCGAAGCCGTCGAGGCCCGGCATCTGGACGTCGAGGAGGATGACCGCGAAGTCGTCGCGGTCGAGCAGCACACGCAGCGCCTCCTCGCCCGAACCGGCGTCGACGAGCTCGTGTCCGAGCGGCTCGAGGATCGCGTGCAGCGCCAGGAGGTTCTGCGCGCGGTCGTCGACGAGCAGGACGGCGGGGCGACGGCCGGTCATGCCGGGATCCGGGCTCCCGTGCCGCAGAGCTGGACGAGGGCCGGCGCGACCGCCTCGAGCGGTACCACGCGCGCGGAGGGGACGGCTTGCAAGGCGGCGCGCGGCATCTCCGCGCGCTCCGACGACTCGGGGTCCTGCACGATCGCCGCGCCGCCGAGCTCGGCGATGCGCGCGAGGCCGGTCGCGCCGTCCGCGTTCGCGCCGGTGAGCACGACGCCGGCGCTGCGCTCGCGGAACGCCTCGCCCGCCGTCTCGAGCAGCACATCGATCGACGGCCGTGAGTACGAGACGTGCGCGTCGATCGAAAGGGCGAGGTGGTCGCCCTCGACGAGCAGGTGGTAGTCGGGCGGCGCGAGGAAGACGACCCCGCGCTGCAGGGGCAGCTTGTCGTCGGCGTCGACCACGTGCAGCGCGGTCACCGCGCCGAGCAGGCCGCGGAGCGCGGTCGGGTGCGAGTCCGGGCCGCGGTGCTGCGCGACGACCACGCACGCGTCGAGGTCGGCCGGTAGGCCGCCGAGGACGACCCGGAGCGCGTCGAGCCCGCCCCAGGAGGTTCCGATCGCGACGAGGTCGCAGCTGCCCTTCACCTAACTCTCCGGTACAGGCGTTCCTCCGCGTCGAGCTCCTCGTAGCTGCCCTCGAGCTCGGTGAAGCGGATCGACTCCTTGCGGCCGAGGCAGAGGATGCCGAGACGCTCGAGGCTGTCCTGGAACAGACGGTGCACGTGGTTCTGCAAGGAGCGGTCGAAGTAGATCATCACGTTCCGGCAGAGGATGACCTGGAACTCCTGGAACGCGCGGTCGCCGGCGAGGTTGTGCTGCGCCCACACGACGTTCTCGGTCAGCTTGCGGTCGAAGAGCGCGCCCTCGTAGCGGGCGAGGTAGTACTCCGAGAACGAGCGCCGGCCGCCCGCGTGGATGTAGTTGTCCGTGTACTCGCGCATGCGGTCGAGTGGGAACACGCCGGCGCGCGCCTGCTCGAGCACGGCCTCGTTGATGTCCGTCGCGTAGATGCGCGTACGGTCGTAGAGGCCCTCCTCCGCGAGCAGGATCGCGATCGAGTACACCTCCTCGCCCGTCGAGCAGCCGGCGACCCAGATGCGCGTGAACGGATACGTCCGCAGGAGCGGCACGACCTTCTCGCGGAACGCGAGGAAGAACGACGGGTCACGGAACATCGCGGTGACGTTGATCGACAGGTCGAGCAGCAGCCGCTCCATGCACTGCGGGTCGTGGAGTACGCGCTCGATCAGCCCCGAGATCGTCCGGAGCCCCTCGGCGTGGACGCGCCGCCAGACGCGCCGGCGCAGCGACGCGGGCGCGTACTCGCGGAAGTCGAAGCCGTACTGCCTGAAGACGCCTTCGAGCAGGAGCTGGAGCTCGAGCGACTCGAGCTCCAGCCGTCCGCCCGCGGCAGACGACGACCCGTCGCGGTCGCCGTCTTCGGTTACGTGTACAACCACACCCTCATGAGGGAGAGGAGCTGGTCGGTGTCGACCGGCTTCGTGATGTAGTCCGACGCGCCCGAGGCGATGCTCTTCTCGCGGTCGCCCTTCATCGCCTTCGCGGTGAGCGAGATGATCGGCAGCTTCTCGTACTGCTTCTGCCCGCGGATGCGGCGGATGGCCTCGTAGCCGTCGAGCTCCGGCATCATGATGTCCATCAGGACGAGGTCGATCCCGGCGTTCGCCTCGAGCGCGGCCAGCGCCTCCAAGCCGTTCTCCGCGAAGACGACCTCCATGCCCTGGCGCTCGAGCACCGACGCGAGCGCGAACAGGTTCCGCACGTCGTCGTCGGCGATCAGCACCTTCTTGCCGCGGAACAGCTCGTCCTTCGAGTGCAGCTGCTCGAGCATCTTCCGCTTCTCCTGCGGCAGCCGCGCCTCGACGCGGTGCAGGAAGAGCGCCGTCTCGTCGAGGAGGCGCTCGGGAGAGCGGACGTCCTTGACGATGATCGTCTCCGCGTACTTCTTCAGCTTCGTCTCCTCGCGCCGCGTCAGGTCGCGGCCCGTGTAGACGATCACCGGCAGGTTCCGGAACCGCTCGTCCGTCTTCACGCGCTCGAGCAGCGTGAAGCCGCTCATCTTCGGCAGCTTGAGGTCGAGCACCATGCAGTCGAAGGGGCCGGCCGACTCGAACAGCTCGAGCGCCTCCTCCGACGAGCCGACCGCCGTGATGTGCACGTCGTCGCCGGTGCCGATCAGCTCCGTGATCGCCTTGCGCTGCTGCTCGTCGTCGTCGACGACGAGCAGGTTGCGCACGCTGCGGTCGACGAAGTGCGCGATCTCGACGAACGCGGTCTCGAGCGCCTCCTTCTCGACCGGCTTCTCGAGCACCGCGACGGCGCCGGCGCGGAGCGCGTTCTGCGTGCCGCCGTCGACGACGCCCGAGACGATGTGCACCGGGATGTGCCGCGTGTCCGGGTGGCTCTTGAGGCTGTCGAGCACCTCCCAGCCGCTCTGCACCGGCAGCTTCATGTCGAGGATGATCGCGTCCGGCCGGTACGCGTGGGCGAGCGCGAGGCCGGTGTCGCCGCGGGTCGCGACGATGCCCTTGAAGCCGCGCTGCCGTGCCATCTCGAGCTCCGTGCGCGCGAAGTCGGCGTCGTCCTCGACGATGAGCACGACGCGGTCGCCGCCCTCGATGTGCGCGCGGTCGTCCTCCACCTCGCCCTGCAGCAGCAGGCTCGGATCGAACTCGGGCCGGCCGTTGCGCTCGGTCGGGGCGGGCGGGGGCGCCGTGTCCGCCGGAGGCGCGCCGTGCGCCTCGACCGGGTCGGCGCCGCGCGCCGGCAGGTACAGCGTGAACGTCGACCCGGAGCCGGCCGTCGACCGGACGCGGATCTCGCCGCCGAGCAGGCGCGCGATCTCGCGCGAAATCGACAGCCCGAGGCCCGTGCCGCCGTAGCGGCGCGAGGTCGTGCCGTCCGCCTGCTGGAACGCCTCGAAGATCAGCTTCAGCTTGTCCTCCGGGATCCCGATGCCGGTGTCCGTCACGGAGAACGCGAGCACGCGCTCGGCCGAGAGGAGGTCGTCGTTCAGGTACCGCATGCCGCTCGGCGCGGGGTCGATCGAGAGCGTCACGCCGCCCGCGTCGGTGAACTTGAACGCGTTCGAGAGCAGGTTCTTCAGCACCTGCTGCAGCCGCTGCTCGTCGACGTAGACCGTCTCGGGCAGCTCGTCTGCCAGCCGGATCTCGAACTCGAGCGCCTTCTGGTCGGCGACGGGGCGGAAGCTCCGGTCGACGTAGTCGGCGATCGCGCGCGGCGTGATCTCGGCCGGGTTCACGTCCATCTTCCCGGCCTCGACCTTCGACAGGTCGAGGATGTCGTTGATCAGCTCGAGCAGGTCGCTGCCCGCGTTGTAGATCGTGCGCGCGAACTCGACCTGCTTGTCGGAGAGCGTGCCTTCGTGGTTGTCCGCGAGCAGCTTCGCGAGGATGAGCAGCGAGTTCAGCGGCGTGCGCAGCTCGTGGCTCATGTTCGCGAGGAACTCGCTCTTGTACTTCGACGAGAGCGCGAGCTGCTCGGCCTTCTCCTCGAGCTCGACGCGCGCCGCCTCGACCTCCTCGTTCTTCTGCTCGATGCGCGCGTTCTGCTCCTCGAGCAGCTGCGCCTTCTCCTCGAGCTCCTCGTTCGTCTGCTGCAGCTCCTCCTGCTGCGCCTGGAGCAGCTCCTCTGACGCGCGGAGCGACTTCGCCTGCTCCTCGAGCTCCTCGTTCGTCCGCTCGAGCTCGTCGCGCTGCGACTGCAGCTCCTCGGACTGCGACTGGAGCTCCTGCGTGAGCGACTGCGACTGCTGCAGCAGCTCCTCCGTCCGCATCGTCGCGATGATCGTGTTCAGCACGACGCCGACGGTCTCCGACAGCTGCTCGAGGAACGTGAGGTGCGTGTCGGTGAACTGCGTGAACGACGCGAGCTCGACGACCGCCATCACCTGGTCCTCGAACAGGATCGGGAGCACGATGATGTTCACCGGCGCCGCCTCGCCGAGGCCGGACGAGATCGTGATGTAGTCCTCGGGCGCCTGCGTGATGAGGATCGACTTGCGCTCGAGCGCCGCCTGCCCGACGAGGCCCTCGCCGAGGGCGAAGGCGTTCGCGACGTTCTTGCGCTTCTTGTAGCCATACGACGCGATCAGGTGCAGGCTCGGGTCCGCGTCCTGCTCGGCCTCGGCCATGAAGAACGCGCCGTGCTGCGCGCCGACGAGCGGCGTCAGCTGGGCCATGATCAGCCGGCTGACCTGCTTGAGGTCGCGCTGCCCCTGCAGCATCCCCGAGAAGCGGGCCGTGTTCGTGTTCAGCCAGTCCTGCTGCGAGTTGACCTCGGTCGTCTCGCGCAGGTTCGTGATCATCTCGTTGATGTTGTCGCGGAGCTCCTGGATCTCACCGGCCGCGGCGACGGTGATGCGCCGCGTCAGGTCGCCCTGGGTCACCGCGGTCGTCACGTCCGCGATCGCGCGGAGCTGAGTCGTCAGCGTCGCCGCGAGCGTGTTCACGTTGTCCGTGAGCCCGCGCCACACGCCCGACACGCCCTCGACGTTCGCCTGGCCGCCGAGGATGCCCTCGGTGCCGACCTCGCGCGCGACGCGGGTGACCTCGGCCGCGAAGCTCGCGAGCTGGTCGACCATCGTGTTGATCGTGTCCTTCAGCGCGAGGACCTCGCCCTTCGCGTCGACGGTGATCTTCTTCGACAGGTCGCCGCGCGCGACCGACGTGGTCACCTCGGCGATGTTCCGCACCTGGCTCGTCAGGTTGTCGGCGAGCGTGTTCACGTTGTCCGTGAGGTCCTTCCAGGTGCCGCTGACGCCCTTCACGTTCGCCTGGCCGCCGAGCTGGCCCTCGGTGCCGACCTCGCGCGCGACGCGCGTGACCTCGTCGGCGAACGACGACAGCTGGTCGACCATCCGGTTGATCGTCTCGGCGAGCGCCGCGACCTCGCCCTTGGCCTCGACCGTCACCTTGCGGGTGAGGTCGCCGTTCGCGACGGCCGTCGTGACGTCGGCGACGTTCCGTACCTGCGTCGTCAGGTTCGACGCCATGAAGTTCACGTTGTCCGTGAGGTCGGCCCACACCCCGGAGACGCCCTCGACGCGGGCCTGGCCGCCGAGGATGCCCTCGGAGCCCACCTCGCGCGCGACCCGCGTCACCTCCGCGGCGAACGCGCGCAGCTGGTCGACCATCGCGTTGATGGTCTCCTTCAGCTCCAGCACCTCGCCGCGAACGTCGACCGTGATCTTCTTCGAGAGGTCGCCGTTCGCGACCGCCGTCGTGACGTCGGCGATGTTGCGCACCTGCGTCGTCAGTGAGGACGAGAGCCCGTTCACCGAGTCGGTGAGGTCGCGCCACGTGCCGCTGACGCCCTTCACATTCGCCTGGCCGCCGAGCACGCCGTCGGTCCCCACCTCGCGGGCGACGCGCGTGACCTCGTCGGCAAACGACGACAGCTGGTCGACCATCGTGTTGATGGTGTTCTTCAGCTCGAGCACCTCGCCGCGCACGTCCACGGTGATCTTCCGCGTCAGGTCGCCGTTGGCGACCGCCGTCGTCACCTCGGCGATGTTGCGCACCTGCGAGGTGAGGTTGCCGGCCATGCCGTTCACCGAGTCGGTGAGGTCCTTCCACGTGCCGGACACGCCGCGCACGTCGGCCTGGCCGCCGAGCACCCCCTCGGTTCCCACCTCGCGCGCGACGCGGGTGACCTCGTCGGCGAACGACGAGAGCTGGTCGACCATCGTGTTGATGGTGTTCTTGAGTTCCGCGATCTCGCCGCGCGCCTCGACCGTGATCTTGCGCGTGAGGTCGCCCGTCGCGACCGCGGTGGTCACGTCGGCGATGTTGCGCACCTGGTTCGAGAGGTTGTCGGCGAGCGTGTTCACGTTCTCCGTGAGGTCGCGCCAGACGCCGGAGACGCCCTCGACGTTCGCCTGGCCGCCGAGGCGGCCCTCCGTGCCCACCTCGCGGGCGACGCGCGTCACCTCGGCCGCGAACGCGTTCAGGCGGTCGACCATCGCGTTGATCGTGTCCGCGAGCTCGGCAACCTCGCCGCGCGCCTCGACGGTGATCTTCCGCGACAGGTCGCCGTTCGCGACGGCCGTCGTGACCTCGGCGATGTTGCGCACCTGCGTCGTCAGGTTCGACGCCATGAAGTTCACGTTCTCGGTCAGCCCGCGCCATACGCCCGAGACGCCCTCGACCTGCGCCTGGCCGCCGAGCTGGCCCTCGGTGCCGACCTCGCGGGCGACGCGCGTGACCTCGTCGGCGAACGCCGACAGCTGGTCGATCATCGTGTTGATCGTGTTCTTCTGGACGAGGAACTCGCCGACCGCGTCGGCGGTCACCTTCTCCGACAGGTCGCCCTTCGCCACCGCGGTCGTCACCTGCGCGGTGTTCCGCACCTGGTTCGTCAGGTTGCGCACCATCAGGTTCACGTTGTCGGTGAGCCCGCGCCACACGCCCGAGACGCCCTCGACGGTGGCCTGACCGCCGAGGCGGCCGTCGACGCCGACCTCGCGCGCGACGCGCGTGACCTCGTCGGCGAACGACGAGAGCTGGTCGACCATCGTGTTGATCGTCTCCGCGAGCTCCGCGACCTCGCCCTTCGCCTCGACGGTGATCTTCCGCGAGAGGTCGCCGGTCGCGACGGCGGTCGTGACCTCGGCGATGTTCCGCACCTGCGTCGTGAGGTTGTTCGCCATGCCGTTGACGTTGTCGGTCAGGGCGCGCCAGGTGCCGGCCGCGTTCGGGACATCGGCCTGCCCGCCGAGGACGCCCTCGGTGCCGACCTCGCGCGCCACGCCCGTCACCTGGTCGGCGAACACGCGCAGCGTGTCGACCATGACGTTGATCGTGTCGGCGAGCGCCGCGACCTCGCCGCGCGCCTCGATCGTGAACTTCTGGTTCAGGTCGCCGTTCGCGACCGCCGTGACGACGCGCGCGATGCCGCGCACCTGCGTCGTCAGGTTCGACGCCATGAAGTTCACGTTGTCCGTGAGGTCCTTCCAGGTGCCGCTGACGCCCTTCACGTTCGCCTGGCCGCCAAGCTGCCCCTCGGTGCCGACCTCGCGTGCGACGCGCGTGACCTCGTCGGCGAACGACGAGAGCTGGTCGACCATCGTGTTGATCGTGTTCTTGAGGCGGAGGATCTCGCCCTTCGCGTCGACGGTGATCTTCCGCGACAGGTCGCCCTGCGCGACCGCGGTCGTCACCTCGGCGATGTTGCGCACCTGGCTCGAGAGGTTGTCGGCCATCCCGTTGACCGACTCGGTCAGCCCGCGCCACGTGCCGGAGACGCCCTCGACCTCGGCCTGGCCGCCGAGCTTGCCCTCCGAGCCGACCTCGCGCGCGACGCGCGTCACCTCGGCGGCGAACACGCGCAGGCGGTCGATCATCGCGTTGATCGTGTCGGCGAGCGCGGCGACCTCGCCCTTCGCCTCGATCGTGAACTTGCGGTTGAGGTCGCCGTCGGCGACGGCGGTGACGACGCTCGCGATGCCGCGCACCTGCGTCGTCAGGTTCGAGACCATGAAGTTGACGTTGTCGGTGAGGTCCTTCCACGTGCCGCCGACGCCGCGCACCACCGCCTGGCCGCCGAGCTTGCCCTCGGTGCCGGCCTCGCGGGCGACGCGGGTGACCTCGTCGGCGAACGTCGACAGCTGGTCGACCATCGTGTTGATCGTGTTCTTGAGCTCGAGGACCTCGCCCTTGACGTCGACGGTGATCTTCTTCGTCAGGTCGCCGTTCGCCACCGCGGTCGTGACCTCGGCGATGTTCCGCACCTGGGAGGTGAGGTTCGACGCCATGCCGTTGACGTTGTCGGTCAGGTCCTTCCACGTGCCGGACACGCCCTTGACCTGCGCCTGGCCGCCGAGCTTGCCCTCGGTGCCCACCTCGCGGGCCACGCGCGTGACCTCGTCGGCGAACGACGAGAGCTGGTCGACCATCGCGTTCACGGTCGTGCCGATGCGGAGGAACTCGCCCTTGACGGGGCGGCCCTCGATCTTCAGCTGCATCTTCTGCGTGAGGTCGCCGTCGGCGACGGCGTCGATCACGCGTGCGACCTCGAAGGTCGGCCGCGAGAGGTCCTCGATCATCGAGTTGACGGCGTCCAGGCTCGCGCGCCACGTGCCCTCCGCCTCCTTCGTCACGGCCCGCTCGGTGAGCTTGCCCTCGCGGCCGATCGACCTCGCGACGCGGACGATCTCGTCCATCGTCCCCTCGCGTGCCTGCGCGAGCTCGTTGTAGGCCTTTGCCAGGTCGCCGAGGACGCCTTTCCGCCGTGCGTCGAGCCGCACGCCGCGCTCGCCCCGCTTCGCCGCACGGAGGGCGGCGAGCAGCGGTTCGAGGTCGGCCGCGGAGACGGCGGCGTCCTCGCGTGTACGCGCCGTCGACTCCTCGGCCGACTGCCGACGGCGCGTGGCGGCAGTCGTGGCACGGGCTCTCGTTGCCACTGTTTCCTCTCTTTCAGACAGGGTTCGCGACGTCCCCGGAGGGGCGCGTCGGCTGGGCGATGAGGGGGGTTGCCAAGAAATGCCCTCGTTCAGGCGTTGTTTCCGCAGGCGGGCCGCAGAGAAACTGCTGAATCTTATTTAGAAAGGTGGGACTTCGCGGTCAACCCCCTGGGCCCCTTCGGCCTAGGGGGCGAGCGCCTGCTCGAGGTCGGCCCAGAGCGCCTCGACGTCCTCGAGGCCGACGCTCAGGCGCATGAGGCCGGCCGGGATGCGGTCGCCCTCCCAGCGGTGCCGGCTCTCCATCGTCGAGGTCACCCCGCCCAGGCTCGTCGCGTTGACGATCAGGCGGGTGGCCGTCTCGACCGCCCGCGGGTCGCCGGCGACGTCGAAGGAGACGAGGCCGCTGAAGCCCGGATAGCGGACGCGCTCGACGGCCGGATGTTCACCCAGGCGGCGCGCGAGCTCGCTCGCGGTGGCCGTCTGGCGGCGGAGGCGCGCGTCGAGCGTCTTCAGGCCGTTGTGCAGCGCGTGCGCCGCGTCGGGCGAGGACTGGATGCCCGCCTGGCCGCGCATCGTCCGCAGGCGCTCCGTCAGCTCGGCCTCGCGCGTGACCGTGGCGCCGACGAGCGCGTCGCTGTGGCCGCAGAGGTACTTCGTGCCCGAGTGCAGCACGACGTCCGCGCCCTCGTCGAGCGCCCTGAGGTAGACGGGCGTGGCGACCGTCGCGTCGCAGACGACGAGCCGCGCCCGCCCGCGGACGGCCTCCCAGTCGGGCAGCGTGAGGATCGGGTTCGCCGGGGCCTCGACCCAGATCACGTCGGCTCCCGCGGGCGGCGGCCCGGTCTGGTCGTACTCGACGAGCCGCACGCCCCACCGCTCGAGCGTGCGGAACAGGACGGCCGTGCCGTAGTACGCGCCCCCGGCGAGCGCGATCGTCTCGCCCGGCTCGACGAGCGCGAGCACGATCGTCGTCACGGCGCCCATGCCCGATGCGTAGAGCAGCGCCTCGCCGCCCTCGAGCTCTCCCAGCGCCCGCTCGGCCGCGGCGCCGGTCGGGTGCGCGTAGCGCGAGTAGAAGAAGTCGCGCGGCTCGCCGCGCTCGTCATACGGCCAGATCGTCGAGCGGTCGACGGTCACCGGGCGAGCGGCTCCTCGCCGCCCTCGAGGACGGTGAAGAGCGTGAGCTGCAGCCCGTCGGGCGCGGTCATGCGGACGTTGCGGTCGCGCCACGGCGTCTCGACCGGGCCGGCGATGCGTTCCGCGCCCGCCCGTTCGAGGACGTCGGCGACGGCCGCCGAGTCGTCGACCTCGAGCGCGACGCGCACGTGGCCCGCGACGCGCCTGCCGACCTCGACTCGGTCGACGTACTCGGCCTGCGGCCCGTCGAACAGCTCCAGAGTGGCGCGGCCCGCGTCGAGGACGATCACGTGGCCCTTCTCCGTGCTCCAGTCGGCGAGCTGGGGAAGCCCGAGCGTGTCGCGGTAGAACGCGAGCGCACTGTCGAAGTCGTCGACCGTGAGGGCGAGGCGCAGCTCGCGGACGGGCGAGTCGCTCACGACGCGCGCGCGAGCGCGTGCAGGGGCTCGAGCACGTCGATCGCGCGGGTCGTCCACTCCTCGCCGCCGTCGTAGAGCGCGACGAGCGCCGCGCCGAGCTCGTCGCCGACGAGCTCGCGCACCTCGTCCGCCGGCGGCGCGTGCGCCGGGGCCGGGACGATCGCGCTCGACGCGAGCGACGCCTCGACGACGGCGCGCGCAACGGCGTTGCGCGTCCGGCGCGCGAACGTCGCCCGGTCGGTCGCGCCGGCGGCGTCGATCTCGGCGCGGAACGGGCTGAGGACATCGGCTCCCACAGGCCCCATTGTGATCTAGTTCACGCGATGGCGCAGACGGAGAAGGGGACGCACGACACGACGCGCGAGAAGCTCGACTGGCTCGAGCAGCTGCGCGACGAGGCGTTGCACGCCGGGTCTGAGAAGTCGATCGAGCGGCAGCGGGAACAGGGCAAGCTCCTCGCGCGCGAGCGGGCCGACGCGCTCCTCGATCCGGGCAGCTTCGTCGAGATCGACCGCTACGTCCGCCACCGCGAGTCGAACTTCGGGATGCTCGAGCGGCGGCCGTACGGCGACGCTGTCGTCACCGGGCACGGGACGATCTTCGGCCGGCGCGTGTTCGTTTTCAGCCAGGACTTCACCGTCTTCGGCGGCTCCTTGAGCGAGGTGTTCGCCGAGAAGATCTGCAAGGTCATGGACCTCGCGTTGAAGTACGGCTGCCCGGTCATCGGCATCAACGACTCGGGCGGCGCGCGCATCCAGGAGGGCGTCGTCTCGCTCGCGGGTTACGCGGAGATCTTCTGGCGCAACGTGCAGGCGTCGGGCGTGATCCCGCAGCTCAGCCTCGTGATGGGGCCGTGCGCCGGCGGCGCGGTGTACTCGCCGGCGATGACCGACTTCGTCCTGATGGTCGAGGGCTCGTCGTACATGTTCATCACCGGCCCCGACGTGGTGAGGACGGTGACGGGCGAGGAGGTGACGTTCGAGGAGCTCGGCGGCGCAGCCACGCACGCGTCGAAGTCCGGCGTCGCGCACCTGACCGCGCCCGACGAGCGCGCGGCGCTCGAGGACGCGCGCTACCTCCTGAGCTTCCTGCCGCAGAACAACCGCGAGCCGACGCCGTACGACGCGCCGGCGGACCCCGCCGAGCGCGAGTCGCCCGAGCTCGACGAGCTCGTCCCCGACGAGCCGACGCGGCCGTACGACATCAAGCGCGTCATGGCAGCGGTCGTCGACGACGGCTCGTTTCTCGAGATCCAGCCGCTGCACGCGGAGAACATCGTCTGCGGCTTCGCGCGGCTCGGCGGCTGGAGCGTCGGCATCGTCGGCAACCAGCCGAAGGCGCTCGCCGGCGTGCTCGACATCGAATCGTCCGCGAAGGCGGCGCGGTTCGTGCGCACGTGCGACGCGTTCAACATCCCGCTTGTCACGTTCGTCGACGTCCCCGGCTTCCTGCCCGGCACCGCGCAGGAGTGGGGCGGGATCATCCGCCACGGCGCGAAGCTCCTCTACGCCTACTGCGAGGCGACGGTGCCCAAGCTGACCGTGATCACGCGCAAGGCGTACGGCGGCGCCTACGACGTCATGAGCTCGAAGCACATCCGCGCGGACTTCAACTTCGCGTGGCCGACCGCCGAGGTCGCCGTGATGGGCCCGGAGGGCGCGGTCAACATCATCTTCCGCCGCGAGCTCGCCGAGGCCGAGGACGCCGAGGCGCGCCGCGCCGAGTTGATCGCCGAGTACCGCGAGCGCTTCGCGAACCCGTACTCGGCCGCCGAGCGCGGCTACCTCGACGACGTGATCGAGCCCCGCCGCACGCGCCCCGTGCTGATCGAGGCGCTGCGGGCCTCGATGACGAAGCGCGAGCCGCGGCCGCCGCGCAAGCACGGGAACATCCCGCTGTAGCGAGGTAGCCGTTCGGGGAGGTTAGGGTCGTTTGCCACGAACCCTCCGAACGGCCAGTCGCCCCCGTCCGCAACCGGGTGCACACTCGGAGCAACGGCATTCGAGGAGGGCGCGATGGCAGCGGCAGCCACCGACATCCGGAACATCATCGACCGACTCGTGGAGGAGCGGCAGCGCCTGCGATCCGAGGCAGGCAGCTCCTCCGCGCTCGACGCAAACCGCAGGGCGCTCGCGTACTGGCAGTTCGAGCTCTCGCGGGCGCTGGCGCGCGAGGCGGTCGCCACGGCAGCGACGGCCTAGAACCCGGCGGCGCACATTCCCTCGATCGAGTGGTCGAGGGAAGTGCGGCGCGCCCCGATGTATGGGGCACATAGGCGTGGCTGGCCGCAGGTCACGCTGACAAACAGGAGAGAGCCGGTGAGAGCGCGGGGGCCGCAGCCTCGCTTCCCGGCTCTCTTTTTGTTCCGGAGTGAGTGGCTAGACGCCGACGGCCTGACGGGTGCCGACCGTGGCGAGGAACGCCTGCACGACCTCGGGGTCGAACTGCGTGCCCGCGCAGCGCTCGACCTCGGCGATCGCGTCCTCGCGCGCCATCGGCCGGCGGTACGTGCGGTCCGAGGTCATCGCGTCGAACGCGTCGGCGACGAAGACGATGCGCGCGCCGAGCGGGATGCGCTCGCCTGCGACGCGGTTCGGGTAGCCGGTGCCGTCCCAGCGCTCGTGGTGGTGGAGCACCCACTCGGCAACCGGATCGACGCCCAGGCTCTCGAGCATGCGGTACCCGATCTGCGGGTGGCGCTCGACGACGAGCCGCTCGGAGCCGCTCAGGTTCGCGGGCTTGCGCAGGATCTCCTCCGGGATCGCGAGCTTGCCGAGGTCGTGGAGGCTGCCGGCGAGGCGTGCGAGCTCGACCTCGTCGCGCGAGAGGCCCATGCGCTCGGCGATGCGCGCGCAGAGCTCGGACACGCGATCGGAGTGGCTGCCCGTGTAGGCGTCGCGCGTGTCGACCGCGCGGGCGAGCGTGCCGGCGGCGCGGAAGCGCGCGGCGCCGTCGCCGGACGCCTTGAGGCGGCCGATCTCCTCCGGCTCGACGCCGTCGGGTCTCGAGACGCGCACGCGGTTCTTGCCGTGCTCCTTCGCCCAGTAGAGCGCGCCGTCGGCGAGGCGGATGAGCGAGTCGCGGTCCGCGCCGTGGCGCGGATACGTCGCGACCCCCGCGCTGACGGTGATCCCGCCGACGTGGCCGAGGTCCAGCTCGCCGATGCGGGCGACGATCGAGTGTGCCGCGTCCTGGGCCGCCGACTCCGTCGCCCCCGGCATGAGGATCGCGAACTCGTCGCCGCCGAGCCGGAAGGCCTCGCCGCCCTGCCGCAGCCTGCTCGCGACCTGCGAGAGCACGCGGTCGCCGGCGGGATGGCCGTACCGGTCGTTGATCTGCTTGAAGTCGTCGACGTCGAGGAAGCAGAGCGACACGGACGCGCGGAGCTCCTGTGCCGTCGTGAGCTCGCGCTGCAGGCGCTCGTGGAAGTGACGGTGGTTGCCGAGACCCGTCAGGGGGTCGGTGAGGGCGAGCCGCATCGCGCGGAGCGCGCGGTGCGTCGAGCGCTGGTAGAGCGAGATCGCGATGAGCGGGCCGACGAGCGCGGCCGAGAGGAGCGGCGTGCGCTGCCAGAGCACGACGAGCATCAGTGCGGTCGACGCCATCAGCGAGAACGGGATCACCGTCCACTGCGCGTTCGACCGCACGAGCTTCCAGTACGAGTGCTCCGAGCCGGAGGCCGCGACGACGGCCGAGATGAGGAGCAGGTTCAGCCCGTAGAGCGTCGCGGAGGTGATCGCGACCTGGGTGAGCACCGCGCCGGTGCCGGTTCCGTCGACCGCCTCGAGCAGCAGGCCGGCGACCGTGCCGACGAGCCCGAAGACGCCGGCGTTGAAGACGATGCGGATCGGCGGCCGGCGCTCGACGAGCGCGATCAGCGTCGGCGCGGTCGCGTACACGAACGTCCCCGGTGCCCATCCGAACAGGACGAGCGCCGCGACGGCGAACACGAAGCCGATGGAGACGCCGTTGACGTCGGCGCCCTCGAGCGGGACCGGATAGCGCTCGGCAAGCGCCGACGCTGCGAGCAGCGCGACGATGCCGAGCACATCCGTCGCCGACTGCGACGACGTGACGAACACGTAGGTGGCGACTGCGTACGCGGCAACGCCGACGACCGAGACGGGCGCGACGACCGCGAGCAACCGCGGCGGTGGTAGCGCCCTCCCGTTCACGTCAGAGAGAGAGCGCCGCTTACCAGGTGATGTTGCGACTGAAGTACTCGCCGACCTCGCCAAGGTCGAACGCGCCGCCGAACGCCGCAACGACGATCAGCAGGGCCACGACGATGAGGGCGGTGTACCGCGACTTCCACTGCAGCATGATTGGACGTTCCCTCCGCAATTAGGTGCCCCAGACAGCAGGAATTGTCACCCACTGGGCGTTCGCAGGAATCACCCGAAGGGGGGATCGTGGCCAAACCCCTCTGCCCTCCTCGTTCGGGGGACGGATCCCTCGGTCGAGGCCGGCCGCAGCGAAACGCTTCAGGCACGGGATCGGCCGGGTTGTAAAGGGTCTTTAATTTCGACGCGTGGACGTCGAGCTCGACCCGGGGCAGCGGCCCGAGGTGGTGAAAGCAGTCTCAGACCTGTTGGTTGAGCCGGATCCGGTCCCGGACCCGTGGTGGCACGCGGGTCTCGTCGAGGCGCTCGAACAGTCACACGACGCCTGATTTCCGCGTATCCGGCGCGCGCCCGGCCACGTTCTCAACGCATGTGCATCCGCTGTGGCGAACACGAGACGCCTCCCGATCGTCCCTACTGCGTGCACTGCACGTTCGCCGTGCGCGCCGAGGTCGAGGACGGCCTGCGCAGGCTCGCCGAGTACCTCCGGGCTTGGGCCGCCTTCGACGAGTGGTGCGGGGGACGGGGCCGGGCCGCGGCCTGACGCGGCTTAGGGCGAGACGACGGCGCGTCCGCGCAGGACGCTCGGTGCAGCGCGGGCGTAGTCGAGGCCCGACACCCAGGTCAGCACGAGGGCGACGAGCAGCGTCCACCACGCGAGGTCGTCCGACAGCGCCCCGGCCGCCGCGAGCCCGCCGACGAGCGCCGCGATCGCCTGCGACCACGTCTTCAGCTTCCCGAGGTCGCGCGCCGCGATCACGACGCCGCGCTCGACCGCTGCGAGCCGCAGGCCGTTCACCAGCAGCTCCCGCGCGACGATCGCCGCGACCATCCACGCCGGGAAAACGTGCTGATCGAGCAGGACGACCAGCGTCCCGAGGACGAGCAGCTTGTCGGCGACCGGGTCGAGCAGCGTCCCGAGCGGGGACGTGCGGCCCGACCTGCGGGCGATGCGGCCGTCGAACCAGTCCGTCGCCATCGCGACGCAGAACACCGCCGTCGCCCAGTAGTCGTGGCCGTCGAACGGGATCGCGAACAACGCGATCACCACGGGAACCGACGCGGCGCGCGCGACGGTCAACTGATCGGCGAGCGTCACCGGCGGGGAGAATACGCGCTCGTGTTCGCCAAAGTCCTCGTCGCCAACCGGGGCGAGATCGCCGTCCGCATCTTCCGGACGCTGCGTGAGCTCGGGATCGCCTCGGTTGCCGTGTACTCGGACGCCGATCGCGGAGCCCTGCACCCGTCCTACGCGGACGAGGCGCACGCGCTGGGCGGGCAGACCGCGGCCGAGAGCTACCTCGTCGTCGAGAAGATCCTGGCCGCTGCGCAGGGCGCGGGCGCGGAGGCCGTCCATCCCGGCTACGGGTTCCTCGCCGAGAACGCCGGCTTCGCCCGGGCCGTCGAGGAGGCCGGGCTCGTCTGGATCGGCCCGCCGCCCGCCTCGATCGAGCTGATGGGCAACAAGACCGCCGCGCGGACGGCCATGCAGGAGGCCGGCGTGCCGATCATCCCCGGCACGACCGACCCGGTCGGGTCGGCGGAGGAGGTCGCCGCGCTCGGCGAGCAGATCGGCTACCCGCTCCTCATCAAGGCCGCGGCGGGCGGCGGCGGCAAGGCCATGAAGGTCGTGCGCGGCGCCGACGAGGCGGCCGCCGCGTTCGAATCCGCGCAGCGCGAGGGGCGCTCGTACTTCGCCGACCCCTCCGTG
Organism: Actinomycetota bacterium; assembly: GCA_046731555.1. Taxonomy (GTDB): domain Bacteria; phylum Actinomycetota; class Thermoleophilia; order Gaiellales; family Gaiellaceae; genus PALSA-600. Next base: position 2,966 of record JBKPLI010000067.1, on the reverse strand, counting down.
TACGTCGAGCGCTACCTCGAGGACCCGCGCCACGTCGAGGTGCAGGTGCTCGCGGACGCGCACGGCAACGTGATCCACCTCGGCGAGCGCGACTGCACGATCCAGCGCCGCCACCAGAAGCTCGTCGAGGAGACGCCGTCCCCGGCCGTCACGCCCGAGCTGCGCGAGCGCATCGGCCAGATCGCGGTCGACGCGGCACGCGCGGCCGGCTACCGCTCCGCGGGCACGATCGAAGGTCTGCTGAGCCCGGAGGGCGAGTACTTCTTCATGGAGATGAACACGCGCATCCAGGTCGAGCACACGGTGACGGAGCTCGTGACCGGGCTCGACCTCGTGCGCGAGCAGGTGCTCGTCGCGGCCGGGGAGCCGCTGTCGCTGCGGCAGGAGGACGTCGAGCTGCGCGGCCACTCGATCGAGTGCCGCATCAATGCGGAGGACGTCGCGAACGGCTTCCTGCCCTCGCCGGGCCGCATCACCGCGTACCTCGAGCCGTCCGGCCCCGGCGTGCGCGTCGACTCCGGCGTGACCGCCGGCGGCGAGATCAGCGGGCTGTACGACCCGATGATCGCGAAGCTGATCGTGCACGGCGTCGACCGCGAGCACGCGCGCAGTCGCATGCTGCGCGCGCTCGGCGAGTACCGCATCGAGGGCGTGAAGACGCTGCTCGGGTTCCACCGCGCCCTGCTCTCGCACGAGTGCTTCGTCGCGGGCGAGACGTGCCACGGGCTCGTCGAGTCCGAGGAGCTCGCGCGTGCTGCGGCCGAGCTGACGCAGGCGACGGTGTCGCCGGCCGCGGCCTCCGACGGCGCGCTGACCGAGCGCGGCGCGATCGTCGAGGTCGACGGCCGCCGCGTGCAGGTGAAGGTGCTCCGCCCCGAGCCGGGCTACCGCACGCTCGCACGCTCGCGCGCGGAGCGCGTCGCCGCGGCCGCCGCATCCGGGTCGGGCACGGTCGTCAGCCCGATGCAGGGCACCGTGATCGAGGTGAAGGTCGCCGAGGGGGACGAGGTCGAGGCGGGCGCCGTGATCTGCATCGTCGAGGCGATGAAGATGGAGAACGAGGTCACCGCGCACCGCGGCGGCACCGTGTCGGAGCTGTCCGTCGCGCCCGGCGCGCCGATCGCGATCGGCCAGGTGATCTGCGTCGTCTCCGCCGACGGCGCGTGAGCGTCGCGCGCTTCTGCTCGGCGTGCGGCGCAGAGCTGCCTGGGCCGCCGCCCGTCACGTGCACGCGGTGCGGCGTCGAGCACTGGCTGAACGCGAAGCCGTGCGCGAACGCGCTCGTCGTCCGCGACGCGCGTATCCTGCTGACGCGCCGCGCGCACGCGCCGTGGCGCGGCGCGTGGTGCGCGCCCGGCGGCTTCTGCGAGGGCGACGAGCACCCGGTGCCCGCGGCCGAGCGCGAGATCCTCGAGGAGGCGGGCGTCCGCGCCCGCGTCACGGGCTTCCTCGGCATCTGGCTCGACCGCTACGCCGACGACCCCGACGACCGCGAGGCCGACACGATCAGCGTCGCGTACTACCTCGCCGACGCGCTCGACGACGGCGGCGGCGACTTCGACCGCAGCGAGACCGAGGAGGTCGGCTGGTTCGCGCTCGACGACCTGCCGGAGGCGCTCGCGCCGCCCGGGACGCTCCAGGCCGTGGTCGCCGCGGCACGGCCGCGGATCGAGGCCGGCGAGCTCACGACGCCGCTGCCCGACGCGCCGCGCGACTAGAGCGAGCGCTGGTAGGCGCGGAACGTCCACGTCGCCGCGGCCGCGGTCACGGCGCTGAGCGCGAGGAGCAGCATCAGGTACCAGCTGACCTCGGCCCAGTCCGTGCCGGGCAGCACGACCTCGCGCGCCGCCTTCACGCCCCAGTCCACCGGGTTGAACTTCGCGGCGGTCTGCATCCAGTCCGGCATCTGCGCGCGGGCGATCATCGTCGTCGAGAGGAAGAGCAGCGGCAGGCCGATGAAGTTCGCGATCGCGATCATCGTCGCCTCGCGGCGCGTCAGAAGCGCGATCGCCTGCGAGATGCCCGCGAATGCGCTGTTCACGAGGATCGCGGCGAGGATGATCACGACCCAGCCGGCGACGCCCGTGTGCACGCGGACGCCGAGCGCGAGCGACACGACGAGGATCACGACCGCCTGGATCGCGGCCGTCAGCGCGGAGCGCACGATCTGCGAGAGCACGACCGCGAAGCGCGACGCCGGCGTCGCGAGGAAGCGCTCGACGACCTTGTGGTCGAGGTCGGCGATCATCGACATGCCGCTCCACGTCGCGCCGAAGAACGCGTTCATGACGACGATCGCCGGCGCGAGGAACGTCACGTACGAGCCGGTGCCGAAGCCGCCGAGGCGCGTCACGTTCTTGAACAGCTGCCCGTAGAGCACGAGCCACACCATCGGCTGCACGAGCAGGAGGACGATCCAGATCGGCTCGCGCATCAGGTTGCGCGCCTGCCGCACGACCATGAACCACGTGTGGCGGAGCGTGTTCACCCGCCGCCGCGATCGTCCGCCGCGAACTCGCGGCCGGTGAAGTGAAGGTACACGTCGTCGAGCGACGGCCGTGACAGCGAGACCGACGCGACGACGATGCCCGCGCCCTCGAGCGCGGAGAGGATCCCCGGCAGCGCGCGGCCGCCGTGCTCGACGCGCGTCACGATGATCTTCCCGTCGATCACCTGCTCGGGCGTCGCGCCGACGGACGACATGACGCGCTGCGCGTCCTCGACGTGGCCGTTCGAGAGCTCGACGTGCACGGCGTCGCCGCGCAGCCCTGCCTTCAGCTGCGCCGGCGTGCCCTCGACGACGAGGTTGCCGCGCGAGACGATCGCAAGCCGGTCCGCCAGCTGGTCGGCCTCCTCGAGGTAGTGCGTCGTGAGCAGGATCGTCAGCGACTCCGCGTTCGCAAGCCGCGAGACCTCGTCCCACATCGCGACACGCGCCTCCGGATCGAGGCCCGTCGTCGGCTCGT
>JBKPLI010000066.1:0-6068 GCA_046731555.1 Actinomycetota bacterium | reverse complement strand
GCGCGACGGCGCTCCGGTCGCCTTCGAGACGAAGACGATCAAGGGCGTCGAGTACGCGGTCTTCCCGGCCGACGACGGCGCCTACGCCGCGACCTACTCGTAGCGCTCGTTCTCACGGACGACCGCGGAATCGGTCGCGCGGCCGACGAAACGGCACGCGGTCCGTCGTAGCGTGTCCCGCATGAGATCGACGATGCGCTTGCTGCTCGGCATGCTCGCGGCGTGCGTGGCGCTCGTGGCCGCGGCTGCCGCGGTCGCGCCCGCCTCCTCGGACGCCGCCGCGTGCAAGCCGGGCGTGCGCACCGTCGACGGCAGTCCGGCCCGCGTGTTCTGCGGGCCGGCCAAGGCAGTTGTGAAGACAGGCGGGAAGACGCTCACGTTCGCCGGCGGCGCATGCGAGCGGAGCGGCGGGCGCTACGTCGTCAACATCGGGACGTTCTTCGCCGGCTCGTCGCAGTCGAAGCGGCCGTACTTCGGCCTGCTGATCGACAAGCCCAAGCCCGGCACGTACCGCAGCCAGACGCTCTCGTTCCGCTCGGGCGGCGTGGGGAGCTCGGTCTTCGCCACCGTCACGCTCAAAACGCTGAAGCGCGGCTCGTTCTCCGGCGACGTTTTCGGCGGCGGCCGCGTCACGGGAACGTTCGCGTGCTGAGCGGCTAGCCGATCGTGAGCGCCTGCGCGAAGTCCTCCGGCAGCGGCGTGGGCTTCCCCTCCTCGTTCACGTGCACGACCGTGTGGCTGCCGCGGACGCACAGCTCGCCGCCGCGGCGGATGTCCCACGCGTAGGTGATCGAGCTCCGCCCGACGGCCTCGACGCGCAGCTCGATCTCGACCTCGTCGTCGAAGCGCAGCACCGAGAGATACTCGGCCTCGACCGCCCGCCGCGGGTAGTCGCCCCACGCGCCCGTGTCGAGCAGCGTGCGGCACAGCGCCGTCTCCGCGAGCTCGGCCCACCGGAACGCCGCGGTGAAGTGGATCCGGCCGCCCGCGTCGGTATCCACCCACGCGACTCGGGTGCGCTCGATGTGGACGGCGCCGGGCACGTGCGGAGGCTAGACGAGATCCGCGACGAGGCGGTCGGTGAGCGCGTGCGCGTCGCGCCGACCGAAGTTCTCCGCGGTGACGACTACCACCGTCGCCGGCTCCGGGAACACCGCCACGCGGTTGCCGCCCAGCCCGCTCATCGCCCAGCCCGCGTGGCCGCCGATGCGCCGCAGCCACCACAGGTAGCCGTAGTCGTTCTCGTCGTCGACGCGGACGTGCGGTCGCGTCGAGCGCTCGACCCAGTCGCGCGGGACGATGTCACGGCCGCTCTCGAGGTAGAGGCGCCCGAGCTCGAGCAGGTCGCGGCTGCGGAGCCCGAGCCCGCCGCCGGTCATCGCGTGCCCCGCCGGCGTCCGCTGCCACTCGGGCCCCTCGATCCCGAGCGGATCGAAGAGCACACGCTGCGCGAACGTCTCGACGGGCTCACCGGTCACCTGCTCGAGCACGGCGCCCAGCGTCACGACGCCACCGGTGCAGTAGCTGAAGCTACGGCCGAACGGCGAGTCCTCCGGTCGCGGCACCCAGGGGGCGAAGCCGCGAACCGGAAGGTCGAGCGTGAACTGCACCCAGTCCTCGACGAGGTACATCCGCTCCTCGTGGCCGCGCGAGAACGGGTTGAAGTCGTCGCACTCGAGGAGCGAGCTCATCGTCAGCAGATCCTCGACCGTGATCGCGTCCTTGCGGTCGTCGGGGTTCGCGACCCGGCGGTCCGGGAGGAGCGAGAGCACCCGCGCGGCGGGATCGATCCCCGCGAGGCCCACGAGCATCCCGGTCACCGTCTTCGTCGCCGAGCGCGTGTTGCGCCGCGTCTCGGCGTCGCCGGCGAGGTAGCGCTCGAGCGAGATCTCGCCGTCCCGGAACACGACGACGCTCGTGATCGCGCCGAAGTCGCCGGACTCGAGCTTCACGATCCCAGCATCCCAGGGATATGCTCGCGGCGTGGAGCAGACGAAGTTCCTGCTCGGCGAGGACGAGCTGCCGCGGCGCTGGTACAACATCCGCGCCGACATGCCGAGCCCGCCGCAGCCGGTGCTGCATCCCGGCACCGGCGAGCCCGTCGGCCCCGACGACCTCGCGCCGCTCTTCCCGATGGAGCTGATCATGCAGGAGGTCAGCGACGAGGCCGAGATCCCCGTCCCGGACGAGGTGCTCGACATCTGGCGTCTGTGGCGGCCGACGCCGCTCTACCGCGCGCATCGGCTCGAGCAGGCGGTCGGCACGCGGTCGCGCATCTTCTACAAGTACGAGGGCGTCAGCCCGCCGGGCAGCCACAAGCCGAACACGGCGGTCGCGCAGGCGTACTACAACAAGCGCGAGGGGCGCACGCGCCTCGCGACCGAGACGGGCGCGGGCCAGTGGGGAAGCGCGCTCGCGTTCGCGTGCAAGCTCTTCGGGCTCGAGTGCAAGGTGTACATGGTTCGCGTCTCGTACGACCAGAAGCCCTTCCGGCGGTCGCTCATCCAGGCGTGGGGCGCCGATGTCGTGCCAAGCCCGTCGCCGGACACGCAGTCCGGCCGCGCCGTGCTGGACGAGCACGCCGACTCGCCGGGCAGCCTCGGCATCGCGATCTCGGAGGCGGTCGAGGACGCCGCCGGCCGCGACGACACCGCGTACTCGCTCGGCAGCGTCCTGAACCACGTCCTCCTGCACCAGACCGTGATCGGGCAGGAGGCGATCGCGCAGATGGAGCTCGCCGGCGCGTTCCCCGACGTGGTCGTCGGGTGCGTCGGCGGCGGTTCGAACTTCGCCGGGCTGGCGTTCCCGTTTTTGCGCGAGAAGATCGCGGGCCGCGACATCGACGTGCTCGCGTGCGAGCCGGCCGCCTGCCCGACCCTCACGCGCGGGCTCTTCGCCTACGACTTCGGCGACACGAGCAAGCTCACGCCGCTCGTCCCGATGCACACGCTCGGCCACGACTTCGTGCCCGCGCCGATCCACGCCGGCGGCCTGCGCTACCACGGCGTCGCGCCGCTCATCTCGCAGCTCGTGCGCGACGGCCTCGTGCGCGCGGACGCCTACCTCCAGAACGACGTGTTCGCCTCCGCGGTGCTCTTCGCCGGCAGCGAGGGGATCATCCCGGCGCCCGAGTCGTCGCACGCGATCCACGGCGCGCTCGAGGCCGCGCGGCAGGCCGACGACGAGGGGAAGGAGCGCACGATCCTCTTCAACCTCTCCGGCCACGGGCACTTCGACATGGCCGCCTACGACAACTACCTCGCCGGCAAGCTCGTCGACGTCGCGCTCGACGAGGAGGAGATGCAGCGCGCGCTGCGCGCGATCGAAGGGCTGCCGACGCCCGCGTAGCTCCGGCTAGGGCCGGATCAGGCCGCCGTGGTAGACGAGCTCGTAGATGCGTTGCACCTCGTCGCCGACGGGCTGCTCGATCCATTCGAGGCCGCGGAACGACGAGACGGTGCCGTCGTTCGTGTCGATGTAGCGCAGGCCGTCCCGCTCGAACTCGAACCCGCCGAGGAACCGCCCCTCGCGGTAGAGCGCCGAGAGCGCCGGCTGCAGCACGTCGCCGATCGCGTCCGGGCTGAACGTCGGGTCGATGATGTAGCCGTAGTAGTTCATCGCCCACACGGGCTCGTCGAAGATGTAGACGACCTCCTGCCCGAGGAAGTCCGTGCCGCCGACCGTGCTGTCGAGGTACGTGAACCGGTCGCGGTTGTAGGTCCGGTCATGCGATTCGGGCCTCGACGGCTCGCCGGGCTCGAGATCGACCGCGTACGTCGAGGCCTTCGCCTCCACGATGAACGGGGTGAGCTCGTCGATGAACGCCTGGACCGGCACCGCGGATGCGACCCTAGACGCGGGGGCGGCTGACTGCAAAACCCTGGAGCGATAAGTTCGCCGTGTCCCGACTTGCGGAGGAGGTTCCACGTGGCGCTCACGAAGCAGACCATGACCGACGAGCAGCGGAAGTCCGTCGCGCTCGAGTACCTGAAGGCATTCGACCACGGGCAGACCTCGACGGGCGGGAGCATCCTCGACCTGTTCGCCGACGACGCCCAGGTCATGTTCCCGAAGTGGGGCGTCGCGAACGGCAAGGACCAGGTCGCGCAGCTCTTCACCGACGTCGGCGGTACGCTCAAGGGCATCCGCCACGACTACGCGAACTTCAACTGGATCATGACCGGCACCGACGTCTTCGTCGTGGAGGGCACGAGCTACGGCTCGCACCAGGACGGCGACTGGCGCGCCGGCGTCACGCACGCGGGCCGCTGGTGCGACGTCTTCGAGGTGCGCGACTTCCTCATCCAGCGCTGCTTCATCTATCTCGACCCCGACTACGCGGGGAGCGACACGGACCGGTACCCGTGGCTCGCGGCGAACGGGCGCGACGCGTCGAAGCCGCTCGGCGTCTAGGCGCGCCGCGAGCGCGCGGGCGTCCATGCCCCCGATCTAACACATTCGCTGCAAATCGGGGGTCGTGACTCAGCGCGTGACTCACGCCGACGCACCTACTCGTCGGCCTGCCGTTCAGAACCGACTGACTCCGCGCAGGAACGGCCGTATCTTCTCGGCGAGTTCCTTAGGGCGGTCATGGTAGGCCCCGTGCCTGCCCGGTGTGGTCACTACATCTGCGCCGAGTCGCTCGCTGAGCCGCCCGGCGACCTCGGCGAAGAAATCGTGGCTGTCCTCGCTCACGACCAGAAGCACGGGCACGGCGATGGCGACTAGCGCCTGGTCATCCGGCATGGACCTCTCATAGGTGCCGAGCTCGACGTCGAAGAGAGTGCTGGCGCTCGCACAGATCCGTTCGCGGAGCGCGGGGGAAAGCTGTGTCCACGCGTCGTCTCCAGCGATGTATTGCCAGAACCGCGCCACCGCCAAGCGATGTCCGCCCTCGGCCATCGACTGCCGGACGACTCCTTGCAGTGGGGATCGGACCGCGTCGAAGTCGTCGAGGACCGCGTACACACCTGGTTCGTGCAGGACGGCACCGCGCACGATCGCGGGGTGGCGGGTCAACACCCAGAGCGCGAAGTTCCCGCCGCTGCTCGTTCCGAAGACCGCCAGCGGGCCGACTGCCAACGAATCGACCAGGGCCGCCGCATCATCGGCCTGCTCCTCGGCCGACGTCGTCGTCCACCCTGCCGGAACCGGACTCCGGCCGTTCCCACGCCGGTCGTAAGTGATGACCGTGAACTCGTCCGCCAGCAGGTCGGCGAGCGTGTCGAAATGACCGCCGTCGCCGGTCGCCCCCATGATCAAGAGAACAGGCGGACCGCTGCCGCGGACCTCGTGGTAGAGCTCGGCACCGTTGACGCTGACCATCGGCATCGCAAAGCGCGCTGGGATCTTAGACATGCCGCTCCTCGGGGCAGACCCGCGCCGCGACAGCAGGAGACGTCATCGTGCGCTACCCGTAGCGGCCGCGGGCACCAGAGGCGGAGCGAGGGGGACGGGCGCGGGCGGTGCCTTGCAGAACCCGTCGCGCACGCGCTCACGCGCGAGCTTCGCGTCCGCGTGCCCGTACAGCTTCCGCACGAGTTCGCCGCCGTCCCGATGGCCGAAGTGCAGCGCGATGTCGCGGGCATCAAGCTCCAGCACGTTCCACGCGTACCAGCCGAAGTATCGACCTACCTGGCCGATCCTGGTCCGAACGGCCGCAAGATGCCCCCGGCAAGAATCGAACTTGCGCACGCGGTTTAGGAAGCGGCGTGCATCGCTGAGAAAACTGCTGCAAGCGCCGGACTTTTAGAGCTAAGCGGCGAGTTGCGCGCCAGTGATTGCGCCAGTGCTGCGCGCGTGACCCGCGCGGCCGGAGTCGGACCAGCGCGAGCACGAGGTTGGACGTGGTCAACACCCAGTGCAGATCGCCGAGGTCGACTTCGAGCTCGCGGTAGATCGCGGGCAGCGCGAGCACCGCGACCGACGAGTCCGCCAACACGAGCCCGACGGCGAGGCTAAACGCGGCTGACCGCACAGCAGTGGAACGGAGGTTTCAGCGGTGCGCTTCTTGTACGAGAAGCGCGATCTGGACGCGATTGTCGACGCCGAGCTTCGTCAGCAGCCGG
>JBKPLI010000065.1:0-13441 GCA_046731555.1 Actinomycetota bacterium | reverse complement strand
GCGTTCGTCCGGAAGCAGGGCGCGGTCTCCATGACGCACACCTGCGCCCCGACGACGTTCCCCGCCAACACGGGCGTGAGCAAGTGCTCGGTCTCGATGGCGAACCTGGGCAGCCTGGCCGCCACCGTCGACCTCACGGTCGGCAACGGCGACCCCGACGGCAGGCTCGTGTACAAGAACGCGTCGCCTCCGGCCACGGTCACAGGCAACCAAGTGAAGTTCAACGGCTCGCTCGTCCCGGCGCTTCCGCCGCAGGTGACGTCGATCACGCCCGGTGGGTCGCCTGCGGGTGGCTACCTGCCGCTGTCGCTGTTCGGCATCGCACCGATCGCGGGTGTCGGTGACGACACGATCACGAACTTCAACGTGCCCACGTTCTTCTACGGCGGCGAGCCCTACACGCGGCTCGGCATCGTGTCGAACGGGTACATCGTGGTCGGCGGCGGGACGTCCGCCGACATCGTGTTCACGCCGCAGACGTTCCCGAACCCCGCCCGGCCGAACAACGTGGTCGCGCCGTTCTGGAGCGACCTCAACCCGGCGGCCGCCGGCGCGATCCGCATCGGCACGCTCACCGACGGCATCAGCACGTGGCTCGTCGTCGACTGGGCGGGCGTCCGGAACTTCAGCAACCCGACGGCGCACTCGTTCCAGGTGTGGCTGAAGACCGGTGCCGCACCGGCGTCCGAGGAGATCACGATCGCCTACGGCAGCCCTGGCGCGGGTCCCGGCGACCCGGCCTCGGGCGTCAACTGGGGTGCCGAGAACCGTGACGGGTCGAGCGGCAAGAACATCGCCGCCGACCCGGGCAACAACACGGACTTCACGGTCCACCTCGCCCCGCCGCAGGCGGGCGGGACGTCGACGGTGACGTTCGACGTGTCGGCGACGCGCTTCGGGACGTACCCGTCGCTCGCCAGCCTGACGTCGAACGTCACACCCGGCATCACCCAGGTGCCGGTCAGCCTGACCGTGACGCCCTAGCGTCCCGGGACGGAAGCAGACCTACGTGGGGCCGCCTCTCGGGCGGCCCTACGTGTCTCAGCGGTCGATGCCGCAGGGCTCGACGTTCTTCCACACGACGGCGGCCCCGCGGGCGCCCGTGGCGCGGACGACGATCCGGCCGCAGGTGGCGTCGATCGACGTGTCCGGGAACCGGGCCGTCACCGTGCCCGTCGGCGACGCGCGCACCGTCCGCTGCCGCTCGACCCCGGGCGCGACCACGGACAGCGCCAGGCGCTCCCGGGAGTGGAAGCCCGTGCCCCGGACCGTGATGGGATCCTTGGAGGCAAGCCAGATCCGGGGCGCCGTGGCGTCCGCGAACGGCGCGAGGGCGACGACGGCCGAGCAGACGAGCGCGAGGATCGCCGGGCCTTTCATCGCGCGTCCAGCCTACCCCGCCGTGGGCGATATCACGCACGGCTAGCCAGATAGCGAGGTTGATATCTGCCCGCCGGCAGGCGATAGTCGCACCCATCGGCAAGACGTATCGCTTCCTGCTCCGCATGCCCGAGGACCTGCGCGATCGGCTCAAGGCGGCGGCTCAGGACAAGGGAAGCAGCCTGAACTCGGAGATCGTGGACCGACTCGAGGACAGCCTGGCTTCGGTGGGGATAGAGGGGTCTAGGAGCAAAGGGGAGATTCGCATGAAGCAACGCACGATCTGGGTCGCGGTCGCCGGGTTGGTGCTCGTCACCGCGACGGCGCTCGTGGCCGGACGGGCCTCGCGCACGGCAAGGAGTACAGATCTGGCCGCCTTCGCGGCGTACTCGTCCGAGGCGCTCGGCGCCAGGGCGAAGGCCGAGGCCGCGCCGTGGCGCGGCGGGTACGGCACCGAATCCGGGGAGGCGGAGCATTCCGGTGCCGCTGCGCTGGACTACGAGAACCGCGCGTATCCGCAGGACGCGATCAGCTTCGACCAGACAGAGGCCGCGATCGCGGCCGGCGAGCGCATCGCCGGGAAGGGCGCGAAGGCGCCGAGGAAGTGGCAGCAGGTCGGGTCGGGGACGGTCGACATCGACCGGCTCGGCACGCAGCACTTCCTGCGGCCGACGCAGTGGGCGGGTCGCGTCAGCGCGATGGCCGTCGACTCCAAGCGCTGCGACTCGAGCTACTGCCGCCTGTACGTGGCGGCCGCCGGCGGCGGCATCTGGCGCACGGACGACGCGCTCGGCGACAAGCCGCCGTGGAAGGAGCTCAACAAGGGCCTCGACTCGCTCTCGATCGGCGCGCTGCTGATCGACCCGACGGATTCGAAGTCGAACACGCTCTACGTCGGAACGGGCGAGCCGAACGGCGCCAGCGAGAACGAGGCGGGCGTCGGGCTGTACAAGTCGACGAACGCGGGCAAGGATTGGGATCTCGTGCCGGGCAGCGTGGCCGTCGCGAAGGACCGCGGCATCGGCGCGGTCGCGGTCGACAAGAGCAACCCGCAGCACCTGTTCATCGGCACCGCCGTCGCCCGGCACGGGTTCTCGGCGACGTCGGGCGGCCGCTTCACGCCGCCGAACGCACCGAAGGTCGGGCTCTACGAGTCGACCGACGGAGGCGCGACCTTCAACCTCGTCCTGTCGAGGCCGTCGGACACGCCGAACCCCAACACGCCGAACGGATCGGACTTCTTCAAGGGCGGGATCTCGCACTTCGAGTGGGATCCGAACAACGGCTCCGTGTTCTACGTGACGATGTTCGACTACGGCGTCTTCCGCGGGACGATCGGCCCGGGCGGCGCGCTGTCGTTCGAGCAGATCTACACGGCGACGCCCGACCCGGCCGGGCTGGGCATCCGGTACGAGCTGGCGACGGCCGATCTCGGGACGAAGACCCGCATCTACCTCGGCGAGGGCTCGAACGAGGTGGGCCCGCGGCCGTTCACCGACGCGTCGAAGCTGTTCCGCACGGACGACGCGGCGGCGACGCACGTGAACGCCGACTGGATCAAGCTCTCCAGCAACGTCGACGGCACGCCCGGCTTCAGCTCGTGGGACTACTGCCGCACGCAGTGCTCTTACGACATGCCCGTCGTCTCGCCGCCCGGACGGCCGGACGAGGTCTGGATCGGCGGCGTGACGCAGTACCAGGAGCTGCCGACCCGCACGCCGTTCTACCGGTCGAACGGCCGCGCGGTGATGCGGTCGCTCAACGCCGGTGTGCAGTTCACGGACATGAGCGGCGACGCGCGGCACGACTGGGAGGCGGTGCACCCGGACCTCCACGCCTTTGCGTTCGGGCCCGACAACGTGACGTTCATCGGCTCGGACGGCGGCGTCACGCGCACGGACGGGACGTACGTCGACTTCTCGTCGGACTGCGACAACCGGAACAACCTGCAGTCGCGGCCCGTCGACTACGCCGACTGCAAGACGTGGCTGTCGTCGATCCCGCGCCGGCTGATCACGATGAACGCGAACCTGCCGACGATGCAGCTGCAGGACCTCGCGGTCGATCAGACCGACCCGAAGCGTGACCTCATCACCGGCACCCAGGACAACGGCTCGCCGTTCTTCGACGGGTCGGACTGGTCCATGAACGTCCAGGGCGACGGCGGCCCGCCGGCGATCGACTCGGCCGGCGTCATCCACTACCACCAGTACAGCGGCCCGTTCGCGGACGCGAACTTCGAGGGGACGACCTCCGGCAAGTGGCTCTGGATCTCGGACCCGTTCGCGTTCTCGCCCGAAGGCGCGGCCATCTTCTACGGCGCCATGATCGCCGACCCGAACGTCAGCAGGACGGCGTTCTACGGCATGCAGCACGTCTGGCGGACGAAGAAGGCCGGCGGCGACCAGGCGTTCCTCGAGGCGCACTGCGACACGAACACCGGTGACGCCGCGTTCACGGGCCCCAACTCCGGGTGCGGCGACTGGAAGCCGCTCGGCGGTGCGGACAACGTGGCCGACGCCGGCAACCTGTCGGCCGGGCCGGACGCGGACAAGGGCGGCGGCGTGAACGGCTACGTCGTCTCGCTCGCCCGCGCGCAGAGCGACAACTCGACGCTCTGGGCCGGCACGCGCCGCGGCCGCCTGTGGATCTCCAAGAACGCCGACGCCGAGCCCACGACCGCGGTGACGTGGAAGCGGATCGACACGCCGGCGCAGCCGCGGCGCTTCATCAGCGGCATCTCGGTCGATCCGAGCGACCCGAACCACGCGTTCGTGTCGTTCTCCGGGTTCGTCGCATATACGCCGGCGCAGCCGGGGCACGTGTTCGACGTGCGCTACAACCCGGGCACCGGGACGGCGACGTGGACCGACCTCACGTACGACCTCGGCGACCAGCCGATCCTCGACGTGCAGTACGACAGCCCCACGGGCGACCTGTTCGTCGCGACGGACTTCGGCGTCGACCGCCTCGCGGCGGGCGACACGTCGTGGTTCCCGGCGGCGGACGGTCTCCCGAAGACGGCCGTCTACGCGCTGACCCTGGCGCTGCACCCGAACGAGAGCGAGCGGATCCTCTACGCAGCGACCCACGGTCGTGCCGCGTGGAGCTCGATCCTGCCGAAGGTGAAGAAGCAGAAGTAGCGCGACTCGCGGGCGGGCCGCTCCTTCGGGGGCGGCCCGCTCTCGTCTTAGTAGGCGACGGCGCCGCGGCCGGTCTCGGCCGCGTGGCGCTGCTCGTCCGCGCGGTAGCTCGAGCGCACGAGCGGCCCGCTGAAGACGGAGCCGAAGCCGAGTGCCTCGCCCTGCTCGCGGAACCAGCGGAACTCGTCGGGGTGCACCCAGCGGTCGATCGTCGCGTGCTTCGGCGAGGGCTGCAGGTACTGGCCGATCGTGACGACGTCGACGCCGTGCGCTCGCAGGTCGCGCATGGTCTCCACGACCTCTTCGTTGGTCTCGCCCAGGCCGACGATGATCCCGCTCTTCGTCAGCACCGGGTAGTCGGCGATCTCCTTCGCGCGCTGCAGCAGCTCGAGCGCGCCGTCGTAGCTCGCCTTGCCGCCGCGCATCTTCCGGTGCAGGCGGCGCACGGTCTCGATGTTGTGGTTGAAGACGTCCGGCCGCGCGCCGATCACCGTCTGCAGCGCCTCCTCCTCGACGCCGAGGAAGTCCGGCGTGAGCACCTCGACCGATGCCTCGGGCAGCTTTGCCTTCAGCGCGCGGATCGTCGCCGCGTAGTGGCCGGCGCCCTTGTCCGGGACGTCGTCGCGGTCGACCGACGTGACGACGACGTGCTTGAGCCCCATCTGCTTCGCGGCCTGCGCGAGACGCAGCGGCTCGAGCGGGTCGACCGGCTCGCTCGGTCTGCCCGAGTTCACGTAGCAGTAGCGGCACGCGCGCGTGCAGGTCTCGCCGAGGATCTGGAACGTCGCGGTGCCGCGACCCCAGCACTCGGCGATGTTCGGGCAGCGCGCCTCCTCGCAGATCGTGTGCAGGCCCGCGCCGTGGATCAGCTTCCTGACGTCGAAGTACTGCCCGTTCGCGGACGGGGCGCGCACCTTCATCCACTCGGGGCGGCGCGGGCGCTCTGACACCGGCAGCGAGCTCTGCATCCCGCGCAGTCTAGATACGGGCCGCGGCCGGCTGGTCGAGGGCCGCGCGGCCGACGAGGTCCGCGTACCGCCCGTCGCGCGCGAGCAGCTCGTCGTGGCGGCCGCGCTCGACGATGCGACCGCGGTCGAGGACGACGATCTGATCCGCGTCGAAGACGGTCGAGAGCCGGTGCGCGATCGCGATCGTCGTCCGGCCCTCCGCGAGGCGATCGAGGGCGTTCTGCACGAGGCGCTCCGTCTCGGTGTCGAGCGAGCTCGTTGCCTCGTCGAGCACGAGGATCGGCGGATTGCGGAGGACGGTTCGCGCGATCGCGATCCGCTGCTTCTCGCCGCCCGAGAACCGGTACCCGCGCTCGCCGACGACTGTGTCGTAGCCGTCCGGCAGCGCGGCGACGAGCTCGTGGATCTGGGCGGCCGCAGCGGCGGCCTCGATCTCCTCGTCGGTCGCGTCGGGACGCGCGAAGCGCAGGTTTTCGCGCACGGAGGCGTGGAACAGATACGTCTCCTGGGAGACGACGCCGACGAGCGACGCGAGTGACGCGAACGTGAGGTCGCGCACGTCGACGCCGTCGATCGAGACGGAGCCGCGATCGACGTCGTACAGGCGCGCGGCGAGGTAGCCGAGCGTCGTCTTGCCCGAGCCGGTCTCGCCGACGAGTGCGGTCTTCGTCCCGGCGGCCACGACGAACGACGCGCCCCGGATCGTCCAGTCGCCGCCCTCGTCGTAGCGGAACCACACGTCGTCGAACACGACGTCCCCCGCGCCGGCGAGCGCGCGCGGCTGCGCGGCCTCCTCGATGTCGACGGGCTGGTCGAGGTACTCGAAGATGCGGTCGAAGAGCGCGAGCGACGTCTGCACGTCGAGGCCGACGTTGAGGAGCGAGCCGACGGGGAAGAACAGCCGCGTCTGCAGCGTCGTGAACGCGACGAGCGTCGGGACGGTGAGCGAGTCGACGCCGTGCGCGAGCGCGAGCCCGCCGAACCAGTAGACCGCGGCCGGCATGACCGCGAACGTCGTCTGGATCGTCGCCATCATCCAGCGACCCGCCATCCGCTGGCGGATCTCGAGGTCGGCGAGCCGCTGCGACTCGCCCTCGAAACGGTCGGCGAGCTCGGCCGAGCGGCCCATCGTCTTGCCGAGGAGGATCCCGGAGACGGAGAGCGACTCCTGTACGAGGCTCGAGATGTCCGCGAGCGTCTCCTGCGTCGTCTGCGCGATCCGCCGCCGCTGGTCGCCGACCCGCCGCGTGAGCAGCACGAACACCGGGATGAGCGCGAACGCGAACAGCGACAGCTGCCACGAGAGCGCGACCATGCCGACCATCGTCGCGACGACGGTCGTCACGCTGGAGACGATCGAGGTCGCCGTGCTCGTGACGACGTTCTGCACCCCACCGATGTCGTTCGAGATGCGCGACTGAACCTCGCCCGTGCGTGTGCGCGTGAAGAACGCGAGCGACAGGCGCTGCAGGTGGCGGTAGACGGCGGTGCGCAGGTCGTGCATGACGCGCTGCCCGACCTGGTTCGAGAGCAGCGTCTGCCAGACGCCGATCACGCCGACGACGACCGCGATCGCGATCATCCCCCCGGCGAAGAGCGAGAGCTTCGTCGTGTCGCCGGCGCCGATCGCCTCCAGCACGCCCCGCAGGAGGAACGCGGGCACGACGCCGAGCGCCGCCGAGACCAGGATCAGCGCGAGCACGGCCGAGAGGCGCAGCCGGTACGGCCGGAAGAGGCCGGCGATGCGCCGGAGGTTCGCGCGCCGGACCGCGCGATCGGCCGGCCGCTCGGGCCGCTCGCGCGCGTGGTTGCCGTGGAAGAACGCGTTCAACGGCACCACGGTAGTGATCGCGCAGTCGCTGCCGTCGGCGCGGATAGGCTCGGACGGTGCAGCGCGTGTGCGTGTTCTGCGGTGCGTCGAGCGGCCGGCGGGCCGCCTACCTCGAGGCGGCGCGAGCCTTCGGCGAGACGTGCGCGCGCCGCGGGCTCGGCGTCGTCTTCGGCGGCGGGCGCGTGGGGATGATGGGCGCCGTGGCCGACGCGGCGCTCGCCGCCGGCGGCGAGGTGATCGGCGTCATTCCGCGCGAGCTCGTCGACCGCGAGCTCGCCCACGACGGCTTGACGAAACAGCACGTCGTCGACTCGCTGCACGAGCGCAAGGCGCTGATGGCCGAGCTGTCCGACGCGTTCGTCGCCCTGCCGGGCGGCTTCGGGACGCTCGACGAGCTCGCCGAGCAGCTGACGTGGTCGCAGCTCGGCCTGCACGCGAAGCCCGTCGGGCTGCTCGACGTCGAGGAGTTCTGGCGCCCGCTGATCGCGCTCGCGCGGCACATGACCGACGAGGGCTACGTGCGCGAGTCCGACCTGCGCTCGGTCGTCGTCGCGGACGGGCCGGACGCGCTGCTCGACGCGCTCGGCCGCGTGGAGCCGCGCCGCGCCAAGTGGACGCGTCCGCCCGCCCCGTAGCCGCAAGTTGTCATCATTCCGGCATGAGACGCGCTCTCGTCGTCGCGGGCATGCTCGCGCTCGCCGCTCCTGCGTCCGCGTCGCTCGGCACGCGCGTGTGGCTTCCGTCGGAGAATCCGATCGTCGTGCGCGGCAGCGGGTTCGAGTCGAACGACCGAGTGGTCGTCAAGGTCACGAAGGCGAAGATGGCGCTCCGGAGGGTCGTCGTCGCGTCCGCGAAGGGCACGTTCGCAACGCGGTGGACGCGCGGTCTGCCGACCGCGTGCGGCTCGACCCGCGTGGTCGCCACCGGTGCGAGCGGGCGCCGCGACACGTGGTTCGCCGCGGCCGACGACTGCGGCCCAGGCGACCCGAGATGAGCCGGGCGCGCCGGCCGGAGCCGGCGCGCCCGTGTGTCGCCTAGCGGAACGTGACGGAGACGCTGTGCGTCGTGCCGTCCTTCAGACCGATCAGCAGCGTGCGGCACGTACCGGCCCACGCCTTGTCGGTGTTCCAGTTCCACTGGTACGTGTTCGTCGACGCGTCGTAGGTCGGCCCCGTGCCGGCCGCCGGCGTCGTCGCGCCGCCGCCGCACGGCTGCACCTTCGGGAACCCGGCCGCGAAGATCGCGAGCCCTTCGTCCCCGTCGAGGCTGAACCGGATTGGAAGCGTCCGGCCCGCGTTCTCGCCGCCCGGCGACGCCTGCTGCGTGTAGTCGTAGTGCACGTTGAGCGTGACTGAGATCGAGACCGTCGCCTCGTCCGGGTCGTTGCTCGAGACGCACAGCTTCGCGGTGTGCGTGCCCACCGCAAGGCCGGTCGAGTCGAGCGTCGCTGTCACCGTGTCGCTCTTCTGCGGCGCCGTCGAGCCCGACGCCGGCGTAGCCGACAACCACGGGATGTTCGACGGCGAGGCGCAGTCGGACGTCGCCTCCGTCACGGTCCAGTCCGCGTTCACCGACCCGAGCAGCGCGGTGTTCCTCACCGTCACCGTCCGCGACGATTGCTCTCCGCGCAGCTGTGTCGCCGTCAGCGACGCCGGAGCGACGTCGATGTCGGGCGTCACGCACTCCGTCGGCAGCGTGAAGTCCTGCACGCCGTCGTCGGTGCGGGCGACGTCGCCCTGCTGCGCGTTCAGTCCGAGACCGCGCTTCGCGAACCCGCGCCAGATCAGGCACTGGTTCTTGCCGCCGGTCAGGTTCTGGTCCGCGAGCAGGATCGCGTTGCGCCCGTCGACGAAGCCGGGGGAGCACGGCTGGAGCTTCATCCCGTCGGACACGAGGCGCAGCGCGAGGTTGTTGCCGCCCTTGTCCCACGACTCGTAGATGTTCGGGTTCCAGCCGTACTGGTTGACGAGGTTCCAGTAGACCTCCCAGACCATCGACGCCCAGACGTAGCCGACGCCGTGCGGGATCGTCAGCGGGTTCGGCGCCGTCTTCAGCGTGTCGTACGTCGACGGGTTGACCGTCATGTCCGTCGAGTACTGCGTCGGGCGGATGCCGATGCCGTTGCGCTGCTGGAACGACACGTACGTGCCCATGCCACGCGGCGTCGCGCCGGTGTCAGCCGCCTTCGCCGTGAGCGTCATGGCGAGGAAGTCGCTCCAGCCCTCGCCCATCTGCTCGAGGTCGATCGGGATGGTGTTCGTCGGCGGGTTGGCCCAGTTCTGGAGGCACCCGGCCTGGGCGGGGCCGCCCGTGAGTCGGTTGCTCCACCCGTGGCCGTACTCGTGCGCGATCACGCCGCTGTCGAGATCCGAGTCGCGGTCGTTGAACAGGCTCCTCGCCGACGCAGTCGCCGGGAGGTTCGCCCGCAGCTTGACGCCGTCGGCATCCGAGATGCCCAGCGCCGGGATCGTCACGAACGGCGCCCGCACGCCGGCGCCGAGCGTGAACGCGATGCCGCCGTTGTTGTTCTGGACGATCGCCGCGATCGCGCCGGCGAGCTGCACGTTCTCGACCTTCGT
This sequence comes from Actinomycetota bacterium, assembly GCA_046731555.1. Classification (GTDB taxonomy): domain Bacteria; phylum Actinomycetota; class Thermoleophilia; order Gaiellales; family Gaiellaceae; genus PALSA-600. The sequence continues at coordinate 3,540 of JBKPLI010000065.1, read as the reverse complement.
CGAGAACTCGCACGTGCCGCGCCGGACGATCGCGATCTTGCCCGCGACGTCGGCCGGGTTCGTGATCGCCGTGCACGCGTCGTCGGTGGCCGGGCCCGCCGCGTTGGCCGCATCCTGCGCCAGCGCGATGGTGCCGCTCAGCCCCGCCGCGCCGAACGGCGGCCCGAAGCCGGCGGATCCGGCCGTGTAGGCGCCCGCGACCGCGGCGGGCGCGGTCACGTTCAGCTCGACCGCCGAGCGCCACACGTACATCTGCATGCGGGGCGCCTGCCCGTCCGGCGGCGTGTTGAAGTTCGCGTTGTTCAGGCCGGAGCCGTCCTGCGCCTCCGCGTTCACCGCGTCGCCGCCGACGCCCTGCCCGCCGTAGTTCTTCGTCTGGAAGTTCCCGGCCGCCTCGCTGAACCCGGCGTGCACGAGGACGTCATGGACGATGTTGTTCCAGTAGTAGAGGTTCGACACCGCGAACGGCCGGTACTGCGTCGGCTGCTGGGTCGCGAGGTCGAGCGGGAGGTCGAAGTTCAGCGTCGGCCCGCCGTCGGGCGAGGAGCCCGGATCCGGCAGGTTGTCGTTGCTCGCGTCCATGTACGCGAACACGTTGTTCCCACGCGTGATCGTGAACTCCGGCCCGGTAAGGCCGTCGGTGTCGTTCCAGCCGAACGGTGACGCCAGCGCGTCCGCCGGCGACGAGACCGCCGTGCGCGGCCCGTCGTTCGGGCTCTCGGACGGGAGCGCGAAGACGTTGTGCGTCGACGGCTCGTTCGCGTCGGCGCCGTAGTCGGTGGCGCCGAGAATCTCGGCGTTGTGCGCGTCGACGTGCGTCTCCTGCCAACCGCCGTCGGCCGTCGTCACCTGCACGACCCAGGCGAGCCGGAGGTTCCCGTCGTCGGTCTGGACGTACTGCAGCTCGGCCTTGTCGGTCGCCTTGCCGCCGGCGTCGGCCACGGCGGTCGCCGTCGCCTGAGCCGCAGACGTCTGCGGCGCGACGGGTGCCGGAGCCGGCTGGTTCACCGAGCGGTCGCCGAGGGTGACGATGCTCCCGTCCTCGGCGATCGCCAGGTTGATGATGGCGCGGTTGATGTTGACGTTGTTCGCCGTCTGCTGGAAGTAGATGTAGGTCGTGTTCGTGTCGGCGTCCTTGTACTGGTCGCTGACGCGGAGGTGCTCGACGTCGACGCTCGTGCCGCGCAGGTCGTCTCGGTGCGCGAGCAGGTACGCCTTCGCGATGTCGAGCGGGGCGCCGCTGTTCGGTCCCGTCAGGAACTTGATCGGCGACGGTGTCGCCGCCGCCGCCGACGCGGTCGCCGGGGCGGTCAGGCGCCCGGCTCCGGTCGAGACGGCCGCGACGACCGCGGCCAGCGCGAGCAGGAGCGCCCAGCGCTTCATCCCTCTCCTCACTCTGTTCTCCCCTCTTGCTTGGATGAGGCGCCGCGCCACGCCCCGCCGTCCGGGGGGATATTGACCGGCATACCTGCCGCTGACAAGGGGCAGGTGGCCGGCTACCGCGCTGCGGTCCGAGGTGCGCGGAGGAGCTCCGCCGGCAATTCCTCGAACGCGAACCCGAAGACCTCGGCGAGTGCGTCCGCGGCCGCGGGCCGCACGTCGTCGACCGACAGGGGCCGGTCGGCCTCGCGCGCGAGCGTCGTGAAGAGGTAGCCGTCGAGCCCGCACGCGGTGATCCAGTTCGTGAACGGCGTCGGGTCGAGGTCGACGTTGAGCGCGTAGCCGTGCGTCGAGATCCACTTCGTGAGGTGGATGCCGATCGACGCGATCTTCCGCGGCGGCCGCTCGAGCCACACGCCCGTCAGCCCGTCGATGCGCGTCGCGCCGACGCCGAACGCGGCGATCGTGCGAATGAGCGCCTCCTCGAGATCGCGGCAGTAGCGCTTCACGTCCTGCCCGTGCCGCGTCAGGTCGAGGATCGGGTAGCAGACGAGCTGCCCCGGCCCGTGGTAGGTCGACTTCCCGCCGCGGTCCGTCTCGACGATCGCGACGTCGGCGCCGTCGGGGACGTGCAGCTCGCCCGGCTCCGTGCGACGGCCGAGCGTGATCGTCGGCGGATGCTCGAGGAAGAGCACCGTGTCGGGCCGCGTCCCGGCCGCGACCTCGGCGGCGACGGCGCGCTGGAGGTCCCAGGCCTCGGTGTACTCGACGGTGCCCAGGTCGACGACGTCTGCGCGGGTCGACACGCCGGGAGCGTAGCGTTGCGGCCGATGGAGCCGAAGCCGAGAGGATGGTCGGAGCGGTACGGGAGCGTCTTCCGCGACCGTGCGGTCGTCGACGTGTACCACCTCCGGCCGCCGTATCCGCCCGAGACGTTCGACGTGCTCGCCGACCTGGCGCAGGGTGGTGCCGTGCTCGATGCCGGCTGCGGTCCGGGCGACGTCGCCCGCGCGCTCGTGACGCGCGTGGAGCGCGCCGACGCGGTCGACGTCTCGGAGGCGATGCTCGAGCGCGGCCGCGCGCTCCCCGGCGGCGACGCGCCGAACCTGCGCTGGCTCCAGGGCCGCATCGAGGAGGTTGAGCTCGACCCGCCGTACGCGCTCGCCGTCGCGGCCGAGAGCGTGCACTGGTTCGATTGGGAGGTCGCGCTGCCGCGGCTCGCCTCCGTGCTCGCTCCAGGGGCGCCGTTCGCGGTCGTGCACCGCGACTGGCTGCGCGACGAGCGCGTGCGCGAGCGGCTACGGCCGATCTACGAGCGGCACAGCTGGAACGACGACTTCGAGCCGCGCGACCCGGCGACGGAGCTCGAGCGCCGCGGCCTCCTGCGCAAGCTCGGCGAGCGCGAGCTCGACCCGGCGCCGTGGCGGCCGACGCTCGACGAGCTCGTCGACGTGCACTTCTCGACGAGCGGCCTGGCCCGTGGCCGCGTGCGCGACCCCGACGGCTTCGCAGCTGCGGTGCGCGAGGTCGTCCGCGAGACGCTCGAGGAGCGCGACGGCCGCTACGACCTCGACGTCGCGGCCGGCGTCGTCTGGGGGCGCCTCACGACGGGCGCCGGCGCCTAGTAGTCCTTCTCGCCCCACTCCTGCAGCCGCTTGCGCAGGTCGCGCAGGAAGCGGCCCGCGAGGGCGCCGTCGATCAGGCGGTGGTCGTACGTGAGCGTGAGGTTCATGATCGAGCGGATTGCGATCGCGTCGGTGCCGCGGTCGTCGGTGACGACCCAGGGGCGCTTGACGATCGCGTAGGTGCCGAGGATCGCCGCCTGCGGCTGGCTGATCACCGGCGTGCCGTGGAACGTGCCGTAGCCGCCCGGGTTCGTGATCGTGAACGTGCCGCCGCTGACGTCGTCAGGGGTCAGCTGCTTGTTGCGCGCGCGCTGCGCGACGTCGGCGATGCCCTTCGCGATCCCGAGCAGGTTGAGCGTCTCGGCGTTGCGGACGACCGGGACGATCAGGCCCTTGCCGTCCGCGAGCTCGACCGCGAAGCCGAGGTTGACGTAGTTGCGCGTCACGATCCTGTCGCCGCGCAGCTCGCCGTTCACCCACGGGTACTCGCGCAGCGCATCGACCGTCGCGCGCGCGATGAACGCGAGGAAGGTCG
>JBKPLI010000064.1:0-4410 GCA_046731555.1 Actinomycetota bacterium | reverse complement strand
GTTTGTTGTCGTCCCGGTGAAGACTTGAGTCACCGGGTCGAACCCCGTGATCACGGTCAAACTCGTCCCTTCGAGATCGCCTGTCACCTGTGACTCAACGCAAGCAAGCGCGGGAACGGGGCACCGGATGTTCTGGTTGATGTAGCTGCCAGAGGTGGCGTGACACCGCCGGTTGCAGCCAGCGCCGACGACGAGGTCAATAGCGCCACGCCGTGACGGCGAGGATCTTCAGCATAGACCCCTCCTCGAATGAGTCCGGCGCGCGCTCGCCGCCGGATGCTAGACGCGATGCTAGGCCGCAAGACGGACGGTGGAGTCGGGGACCCGAGAGCCGGGGGACGAATCAGCGGCGGCACGAACGGTGGGAGACGACGTACGCGGATCGAAGACAGTGCTACGCCGAAGTGCTCACCTTCATGTACCTACGCCGAAATCGCCTTAACCGCATCCGCCAGGCGTTCGATTCGGGCGGGAACGTCAAGAGCGCGTTCGATGAGGCGACGAAAGCCCGCGACCCCGAGGCGATGGCAGGGCTTATGGCCGGAGCGGGATTGTTCGCGCCTGAAGAAGTCATTCGTGCCGAAGCGGCTGTGGTCGGGAGACTTGACGACGCACTGGTGGCGCTGGAAGGCGTCGATTACAACGACCGGCAGGCAACGTCCGCAGCCCTGGGTCGCGCTTACGAACGCGTGGGCGCTGAGCCGCTCAAGGAACTCCGAGTAGCGATGCGCCAGGACCTCCCTAGAGTCGTCGCTGCCGTCCCGCCCTCGGCCGAGATGGAGACGACTGGTGGGCTGGACGACGACCTGCACGGTGTGCGGCAAGACATGGCCAGCGCGTTCGGCGTCGGCGCACCGACGGTGCGGATCGTCCCCACGGGAGTAGCCGCGTTGTCGCGGTTGGCGAAATCCGGGGATAGCACCGAGGACAGCACCGTTCACGATTTCGCGCCCGTTACGTCACGTTCGTCACGAGAGGGCTTCGCGTGAACCGGCTGCGAACAAAGAGAAACCCCGCTCGGGCGGCGTTTCGAAGACACGGCTGCAAGGCCCATACGGGATTCGAACCCGTGCCGCCGCCGTGAGAGGGCGGTGTCCTAGGCCACTAGACGAATGGGCCGCGTGGCGCGGTTCAGTGTAGCGGGGGCGGGTAAGGGTCGTTCATGTTCGGACGGTGGAAACGGCGGCGCGAGGAGCATCGCGCGGACAAGCAGCAGGGCGATCCCGAGGCGCTCGAGCGCGAAGGCGACCCGCGCGGCGGTCTCCAGGATCCGGAGTACCGCACAGCGGATCCGCGCGACACCGTGGAGGCCGAGGGCGTCGCGATGAGCGGGCCGGGCGGCGCGCCGCAGGAAGGACTCTCGCCGGACGAGCGCCGCGAACGCGATCGCTGAGGTGGCAACAATTCACCTACGGGACGTGAGCCGGCCGCTCGGCGGTGAGCGGCTCCCCGACAGTCACCTCGACCGTGCGCGAGGCGATTGCGATGCCGGCGTCTTCGAGGTGGGCGAGGATCGCGCGCGCGAGCTCGTCGCGAACCGAGGGCCCGCCGTCGAAGCGCAGCGCGAGCTCGACCCAGCTGTCCGTCAGCGAGAGGGAGACGCGCGGATCGAAGCGCGCGGCCTCTTCGAGCAGGATCGCTTCCGCCCCGCGCCAGTCGCCGCCGTACGGGATGCCGATCGCGAGCTCGCCCGGCGCATCGAGGCGCACGGGTGACGCGAACACCGCCGCGTTCGAGACCGAGACGCCCGCGCCGGTCGCGTCGTCGCGGAGGGTCGTTCGCAGCGGCGAGACGCGAACGACCTCGCCGCCGACTTCCGCGAGCGAGACCTGGTCGCCGACGCGGTACGGCACAGCGAGCCAGCCGGCGAGCGACGCGACGAGGTCGCGCAGCCCGAACGCGAGTCCGGCGAGCAGCAGGCCGATCACGGGGCCGAGGTGCGAACGGTCCTCGTGCCACACGATCGCGACGCCGGCGGCCGCGACCGCGAGCGCGAGCGTGGCGGCGACGCGGGCGTGCATGGGCGCCCCATTCGGCGCGAAGGCGGCTCAGTCCTGTCCGAGGCAGAGGCCGGCGATGTCGATCCCGTACACCGGCTGGTAGGTCACGCAGCTCACGCGCTGCGCGAGGAACACGCGCGCGGCCACGTTGGCGTACGCGGCGAGCGGTGCGCTCGTGCGCGCGACCTCGACGTCGAGCCGCTCGTACGCGCGGATCCGCGCCACGCCGTGCAGGCGCTGCGCCTGGTCGAGCGCGTGCGAGAAGCGCGGGTCGACGTAGTACGAGAGGTTCGTGTTCCCGATCGTGCGGATCGTGCGTCCGTCGAGAAGTTTCTCGACGAGCCCGTACGGGTCGGCGTAGTCCGGGCGTGTCACGACGTCCGCGATGTCGAAGCCCGTCCCCTTCACGCCCGCGAGCGCGTACTGGCCGTAGCCGGCGCGGATCTCGACGTCGAGGCCGATCTCTTCGAGGTTCTGCGCGACGATCACCGCCCGGTCGCGGCAGTCGGACGACGGGCACGCGAGATAGACGACCTTGCCGCTCCGGAGGTGGCCCTTCGCGAGCCGGCGCGCGGCCGCGACATCCGGTCCGCCGAGCGGGTAGAGCTTCGCGTCGCGATACCCGGGGAAGCCCGGCGGCAGGTACTGGTCGGTCGGCTTCGCGCCGCGGTAGCCGAATGCGCGCGCGAGCGCCGGCCTGTCGAGCGCGTAGTTGACGGCGCGGCGCAGCGGCGCGTTGTCGGCGAAGAGCGGCCGCTGCGTGTTCAGCGCGAGGTAGCCGACGATCGGCTGCGGCACCGTAAACATGTTCTTGTCGTCGCCGTGCGACGCGAGCGACTCGAAGACGGACGGCGGCACGATGCCGTAGTCCGCCTCGCCGCGCGCGAGCTGTAGGCCGATCTGCGACGCGAACGCGCCGAAGCGATAGACGATCTTGTCGATGTGCGGCCGGCGCGGCCCCGGGTAGTACGGGTTGCGCTCGAGCACGAGCGAGCGGTTGCGCGCGTGGCGCTTCACGTAGAACGGCCCGGCCGACGCGACCGCGTCGACCGGCGTCGCGGGCGTCTCGGGCGGGACCGCGCAGAAGTACGGCAGCGCGAGACGCTGCAGGAAGTCGGGCGCGCGCCGCTCGAGCCGGATCGTCAGCGTGTCGCCGTCGGCGCGCCACGACGAGACCTCGCGCAGGTACGGCTCGGCCGCCGACACGAGCCCGGGCGCGCGCGCACGCTCGAACGCGCGCACGAACGCACGCGGCGTCACGGCCTCGCCGTTCGAGAACTTCCAGCCGTCGGCGATGCGGAACGTGTACGTCCGCCCGTCGTCGGACACGTCCGGCGGCGCGGCCGCGACCTCGGGCTCCAGGTGCGTGCCGTCGGGCCGCCCCTTCGCGGGGTAGTTCATGAGCTTCGCGCAGGTCGCGTACTCGAGCTCCCACGCCTCGCGCTCGGTCGCGAGCGCGGGGTCGATCGTCCGGAAGTCCTGCGGCTGGCTGACGGCGAGCGTGCCCGGCGGGGGCGCGCTGCTGCCCTTGCCCGCCGTGAGCACGAACCCGAGGACCGTCAGCACGAGCACGACGAGCGTCGTGAGCGCCCCCACCTCCAGCAGGACGCGCAGCGTCTCGCGCCGCTGCCGCCTGCGCCTGAACGCCTCGCGGGACTGAGGCTCTTCCATGCGCCTCAGTGGTAGCAGGAACGCTACGCCGGTCGGAGCCGCGGGAGGACGAGCGAGCGCCGCCCGAGCACGAGCACGTACCCGGCGGCGAGCACGACCTCGTTCACGAGGCTCACCGCGGCCGCGCCGTTCACGCCCCAGACCGCGATCGCCGGGACGCCCGCGGCGATCGCGACCACCGAGGCCGCGAGCAGGCAGCGGAGGCGGTCGCCCTGGCGGCCGCGCGCCGTCAGCGCGTTGCCGTTCACCGCCGCGACCAGGGCAACCGGCACCGTCGCGGCGAGCAGCGTCAGCGCGATCCACGCGTCGCCGAACTCGGCGCCGTAGAGCGCGGACAGCGCCGGCTTGCCCGCCACCGCGCAGAGCACGACCACCGCGAGGCCGAGCGGCACGCCGATCGAGAGCACCTGCTGCTGCCGCTGCCGCACGTCCGCGCCCTCCGGCGAGCGGGCGGCGCGGCCGAGGAGGATCGAGGCGAGCGCGTCGGGGACGATGATCAGCGCGGTCGCGAAGCGCACGGCCGGCTGGTAGAGGCCGAGCTCGCGCTGCGTCGCGAGCAGCGCGACCAGGACGACGTCGATGCGAAGGTACAGCGTCGTGAGGATCGTGAACGCGCCGAACGGGATCGCCTCGCGCGCGAGCTCGAGCGGCCGGCGCTCGGCGCGGCCGCCCGCGACTCCGAGGCGTCGCAAGCCGACGAGGCGGATCGCGAGCCCGAGCGCGGCGCCCGCGGCAAGCG
>JBKPLI010000063.1:0-12942 GCA_046731555.1 Actinomycetota bacterium | reverse complement strand
TCCGCCCTCGGACGAGGAGGCGTCGAAGTCCTGCCGCCAGCCGACGTACGAACGCACCCAGTGGAGCTCGTCGTCGGTGAGCGCGCCGTGCCCGGAGTCGCCGTCGGTCGACGACCCGCACCCCACGAGCAGCAGCACGGCGCAGACGGCTGCAAGACGCACGTTGCTAGCCTGACGGAAATGGAAGGTGGATTCGGACTTCCCTTCGGCGGCGATCCCGAGGATCTGCTGCGCGGGCTGCGCGAGTTCGCGGAGCAGCAGGCCGAGAGCGTGCAGGAGGCGCAGCGCGAGCAGTTCGCGACGCTGACCCTCAACACGGCGGTCGAGCTGACCGGCGCGGCGCTCTCGCAGATGCGGGTCCAGGGCGCGGTGGAGGAGCAGGCGATTGCGCTCCGCGACGCGATGCGCGTCCTGTTCCCCGAGGCGGTCGCGCTCGTGAGCGCGGCGCGCCAGGGGTTCATGCGCGAGAGCGGGTAACGCCGCCGTAGAATCGCGCCGCCCGTGGCGCTCCTGGACAAGGCGATCGTGCGGATGCTGCCGGCGGTGCCGCGCCCGGTCGTCCGGCGGCTCTCGCAGCGCTACATCGCGGGACCGACGCTCGACGACGCGCTCGACGTCGTCCGCACGCTGAACGCGGCCGGGAAGCTCGCGACGATCGACGTGCTGGGCGAGGACGTCACGAGCGCCGACGTCGCGCGCGCGATCACGGGGCAGTACCACGACGTGCTCGCCCGCGTCGACGAGGAAAGGCTCGACGCGAACATCTCGGTGAAGCTCACGGGGCTCGGCCTGGAGCTCGACCTCGACCTCTGCCGCGAAAACCTCGAGGCGCTCGTCGCCGACGCGGGCGCGCGCGGCAGCTTCGTGCGCATCGACATGGAGGACTCGTCGACGACCGACGAGACGCTCGCGCTCTACCGCGACCTCTCCGCGGCCGGGCACGTGAACGTCGGCATCGTGCTGCAGGCGTATCTCCGCCGCACCATGGCCGACCTCGAGGGGCTCGCGAACGTGCGGCTCTGCAAGGGCATCTACATCGAGCCGCCTGAGCTCGCGTACCGCGAGTACGAGGCGGTGCGCGCGAACTTCGTGCGCTGCCTCGCGCAGCTGCTCGAGCAGGGCACGTACGTCGGCATCGCGACGCACGACGAGTACCTGATCGGCGAGGCGTTGCGGCTCGTGCACGAGCGCGGGCTGCCGCGCGACGCGTACGAGCTGCAGATGCTGCTCGGCGTGCGCGAGGACCGCGCCGACCAGCTCGTGCGCGAGGGGCACCGCCTGCGCGTGTACGTCCCGTACGGCACGCACTGGTACGAGTACTCGCTGCGTCGCCTGCAGGAGAACCCGAAGATCGCCGGCTACGTGGCGGCGGACACGTTCGGTCGTGTACTGGGCCGAAGCTGAGGGCTTCCACGTCCGGCTGGGCGACGGCCGCGAGCTGATCGACCTCACGGCCGGGTTCGGCGTCGCCGTGCTCGGGCACCGCGACCCGCGGGTCGTCGCGGCGGTCACGTCACAGCCCGTGTGGCACGCGCTCGGCGACCTCATGGACGCGGAGGTGACCAGGCGCCTGCGCGAGCGGCTCGGGCCGTGCCGCTTCGGCGTGACGGGCGAGGACGCGGTCGAGATCGGCCTGCGCACGGCGCTGCTCGCAACCGGCAGGCCGGGGATCGTCGCCTTCACGGGCGCCTACCACGGCACCGGCCTCCTCTCGCTCGCGGCCACGGGCTTCGAGCGCTTCCGCGAGCCGTTCGCGGCCTGGCTCCCGGGACCCGTGCACCGCTTCGAGTACGGCGCCGACCCGGGCCGGCTCCCCGACGGCGTCGGCGCGGTGATCGTCGAGCCGGTGCAGGGCCGCGCGGGCGCCCGCGTCCCGCCCGACGGGTTCCTCGAGACGCTGCGCGAGCGCGCCGACGAGGCGGGCGCGCTGCTCGTCGCCGACGAGATCTACTGCGGGCTCGGCCGCACGGGCGTGCTCTGGCGCTCCGGCGACCTCGCCGACGTGATCCTCACGGGCAAGGCGCTCGGCCACGGCCTGCCGTTGTCCGCCGCGCTCTTCCGCCGCGACGGGCTCGCCGAGTTCTGGGACGCGCTCGGCCCCGAGGATCCGTACACGCACACGCACCAGGGCAACCCGCTCGCAGCCGCCGCCGCGCACGTCGTTCTCGACGAGGTGCCGAAACTGCTCGACCACGTGCACGCGATGGGCGACCTCTTCGAAGCGGCCGGCTGGCACGGCGCCGGGCTCATGCGCGCGCGCGACGGCGACTGGGAAGCCGCCATGGCGCGTGGAGTGCTGGTCATCCCGGCCGGTGAGGACGGGACGTTGATCTCGGCGACGCCGGCGCTCGCGATCCCCGAGGAGATCGTGCGCGATGCGCTGGCACGCCTCGGCTCGCCCTAGGGCGGCGGCGGGCCCGGCGGCGGGTCGACGACCTCGTCTTCGACGACGGTCGTCCGGCGAGGTGCGGGGGCCGGTGCCGCAGGCTGCGCGTAGCCCGTGTCGTAGGCGACGCGGCGCCGGCGCATGTAGCGCGGGCCCCACGACTCCCACAGCAGGATGTCGAGGATCAGTCCGATGAGGCCGACGATCATGAGGATCCATCCGGCCGTATTCGGGTCGATGGCAGGATCGCCGCTCGGGTTGACCGCAAAGGCCAGGATTGCGCCGACGGCGATGATGATGAGGCTTACCGCGATTCCCATCCACGATACGTTCCCTCGTCCGTGGTTCTGACACCCGTCGATCCGAACGAGCGATTTCGGCTCCGCCGGCAGGAGCGGGCGCGCCGGAAGCGCAAGCGCGTCGTCGCCGTGGCGGGCGGCGCGATGCTCATCGCCGGCGTGTCGGGGTTCGCGTTCGCGGTCACGCACCGGCCGGCCGAGGTCGCGTTCGTCGCGACGACGACGGCGAAGCCGGCCCCGAAGCCGAGGCTCGTCGTGCCGCACCCGCGGCCGCTGCCGGCCGAGGTGCGCGGGGTGCACGTGACGATGGCGCTCGCGTCGATCACCGGCCGGCTCGAGGAGTACATGACGATCCCGGGGCTGAACACGATCGAGCTCGACGTGAAGGACGAGAGCGGGCGCGTCGGCTTCGTCGGCGCCGCCCCGGCGCTCGCGCGTCAGACGGGCGCGGCCGGCCGCTACTACGACCCGCGGCGCGCGGTCGAGCTCTCGCACAAGCACGGCACGTACCTCATCGGCCGCGTCGTCTGCTTCGAGGATCCGGTCGTCGCCGCCGAACGGCCGCAGTTCGCGATCCGCACGAGCGGCGGCGGCGTCTGGCGCAACCGCGCCGGGCTCGCGTGGGCGAACCCGTACAACCGCGTGTACTGGAAGTACATCGTCGACGTCGGCACGGCGGCGGCGCGCGCCGGCTTCGACGAGATCCAGCTCGACTACGTGCGCTTCCCGACGGACGGCGACCTCTCGTCGGCCGTCTTCCCCGGCAAGCGCGCGGAGCCGGCAGCGGCGACGATCGCCGCCTTCGTGCGGTACGTGTCGGAGCGCTTGCGCCGCGAGCACGTGCGCGTCTCGGCCGACGTGTTCGGCCTCTCGGCCGCGCGCGACCTCGGTATCGGCCAGCTGCCCAGGCGCATCGGGCCGTACCTCGACGCGGTCTACCCGATGGTGTACCCGTCGCACTACTCGAGCGGCGAGTACCGGCTCGCCGACCCGAGCGCCGCGCCGGGCCTGACGGTCGCGCGCTCGCTCGCGGACTTCCGGGACCGCCTGCGCGGCCAGCGCGCGAAGCTGATCCCGTGGCTCCAGGACTTCTCCCTCGGCCGCACGTACACGATCGAGGACGTACGCGCGCAGATCGCCGCCGCACGCAGCGCCGGGAGTGCGGGCTTCATGCTCTGGAACGCGGGCGGCGTCTACACGTCCGACGTCCTGCGCGGGCCCTAGCGTCAGCTGACGCGGACGGCGAGCTTGCCCTGGGTGTGGGCCGTGGCGAGTGCGTCAAGCGCCGCCGGCGCCTGCGCGAGCTCGTAGGCGAGGTAGTCCTGGTCCTCGGGCAGCGCCGGTGCGACGACAGCGGCGCCTGCCCGGGCGGCGAGCTGCACGGCGAAGCTGCCGACGCCGCCGGTTGCGCCGACGATCAGCACGGTGTCGCCGCCGGATAGCTCGAGCGCGTCGATCGCAAGCATCGCGGTGATGCCGGCGAGCGGCGCGGCACCGGCGGTCCCCGCATCCACACCGGCGGGAGCGTTCGCGATCGACGTGTCCTCGGGGACGGTGATCAGCTCGGCCTAGGTGCCGTCGTGGACGGTCGGGCTCGCGTGCGTCAGGAAGCCGAAGACCTCGTCGCCGGCGGAGTAGCGGGTGACGTCCGCGCCCGCGTCCTCGACGACGCCGGCGTAGTCGCGGCCGAGCGTCACCGGGAACTCGTGCTCGACCATGCCCTTGAGCATCCCTGCCGCGATCGCGTTGTCGACCGGGTTGACCGACGAGGCGTGCACGCGCACGAGCACCTCGGTCGGCGCCGGTGTCGGCGTCGGCAGGTCGTGCACCGCGGGCGACGTCTCGAATGCGGTGACCGTGACGGCTCTCATCGTGCGTCCTCCGTGGTTTTCGATTGGGCGAGCAAACTAGGTCACGCGGTTCGCGTCGATCGCGACGCGCACGAGCTCGAGCGCGAGCTTCTCGTTCGCGGCGTCGAGCCCGACCCAGTCCGAGCCGCGCGTGCGCTGCCAGAAGCCGTCGTGGTCGCGTCGTGACGCCTCGCGGCGCGTGATCCGGACCTCGAGCTCGTCGCCGTGCGCGTGCACGACCTCGCGGCCGCCGAGCCACAGCGCCGGACCGCCGGTGAACTGCGAGGGCCGCTGCTCGAGCTCGGGGAACGACCCTGCGAGGCGTTCGATCACGCGCGGAGCGAGAAGCCGCCGTCGACGACGAGCGTCTGGCCGCGCACCATGTCCGCGTCCGGCCCGGTGAGGAACACGACCGCGCCGGCGATGTCGTCGGCCGAGACGAGGCGGCCCACCGGGTTCGACGCGCCGGCGGCGAGCATCGCCTCCTTGTTCGGGAAGTGCTCGAGCGCGCCCGTGTCGACGACGCCGCCCGAGACCGCGTTCACGCGGATGCCGCGCGGCGCGAGCTCGACGGCGAGGTAGCGGACGAGGGACTCGAGCGCGGCCTTCGACGTGCCGACGAGCACGTAGTTGTCGAGCACGCGCTGCGCGCCGAGCGACGAGATCGCGACGATCGAGGCCCCGTTCGGCATCGACGGCGCGGCGACGCGCGCGAGCGAGAGCAGCGCGCGGGCGTTCGCGTTCAGCGTCCAGTCCCAGTGCTTGTCCTCCGTCTCGAGCGCCGGTCGGATCACGCCCGTCGCGGCGTTGTGGACGAGCACGTCGAGCGGGCCGAGCTCCGCGATCTCGCCCAGCACGCGCTCGGACGAGACATTGCCGCGCACGAGCACCGGTTCGGCGCCCGCCTCGCGCAGCTCGTCGGCCGTCGCCTCCGCGGCCTTGTCGTTGCGCAGGTAGCCGATCGCGACCCGCTTTGCGCCGTCGCGCGCGAAGCGGAGGGCGATCGCGCGCCCGATGCCGCGCGACCCGCCCGTGACGAGGACGTTCACGACCGCGGTGGCAGCGGCTGGTCGGCCGGCGCGGCCGAGGGGATCTCGTCCCAGCCGAGCCGCTCCGGCGACTCGCGCGCGCCTTCCTCCGCCTTCGACGACGCGTGCCCGAGCCGGTCGAGCAGGTCGATCTGCTCCTCCGCGTAGCGGCGGACGTCGTCGTCGGCGGGCAGATCCTGCACGAGCTCGCGCACGCGGGCGCGGAGCTGATAGGCGAAGTGCGGCGTGGCCGGGCCGACGAGAGCGTCGACGTCGTCGCGGGTCGGCTGACGCATGGGAGCGAAGCCTAACGGTAGCTTCCGAGGGTGGAGCGCCGAGTCTCAGTCGTCGACGTGATGCTGCTCGGGACCGTGCTCCTCTGGGCGCTGAACATCACGTTCACGCGCTACATCGTCACGCACGACTTCAAGCCGCTCGCGTACGCGACGACGCGCTACTTCGCCGCGACCGCGCTCTTCTGGGCGTTCACATGGTCGCGCGAGCGGACGTTTCGCGTGCGGATCTCCGACACGTGGCTGATCGTGCTCGCGGGCGTGCTGATCTTCGTGAACCAGCTCGGCTTCGTGTACTCGCTGAAGCTCGCGGACGCGTCGACCGTCGCGCTCATCCTCGGCTCGACGCCCGTCTTCGTCGGCATCATCGCGAGCCTCATCGGCCTCGAGCGGCTGCCGACCGTCTTCTGGGTCGCGGCACTCGTGTCGTTCCTGGGCGTCGGGCTCGTCGCGCTCGGGAGCGGCGGCGGCTTCTCGAGCGACGTCGGCGGCGACCTGCTTGCGGTCCTGACCGCGGTGACGTGGGCCGGCTACTCCGTCGCGATCGCGCCGCTCATGCGGCGCTACTCGCCGTTCCGGATCAGCGCGCTCGTGCTGGCGCTCGGCTGGGTGCCGCTCGCGATCGTGAGCCTGCCGCAGCTCCTCGCGCAGGAGTGGTCGTTCTCGTGGCAGGTGTGGCTCGCGTTCGGATACGCGGTCGTCGGCCCGCTGTTCCTCACGAACATCCTGTGGTTCACCGCCATCGACCGCGTCGGGCCGTCGCGCGCGTCGCTCGTCGCGAACCTGCAGCCGTTCTTCGCCGTCGTGTTCGCGCTGCTCATCCTCGACGAGCACCTGACGCGCTGGCAGGTCATCGGCGGGTTCGCGATCGCCGCCGGGATCGCGCTCGAGCGCGTCCGCCGGCCGTTCACGTCCCGCGAGGCCGAGCCGGTGCCCGCGGAATGAACGTCCGCAAGCGGCTCGCGACGACGCCTCCCGGCTACACGCTCCCGGTCGGCCGCATCCTCGCGATCTTCTCGGGTCTGATGGTGACGCTGCTGCTCGCGGCGCTCGACCAGACGATCGTCGCGACCGCGCTGCCGCGCATCGTCTCGGACCTCGGCGGCATCACGCAGTACTCGTGGGTCTTCACCGCGTACATGCTCACCTCGACGGTGACCGTGCCACTGTACGGGAAGCTCGGCGACGTCTACGGCCGGAAGTACCTGTTCGTCGTCGCGATCGTGATCTTCCTGATCGGCTCCGCGCTCTGCGGGCTCGCGCAGGGAATGACGGAGCTCGTCGTCTTCCGCGCGATCCAGGGCGTCGGCGCCGGCGGCCTGTTCCCGCTGTCGCTCGCGGTGATCGGGAACATCGTCCCGCCGCGCGACCGCGGCCGGTGGCAGGGCCTCTTCGGCGCGGTGTTCGCCGCGGCGTCCATCGCCGGGCCCGCGCTCGGCGGGTTCATCGTCGACAACACGACGTGGCGCTGGGTCTTCCTCGTGAACCTTCCGGTCGGCGGGGTTGCGCTCGCAGTGATCCTCCTGACGATGCCGCGCCGCACGGTGCGCACGCAGCACTCGATCGACTGGATCGGGGCCGCGCTCCTTTCTGCCGGCACGGCCGCGTTCCTCATGGGGCTCGTCTGGGGCGGGCGCGACTACGCGTGGACGAGCGGCCACGTGCTCGGCGCGTTCGCGATCGCGGCCGCGATGTTCGCCGCCTTCGCGCGGGTGGAGCTGCGTGCGCGCGAGCCGATCCTGCCGTTCGACGTGCTGCGCAACCCGATCGTCGCTGCGAGCGTCGCGTGCATGGCGCTCGTGGGGATGGCGATGTTCGGGACAATCACCTACGTCCCGCTGTTCGTGCAGGGCGTGATCGGCACGTCGGCGGCGTCGTCCGGCGTCGTGCTGACGCCGCTCATGCTCGGCGCGGTGACCACGTCGATCATCACGGGCCAGGTCGTGTCGCGGACCGGCCACTACCGGTGGAACGCCGTGCTCGGCCCGCTCGTGCTGACGCTCGGGATGATCCTGCTCTGGCGCATGGACGTGAACACGACGAGCCGCGAGGCCGCGCGCAACATGGCCATCGCCGGGATCGGGATCGGCTCGATGATGCAGGTGTTCGTGCTCTCGGTGCAGAACGCCGTCGCGCGCACGCGCATGGGCGCTGCGACCGCGCTGACGCAGTTCTCGCGCCAGATCGGCGCGACGGTCGGCGTGACGGTGATGGGCGTGATCGTCAACGCGGGCCTGCCCGAGGGCGCCGGCAGCGGCGAGGGCTCTGTCATCCACCGCCTGCCGCCCGCGCTCCGCGAGGGCCTAGCCGACGCGCTGCACCCCGCGTTCGCGGCGGCCGCCGCCGTCTCGCTCGCGGTCTGGGTGATCGCCGTGCTCTGGGTCAAGGAGGTGCCGCTGCGGCGGTCGGTCGACGAGCTCTCGGCGGTCGAGGCAGCGGCCGCCACACCCGCGGAGGCCGGCGACTAGGATCACGCCGTGGCCGAGGATTTCATGCCGCTCGACGGGTGGGACCACGTCGAGCTCTGGGTCGGCAACGCGAAGCAGGCGGCGTACTACTACGAGCACGCGTTCGGCTTCGCGCGCACCGCCTACGCCGGCCCCGAGACCGGCGTCCGCGACCGCGCTAGCTACGTCCTCGAGCAGAACGACATCCGCCTCGTCCTCACGAGCGCGCTGCGCCGCGGCTCCGAGATCGGCGAGTTCGCGCACGTGCACGGCGACGGCGTGAAGGACATCTCCCTCCGCGTCCCCGACGCGAAGGAGGCGTACCGGCAGGCCGTGCAGCGCGGCGCCCGCGGCATCGCCGAGCCGCGCGAGGTCGAGGACGAGTGGGGCAAGGTCGGGCTCGCGACGATCGCGACGTACGGCGACGTCGTGCACACGTTCGTCGAGCGCGCCGGCTACGAGGGCACCTACCTCCCGGGCTACGTCGCGCAGGAGTCGGCGAACGGCGCGGGCTCCGACGTCGGGCTGCTCGCGGTCGACCACATCGTCGGCAACGTCGAGCTCGGCCGCATGAACTACTGGGTCGAGTTCTACGAGCGCGTCTTCGGCATGACGGAGATGCTCCACTTCAGCGACGAGGACATCTCGACCGAGTACTCGGCGCTGATGTCGAAGGTGATGACCGACGGCCAGGGGAAGATCAAGTTCCCGATCAACGAGCCGGCCGAGGGCAAGCGCAAGAGCCAGATCGAGGAGTACCTCGAGTTCAACCACGGCCCGGGCTCGCAGCACATCGCGCTCACCTCGACGAACATCGTGGAGACGGTCGAGGCGCTGCAGCGCCGCGGCGTCCTGTTCCTCCAGACGCCGTCGGCGTACTACGACGAGACGCCCGACCGTGTCGGCGACATCGACGAGTCGTGGGACGACCTGCGGCGGCTCGGCATCCTCGCCGACCGCGACGACGACGGCTACCTGCTGCAGATCTTCACGAAGACCGCGCAGGACCGGCCGACGCTCTTCTTCGAGGTGATCGAGCGGCACGGCGCGCGCGGCTTCGGCGACGGCAACTTCAAGGCCCTGTTCGAGGCGATCGAACGCGAGCAGGCGCTGCGCGGCAACCTCTGATTAAACGTCCGCGTGACCGGATAAGGTCACGCGCATGGGAATAGGCGCAGTACTCGTGATCCTCGGCATCGTCCTGCTGATCGTGTGGAACGTGTGGATCGGGATCATCCTGATCATCCTGGGCCTGCTGTTCGGCGGCTTCCGCCGTGGCAGCTGGTACTAGCGGGACGTGATGCGGGCATAGGGCGAGCATGAGCTCGCTCGACTTCCTCGACGCCGCCGCACGGCAGGCGCGTGTGCTCGACGAGCAGGAGCACCGGCCGTGGGCGGCGCCCGAGGAGCCCTGGGTGCAAGCGCAGACGTGGGACGACCTGCTCTTCGCGCACGTGCGTGTCGAAGCGGACGCGCTCGCGCGCTTGCTGCCGCCCGAGCTGGCGCTCGGCACGTTCGAAGGCGACGCGTGGCTCGGGATCACGCCGTTCCGCCTCACGAACCTCCGCCTGCGCGGGCTGCCGCCTCTGCCGCGGCTGTCGTCGTTCCCCGAGCTCAACGTGCGCACGTACGTCGCGTACGGCGACAAGCCGGGCATCTGGTTCTTCACGCTCGACGCGGCGAGCCAGTGGGCGGTCGAGCTCGCGAAGCGCGTCTACAAGCTGCCGTACCACCACGCGCGCATGTCGATCGAGAGCGGCGCGGACGGCGTGCTCTTCGAGTCCGCGCGTCCTGGCGCCGCGTTCAGCACGCGCTACCGCGGCACCGGCGACGTGTTCAACGCCGAGCCCGGCACCCTCGAGCACTTCCTCACGGAGCGCTACTGCCTCTACACCGCCGACGGCGGGCGCCTCTACCGCGCGGAGATCCACCATCCGCCGTGGCAGCTGCAGCGCGGCGAGGCGACGATCGACCTGAACACGATGGCACCGCTCGAGCTGCCAGACGAGCCGCCGCACCTGCTGTTCTCGGCGCGGCAGGACGTCGTCATCTGGTCGCTCGCCGAGGTCTGACGACGCGCTCGCAGCCGCGGACGACGTCCTTGCGGTCCGCGACGGCCGTGTCCGTCTCGGTTCCGCAGTCGACGACGTCGCGCTCGCCGTCGCGCGCGAGGATCACGTCGGACCCGCCGCCGCCACGCACCGTGTCGCGCCCGCGGCCCGCGAGCACGGTGTCGCGGCCGCTGCCCGCGTCGACGTAGTCGTTCCCCGCGCCCGCGTCGATCCGGTCGTCGCCGGGCCGGCCGCAGATCAGGTCGCGCCTCCGCGTCCCCTCGATGCGGTCGGCGCCCCAGGTGCCTACGAGGTCGCACGCGAGCACGCCGGCGCCGACAGTCGCGACGTCGTCGCCCGCGAACGCGTCCGGGCCGCCGTCGTAGGATGCCGCCGCGCCGACCCGGAGGATCCCCGGGGTGCGCGACGACGCCTCGAGCCTCAGCGTCGCGACGGCCCCCGGCTCGAGCGTTCCGAGCGGGCACGTGCGGTCTTCGCAGCCGCCCGGCAGGTGCAGCGTGCCGCGTGACGTCGACAGCGCGACGCGGAGGTTGCGCAACGGCCGCGTGCCGTCGTTCTTGATGGTCACCGTGAGCGGCAGCCGGTCGCGCAGGCCGATCTCGCTCCGGTCCTGCCGCAGCCGCACGATCGCCGACCAGCAGTCAGTCGCTCCGGCGACGGGCGGCGTGCCCGGTCGCCACTGCGGCGCCGCCCAGGTCGGGACGAGCGGCGCCCACGGCGCCTCGCACGTTCCGTCGGCGTTCATCGCCCAGTTCTCCACCCGCTGGTCGACCGTCGCGCGCTTTGCGCGGAAGAACACGTGCGAGCCGTCCGGCCAGAAGCTCGGCGCGGCGGCGCCGGTGTCGGGACTGTACGGCGAGTCTCCGTCGATGCCGGTGAGCCGGCGGAGCCCCGTCCCGTCCGCCGCGACCGTGTACACCTGCGACAGCGCAGGCGTCCCGAACTTCCCGCCGATCGGTCCGAACAGGTCGGTGATGGTGAAGACGAGCCGCCGGTCGTCCGGAGCCCACTCGACCGCGCTGACGATGCGACCGGACACGAGCGTGCGCTGTCCGCTCCCGTCGGGTCGGACGACGTGCAGTCCCGCGCTGTTCCCGTACGCGATCAGCGTCCCGTCGTTCGACCACGCCGCGGCCGCGCCCATGCCCTCGGGCAGCGTCCGACGCGCGCCCGTACGGACGTCGACGAGAGCGCGTCGCAGATTCGTAGGCAGGGTGTAGAGGAGCAGCGAGCCGTGCGGCTGCATGCGCAGCGGAAGGTTCCAGTCGGCCTCCGGCGCCAGCGTCCGCACAGCGCGCGTCTCGACGTCGACGACGCGCAAGTCCGTGTGCGGCGGGCGGTCGTCGCGGCGGTGGTAGGCGATCTCCGTCGGCGAGATCCAGAGCGGCAACGTGTTGTAGCGGTCGGCGTTGCTGTCGGCGGTCACGGTGTGCAGGCCGGTGCCGTCCGCGTCGAGGACGTAGACCTCGCGGCCTTCGCGCGCGACTGGCGCCGTGAACGCGATCCGCTTCCCGTCCGGCGACCAGGTCGCGTCGACGAGCGGAAGTTCGCGCTCCTCGAGGAGGCGTGCAGCGACCTCGCCGCTCGGCGAGAGCAGCACGAGCTCGCTCCCGCTCGCCGACACCGCGAGCAGCGAACCGTCCGGCTCGGCCGAGGCGGGAGCGACGAGCGCGACGGCCGCGACGGCGACCGCGACGATCCTGCGCATGTGCCGAACGTACGACGGTGGTGTGAGGAACGCGAACGGAGGACGTAAGGGTTTCCGCGCGACCCTCTAGCCTTCACCCGTGACCCCGCAGCGCCGCGCCGCGCTCGTCTCCGTCGTCGCCGCGGCGTTCCTCGTCGTGCTCAAGCTGTCGGTCGGGCTCGCAACGGACAGCCTCGGGCTCGTGTCGGAGGCGCTGCACTCGGGCACCGACCTCGTCGCGGCGTTGCTGACGTTCTTCGCGGTGCGCGTCGCGGCGCGCCCCGCGGACGTGTCGCACCAGTACGGGCACCGCAAGGCCGAGCATCTCGCGGCGCTCGCCGAGGCGGGCATCCTCGTCGCGGCGAGCCTGCTGATCTCGGTGCGCGCCCTCGAGCGGCTGTTCGGCTCCAACGAGACGAACGTCGACCCGGCCTGGTACGCGATCGTCGTCGTGCTCGTCGTGATCGCGGTCGACGCGAGCCGGGTCGTCGTCTCGTGGCGCACGGCCCGCCGCTACGCGAGCGCGGCGCTCGCCTCGAACGCGCTGCACTTCGCAAGCGACTTCGTCGGCTCCATCGCGGTGCTGATCGGGCTCTTCCTCGCGCGCGCCGGCTACCCGAACGGCGACTCGGTCGCGGCACTCTTCGTCGGCGTGCTCGTGCTCGTGGCGGCTGCGCGGCTGATGCGCGCGAACGTCGACGTGCTGATGGACCGCGCACCGCCGGAGGCCGAGGCCGCCGCGCGCGCCGCGATCGCCGAGCTGCGCCCGAGGGTCGACCTCCGCCGCCTGCGCATGCGGCAGGCCGGAGGGCAGCAGTTCGCGGACGTCGTCGTCGGCGTGTCGCCGGGAGCGGCCGTCGGCCAGGGGCATGCGGTGGCG
>JBKPLI010000062.1:0-8463 GCA_046731555.1 Actinomycetota bacterium | reverse complement strand
GCTCGCGCGTCTGCTCGGCCCGCGTCGCGAGCGCCCGGCCGGCGAGCCAGGCGGCGCTGAAGAGGGCGAGCACCCAGAAGAAGTCGCTCGCGCTCCCGTTCGGCGACGTGACGACCACCACCGCCGTCGCGCCCAGCAGCGCGCCCGCGCCCGCGATCAGCTGCGCCCGGTCGTGGATGGCGCCGGCGGTCACCGCGGCGGCGAGCGCGCAGAACAGCGGCGTCGTCAGGCTCTGGAGGCCGTCGCCGTCGACCGCCGACGCCACGCTCAACGCGACGAGGCAGACGAGCACGCTCGCGAGCGGCCAGCGGTTCCGCAGGAGCAGCGGCAGCACGAACAGGACCGCGAGCGGGTAGAAGACCCACGCGTCGAAGTCGGTCGACGTCGCGAGGAGCTCGACGAAAACGGCCCAGGCGAGAACGACGATGAGTGCGTCGGGGAAGTCCCGCCGTAGGCGCACCCACAGCCGCTTGAGTGTCACGTCCGCACGGTACCGCGCTCTATTACTCACCTGCGTCATCCCGACTTACGACCCCGAAATCATCCTCAGGGATGACTCGGATCCCCTCCACCGGCCGATGTCCCGGGCCGCTCGGCACGCGAGTCTGAGCCGCGACACCAACCGTGGTCGAGAGAGAGGCAACCGACATGTCCGCAGTCCCGCAGGAAGCCGCTGCCGTCGCACTGACGGACGAGCGCGTGCTCCTCGCCGCGCAGCCCGTCATCGTCGGCGCGCACGACGTGACGCGCAGGTACGGGTTCGGCGACACGGCCGTGGACGCCCTCCGCGGCGTCTCGCTCGACGTTCGCCAGCGCGAGCTCGTCGCCGTGATGGGCCCGTCGGGCTCCGGCAAGTCGACCCTCATGCACATCCTCGCCGGGCTCGACAAGCCCAGTTCGGGCACGGTCGAGATCGCCGGCCGCGACATCACGTCGATGTCCGACAACGAGCTGACGAAGCTGCGCCGCGCGCACATCGGGTTCGTCTTCCAGTTCTTCAACCTCCTCCCGATGCTGACAGCCGAGGAGAACGTCACCCTCCCGCTCAAGATCGCCGGCGCGAAGGTCGACGAGGCGTGGCTCGAGACCGTGCTCGCGCAGGTCGGCCTGGAGGGACGGCGGAAGCACCGCCCGTCCGAGCTCTCCGGCGGCCAGCAGCAGCGCGTCGCGATCGCCCGCGCGCTCTTCTCCAAGCCGTCCGTGCTCTTCGCCGACGAGCCCACGGGCAACCTCGACTCGGCCACCTCGGCCGAGATCCTTGAGACGCTGCGCGCCGCGGTCGAGGGCTACGGCCAGACGACGATCATGGTCACGCACGACGCGAAGGCCGCCGCGATCGCGGACCGCATCCTGTTCCTCGCCGACGGCGTGGTCGTGCACGAGCTCGGCAGCTCGACGCCGACGGAGGTGCTCGACGCGCTCCGCGAAGTGAGCGGGCAGTGACGTCGGTCGCACTGAAGGGAATCGCCGCGCGCAAGCTGCGGGCGGTGCTGACCGCGATCGCGATCGTGCTCGGCGTCGCAATGGTGAGCGGGTCGTTCGTCCTCACGGACTCGATCCAGCAGGCGTTCCACTCGATCTTCACGTCGTCCTACGACCGCACGGATGCGGTCATCTCGGGCAAGAAGCTCGTCGACTACTCGTCGTCCGGCAACGCGACCGTGTCGGCCGACCTGCTCGCGAAGGTGCGGCAGAACCCGGACGTCGCGCAGGCGACCGGCCTCGTCATGGACCTGAGCGGCTCGAACACGACCGCGAAGCTCTACGACAAGGACGGCGAGATCATCACGGGCGGCGGCAACCCGACCTTCGGTTTCGGCATCGCGCCCGACGCGGGCCGCTTCAACCCGCTGCATCTCGTCGCCGGCTCGTGGGCGGACACCCGCGGCGAGGTCGTGATCGACAAGAACACCGCCGACAAGTACGGGTTCCACGTCGGCGACCCGATCAAGGCGAACGCCGACGCCGGGACGTTCTCGTTCCACGTCGCGGGCATCGCGAAGTACGGCGACGTCGACACGCTCGGCGGCGCGACGTTCGCGGTCTTCGACGTGCCGACGGCGCAGAAGCTCCTGCGCATGCCGGGCCGCTTCAGCGCGATCTCCGTGGCCGCGCGCGACGGCGTCTCGCCCGAGCGGCTCGTGCAAGAGCTGCGCACGCTCACCCCCACGACCGCGCAGGTGCGGACCGGGGCGGAGCAGGCCGCGAAGGACGAGGAGGACATCGCCGGCTTCGTGAAGTTCATCCGCTGGTTCCTCGTCGCGTTCGGATTGATCGCGCTCTTCGTCGGCAGCTTCGTCATCTTCAACACGCTGTCGATCACCGTCGCGCAGCGCACGCGCGAGCTCGCGACGCTGCGCACGCTCGGCGCTTCGCGGCGGCAGGTGCTGCGGTCGGTCGTGCTCGAGGCGTTCGTCATCGGCGCGGTCGCCTCGGCCCTCGGGCTGCTGGCCGGCATCGGCCTCGCCAAAGGACTCTCATCGCTCTTCGCCGCGCTGGAGCTCTCGCTCCCGGAGGCCGGGATGCCCGTGGAGGCGCGCACGATCCTCGTGTCGCTGCTGCTCGGCACCGGCCTGACCGTCGTCGCCGGGCTCATCCCGGCGGTGCGCGCGACCAGGGTCGCCCCGATCGCCGCTGTCCGCGAGGGGGCGGCAGCGGCGATCGCGCGGCGCTCGAAGGCGGGCCTCGTCGTCGCGGCCGTGCTCGGCTCGGTCGCGGGCGCGCTGCTCGCCTACGGCTTTCTCGCGTCCGACGTGCCGGCGGGCAGGCGCATCCTCGTGCTCGTCGTCGGCGTGCTGACGATGTTCGTCGCGCTCGCGGCCGTGTTCTCGCGGCTCGTGCGCCCGATCGTGTGGGTCGTCGGCCGGCCGTTCCAGCGCTTCGGCCGCTCGTCCGGCAAGCTCGCCGTTTTCAACGCGCAGCGGAACCCCGGCCGCACGGCCTCGACCGCCGCCGCGCTGATGATCGGCATCACGCTCGTCTCGTTCGTGTCGCTGTTCGGCCGCTCGCTGCGCGCGGCCGACGAGCGCGCGTGGAAGGACCAGGTCGTCGCCGACTACGTGGTGACGTCCCAGAACGGCTGGGATCCGTTCTCGCCCGTCGCGGCCGACGCGGCGAGGACGGCTCCCGGCGTCGAGCTCGTCTCGCACGTCCGCGGCGACCGCGGCCGCGTGGGCTCGGACAACGCCGGGATCAACGGTGTCGACCCGAGGCAGATCGCCAAGGTCGTGCACCTCGACTTCGCGCAGGGCTCGGTCGCGAACCTGACCGGCCTGAAGGCGGGCGAGGCGATCGTGAAGGACCGCTTCGCCGAGAAGAACGGCATCGTCGTCGGCAAGCCGTTCGTGTTCCGCGGCCCCGACGGGCGGCGGACGACACTGATGCCGACGGCGATCTTCGAGTCGCCGAAGCTCGACTCGCTGCTGAACGCCGTCGTCGTCACGAACGGGACGTTCGACCGCGCGCTGCCGCGGCCGCGCGACCAGTACGCGTTCGTGAACGTCGCGGGCGGCGCGAGCGACAGCGCGACAGAGGCGCTCGAGAGCGCGCTCGCGCGCGACCAGGTCGCGAAGGTCGACACGCGCGACGGGTTCGCCGCGAGCAAGTCCGAGTGGCTGAGCCAGATGCTCAATCTCGTCTACGTGCTGCTCGCCCTCTCGGTGATCGTCAGCCTCTTCGGCATCGTCAACACGCTCGCGCTCGCCGTCTTCGAGCGGACACGCGAGCTCGGCATGCTCCGCGCGGTCGGCATGACGCGGCGGCAGGTGCGCCGCATGATCCGGCACGAGTCCGTGATGACCGCCCTGATCGGTGCGTCGCTCGGCCTGCCGGTCGGCATCGGCCTCGCGGCGCTCGCGACCACCGGCCTGCGCGAGTACGGCCTGACGCTGTCCGTGCCGGTGGGCTCGCTGGTCGCGTTCGTGCTCGTCGCGAGCGTCGTCGGCGTGCTCGCCGCAATTCTTCCTGCACGCCGCGCGAGCCGGCTCAACGTGCTCAGCGCGCTGCAGTACGAGTAACGCTGCCCAGCGGCGGGGCCGGGCGCTGCGGCAAGCGCCCGGCCCCGCGACATACGCTGGCTCGATGCCCGACGCGTCGATCGACCTCGGCGAGCTGCGCCGCGTCGCGGAGGCGGTCGCGCGCGAGTGGGGCGTGACGCTCGCGGAGCCGTACGCGCTCTCGCGCTACTCGTACGTCGCGCCCGCCGGCGACGGTGCGGTGCTGAAGATCGCGTGGGACGGCGACGACGAGTCGCTGCACGAGGGCGAGGCGATGGAGCTGTGGGACGGCGACGGCGCGCCGCGCCTCCTGCGGCACGACCCGTTACGCCGCGCGCTGCTGATGGAACAGGCCGTGCCGGGCGACGACGCGTCGACGCTCCCGGAGGACGACGCGGTTGCCGTTGCGATCGATCTCGGCCCGCGGCTGTGGCGTCCGGCGGGCCCGCCGTTCCGTTCGGTGCACGAGTTCGTGCCGAGGTGGCTCGACCACGCGGAGCGCCGGGGTGAGGAGGGCTCGGAGCTGGTCCCGCTCGCGCGCGAGATCTACGCGGAGCTCGGCACGCGCGCCGACTCGCTCGTGCACGGCGACTTCCACCACCACAACATCCTTCGCCACGGCGACCGGTGGGTTGCGATCGACTCGAAGGCGATGCTGGCGGAGCCGGAGTACGAGCTGTGGTCGTTCCTCAACAACCCGCTGCCGTACACGATGACGCTCGAGGACACCGAGCGCAGGCTCGCGGCGTTCGAGGCGGTTGGCCTCGACCAGCGGCGGATGCGCGCGTGGACGGTCGTCCGCGCCGCGTTTCTCGGCGCCGACGAAGCGGAGGTCGCCGTCGTGCGCGAGCTCTGGGCTAGAGCAGGATCCTGACCCAGGCGGGCTTGCGGGCGCACTCGAGGTGGCTCTCGCCGCAGCACCGGCACTTCCACTGCGTGAGGACGATCCAGCGGAGGTGGGCCATCTCGACCGCGATCCCGGTGCAGATGGCGACGGTGAGCTCCGGGTGCTGCATCCCCCAAGGATCGACACCTCGCCGCGGCGCTGCAATGGGCCGAACGGCCCATCGTTCGCCGAACGAGGTCCCAGCGCACCCCGCTACGCTGCCGTTCCCGTGACGCAGTCCGTGTCGCATGAGCCGGCCCTCGAGTGGGAGACCCCGCTCTACGAGCAGGCGCGCGCGCAGCTCGACCGCGCCCTCGACATCGCGGAGGTGCCCGATTTCGTCGCGAACCGCCTGCACTACCCCGAGCGGGCGCTGATCCTCTCCGTGCCGGTGCAGATGGACGACGGCTCCTACCGCTCGTTCCCGGCGTACCGGGTGCAGCACTCGTCCGTGCTCGGCCCGACGAAGGGCGGCATCCGCTACGACGAGGCGGTCGACCTCGGCGAGTGCGCGGCGCTCGCGATGTGGATGACGTGGAAGTGCGCGCTGCTCCGCCTGCCGTACGGCGGCGCGAAGGGCGGCGTGCGCTGCAACGCACGCGCACTGTCGACGAAGGAACTCGCGCGGATCACGCGCCGGTTCACGGCCGACCTGATGGGCTTCATCGGCCCCAAGGAGGACATCCCCGCGCCCGACATGGCGACGAACGAGCAGACGATGGCGTGGATGATGGACACGTACTCGATGCAGAAGGGGTACGCGGTGCCGGAGATCGTCACGGGGAAGCCGGTGTCGCTCGGCGGGTCGCTCTTCCGCCACGAGGCGACCGGCGCGGGCGTCGTGATGGTGATCGAGCGCGCGTGCGAGCGGCTCGGCTGGGGCCTCGCCGGCCTCCGCTGCATCGTGCAGGGCTTCGGCAACGTCGGCGGCATCGCAGCGTCCGAGCTGCACGCGAAGGGCGCGACGGTGATCGCCGTCTCCGACCTCTCGGGCGGCATCCTCGACCTCGACGGCCTGCCGATCCCGGACCTGCACGCGTTCGCCGCCGAGCACGGCTCGCTCGAGGGCTACGAGGCGGCGCAGCGGATCTCCAACGCCGCGCTGCTCGAGACGCCGTGCGACGTGCTCGTGCTCGCGGCGCGCGAGGATCAGATCACGGGTGAGAATGCAGCCAACGTGCAGTGCCGACTCGTCGCAGAGGGAGCGAACGGCCCGACCAGCATCGAAGGCGACGCGATCCTCGCGGAGCGCGGGATCCTGGTGCTCCCGGACATCCTGACGAACGCGGGCGGCGTGACCGTCTCGTACTTCGAGTGGGTGCAGGACCTCGGCCGGCTGTTCTGGGACCGCGACGAGATCCGGCGGCGGCTCGCCGACAAGCTGGGCGACGCGTTCGACCGCGTGTGGGACCTCTCCGCGCGCAAGCAGCTCACGCTGCGCGACGCCGCGCTCGTCGCCGCGATCCACGAGGTCTCGGCCGCGCTCGAGGCGCGCGGGCTCTACCCGTGACGACCGAGGCCGAGATCCAGCTCGTCCGCGATGCGATGGTGTCGGACCCGTTCGCGCTCGACGCGTCGCGCTCGGCGCAGGAGGCGGGCGAGGCGCTGACGCGTGACGAGGTCCGCGCCGTCCTCGTCTGCGACGACGGCCGCCTGACCGGCGTCGTGACGCGCAAGACGCTCGTCCGCGAGGTGGTCGCCGCGGGCCGTGACCCGCGCACCGTCACGCTCGGCGAGATCGCCGAGGAGCCGAACGCGACGCTCGAGTCGACGATGCCGCTCGACGAGGCGTTCACGTTCCTCGAGGAGCAGGACTTCGAGCGCGTGCCGGTCGTGGAGGCCGGCAAGCTCGTCGGCGTCCTCTCGCGCGCGGGCGTCCGCCGCCGGCTCGCCGAGGACCAGGCGCCCGACCCGGACGACGAGCCCGGTTCGACCTAGGTCAGGCCGCGGCGAGCTCCGGGGAGGCGGTGCGTACGAGCACGCCGACCGCCTCCCGCAGCTGCTCTCGGATCGACTCGTCGACGAGGTGCCCGTCCTCGTCGAACTTCTCCATCGCATGCCCGACGGCGAGCTCCACGTCGGCCACGCGCGCGCCCATCGCGCCGAGCACCTTGCGCAGCTCGGCCTGCGCCCACACCGCGCCGAACATGCCGGCGCTCGCGCCGATCACGGCGACGGGCTTGTTGCGGAACGCGTTCGTCGCGAGCGGGCGCGACGCCCAGTCGAGGGCGTTCTTCAGCGCGCCCGGTACGGACGAGTTGTACTCGGGCGTCGTGAAGAAGACGGCGTCGCCGTTGCGCACCGCCTCGCGAAACGCCTCCACGCTGTCCGGGCCGGGAGCGAGATCGTCGTCCTGGTCGTACGCGGGGATCGACTTGAGGTCGTCCCACGCCTCGAACTCGACGCCCTCCGGAGCCTCTTCCATCAGCGCGCGCAAGAGGAGCGTGTTGTACGAGCCGTGCCGCAGGCTCCCGCTGATGGCGAGGATCTTCACTACTGGCCTACGAGCGTCAGGTCGGCCTTGAGCGTCACGTCGTTGGAGAGCGCGCCCTCGCCGCTCGGGAGCGGCATGTTCCAGTTCATGTCGAAGTCGGTGCGGTCGACGACCGTCTCGAGCTTGAGCCCGACGCGGTTCGCGCCGAAGTGGTCGACCAGCGGGCCGGAGATCGTGCCCTTGAGGGTGACGGGCTTCGTGATGCCCTTCACCGTCAGCTCGCCCTCGGCCTCGACGTTGTCTCCGTCGCGCTTCAGCTCGTTCGACTCGAAGCGCACCTCGGGGTGCCGCTCGAGGTCGAAGAACTCCGGCGACTGGAGATGAGCCTGCATGTTCTCGTCCTTCATCTTCAGGCTCTCGACGCGGCCGACACCGGTCAGCTTGCCGTCGGCGAGTGTCGCCTCGAAGTCGGGCACCGTCGCGGTGAACGTGTTCGCCGCGTACGGCACCTCGAATGAGACCGTCGAGTGGACCGGATCCGCGTTCCACGTCCCGGTCGGCACCCCGGTCTGCTCAGCCGTGCTGCTCATTCGCTCCTCCTAAACAGTTGACGACGCAAGAATAGCAGCAACCGTTGTGGGCGCAAGTATCCTACGGACCCTTCACGACCCAGGCCGCGACCTTGCCGTGCGCGCAGTCGATCGTCCCGGCGCCGGAGGCGATCCGGGTTGTGATCCCGCGCTTGATGAAGTCGTCCGCGATCCGCGTCAGGTCGAACGTCATCCGGACGTGGTTGATGTCCTCTGGCGCCACCTGGAGGGAGATCACCCGCTGGCGCTCGTCGAAACGCTGCCGTCGCTTGATCTCGGCGACCGCCTTCGCACGGTTCCGGGTCAGGAACTTGCGGCCGTCGCTCTCGTTCGTGCCGTAGACCTGGAAGAACCCTGGCGGCGCGAGATCGCCGCGCTTCAGGAAGCGGTCGACGATCGCCTGCACGTCCTCGACGAGGCAGCCGGGCGGGAGGTCGGTCGTCGTCGTGCCGGCCTCGGTCGTTCCGCCGTCGTCGCCGCCGCCGCAGCCGGCGGCCGCGAACGCGAGAACGCCCACCGCCAGCGCCCTCAGCAGCACGTGTACGCCCCCGGCGGCGC
>JBKPLI010000061.1:0-39481 GCA_046731555.1 Actinomycetota bacterium | reverse complement strand
GATCCCGTCGTTCGCGTGCGCGGTCGAGGAACGCCTCGCCGCCGCGCTGCGCGCGCACGACCCGCCGGTCGTCGCGATCGTCCGTGACGGCCGCTGCCTGCTCGACTGCCGGACGCTCACGGACGACGAGGTCGACGAGGTGGCGGCCGCCGTCGCTGCGGCACGCTCGACGTGACGGAGCAGCGGCCGCCCGACGCCGTCGTCTGGGATGCGGTTCGCGGCGCGATCACGACCCGCGCGCTCGGGATCGTCGTCGACCTCGGCGTGCCGCAGGCACTCGCCCGCGGCCCGCGTCGCGTCGACGAGCTCGCACGGGAGACGGGCGCGAACCCGGACACGCTGCACCGCCTCCTGCGCGCACTCGCGAGCGACGGCATCTTCGCGGAGGAGGACACCGGCGCGTTCCGCCACACGCCCGCCTCGGAGCTGCTGCTCGAAGGCTGGGGCGACTTCGCGCACCTCTTCGGTGACGTGTGGCTGCACGCGGTCGCCGCTCTCGACGCGGCCGGCGGCGCGACGTTCCCGCGCCTGCACGGCACCGACTTCTGGTCGTGGCTCGCGGCGAACCCGACGGAGCGGGCGGCGTTCGACCGTGCGATGGAGCAGGGCTGGGAAGGTTCGCTCGACCGGCTCGACACGGTGGAGTGGCGGGACGGCGAGACCGTCGTGGACGTCGGCGGCGGCAACGGGACGCTGCTGCTCGCGCTCCTCGAGCGGCACCCGAGCTTGAACGGCATCGTCTTCGATCTCCCGGAGACGGCGCGTGACGAGTCGCGCTTCGGCGACCGCTGCACGTTCGTCGCCGGGAGCTTCTTCGAGTCGGTGCCGCGCGCCGACGTGTATGTGCTGTCGACGATCCTCCACGACTGGAGCGACGAGCGCGCGACCGCGATCCTGCGCACTGTTCGCGCCGGAGCCCCGCCGCAGGCGCGGCTCGTCCTGCTCGAGGGCGTGGTCGCTCCAGGGAACGACCCCGACGGCCAGAAGGTCCTCGACCTGCTGATGCTTGCGCTCTTCGACGGCCGCGAGCGCGACGAGGCTCAATGGCGCGCGCTGCTGGAGGCCGGCGGGTGGGAGCCGACGCGCCTCGAGGACGGCGTGATCGAGGCGCGGCTCCGCTGAGGGGCGGACTGTCCTTTTCGGACGCGTCGGGGTCTGACCCCGGCCTGTCGGAAACGGACGTGTCCGGTACCAGAGGGCGACATGTCCGAAACCGACGAGGACCTACGACGGTCTCCGCTCAACGGTGCGACCCACTGGCCGAACGAGCCAGGTCCGGAACGGCCACATCGGGGTCAGACCCCGGCATGGCCTGAAGCGACACGTCTGAAAGGGACGGTCGCCACTCGGACCGCAGTGGGTTCAATAGGCGCATGCCGCTCACCGTCGGGACTGCCGGGCACATCGACCACGGCAAGACGTGGCTCGTGCGCGCGCTCACCGGCAAGGACACGGACCGCCTGCCCGAAGAGCAGCAGCGCGGGATCTCGATCGACCTCGGCTACGCGCCGCTCGCGCTGCCCGACGGCCACCGTATGTCGCTCGTCGACGTGCCGGGCCACGAGCGGTTCGTGCGCACGATGATCGCCGGCGCATCCGGCATCGACCTCTTCCTGCTCGTCGTCGACGCAGCCGAGGGTGCGCGCCCGCAGACGCTCGAGCACCTCGCGGTGCTGCGCCTGCTCGGCATCGAGCGCGGCGTCGTCGCCGTCACGAAGGCGGACGCGGTCGACGAGGAGACGCTCGAGCTCGCACTCGAGGAGGCGCGCGAGCTCGTGCCGGATGCTGAGGTCGTCGCGGTGTCGGCGAAGACGGGCGCGGGCCTCGACGAGCTGCGCGCCGCACTCGCGCGCGTGCCGGTCGAGGAGCGCGACGCGGACCGCGCGACGCGGCTGTACGTCGACCGCGCGTTCACGCTGCAGGGCATCGGGACGATCGCAACGGGCACGCTCTGGTCGGGCTCGATCGGCGCAGGCGACGTGTTGCGCGTCGAGCCGAGCGGCCGCGCGGTGCGCGTGCGCAGCGTCGAGGTACACGACGCCGCAGTTGAGCGCGCGGAGGCGGGGCAGCGCGTCGCGGTGAACCTGCCGACGGTCGAGCGCACGGAGCTCGCGCGCGGCGACGCGCTCGTCGAGCCCGGCCACTACCCGCTGAGCTACCGGCTCGACGTGCGCCTCCACGAGCTCGACGAGATCCCCGCAGCGGTCACTGTCCATGTCGGCACGAACGCCGTGCCGGCCCGCGTCGCGCGCGAGGGCGACTACGCGCAGCTCCGGCTGTCGGCGCCCGTCGTCGCGGCGCGCGGGGACCGCGTCGTGCTGCGGACGGAGACGACCGTCGGCGGCGGCGTCGTGCTCGACCCGTCGCCGCCACGCGGGCTCGACGCGCAGCGGCTCGCCGTGCTCGAGCGCGGCGACCCGGAGGAGATCGTGCTCGCGCTCGTGCACGAGCCGGTGACCGGACCGGAGCTGCAGGCACGCGGGCTGCTCTCGCCGTCGGAGCTCGCACGCGGCCTCGCCGCCGTGCCCTCGGCCGGCGACGTCTACTTCTCGGACGCGTGGCTCGACGAGCTGCGCTCGCGCGTGCGCGCACGGCTGGCCGAGCGTGCGCAGTCGAATCCGCTCGACCCCGGCGTGCCGCTCGCCGAGCTAGTGCCGAGCGCGCCGTGGGCGTCGGCTGTCGCGAACCTGCTCGGCGTCGAGCGCCGCGGCGCGAAGGCCTACCTCCCGGGCACGGCGGCGTCGCTGGGCGACCGAGCGCAGGCGGCGTCCGAGCTGCAGGCCGCGCTCGCGACCGACGACGCGGTGAAGGTCGACGACCGCGACCTCGCCGCGTTCCTCGAGGAGCAGGGCAGGCTCGTGCGCGTCGGCGACGGGCTCGCCGTGTCGCCCGAGCTCTACGCGCGCGGCCGCGCGGAGCTCGCGACGCTAAATCCGATCACGCTCGCCGCCTTCCGCGACGCGCTCGCAATCTCACGCCGCACCGCCCAGCTGCTGCTCGAGCGTTACGACGTGGACGGGCTCACGCGGCGGGTTGGGGACCGGCGGGTGCTTCGCCGCTCGTCTGCCCAGCGGCCGTGACCGGCGGCGGCTGCGGCTCCGCAGGCGGCGGCTCCTCCTCCTTCTTGCCGAGACCCCCGAGCGTCGCCGCCCCGAGCAGCATGTCCTGGGCGAGCCGCTCGCTGAACCCGGCCGCGAACGAGAAGACGTAGAAGTAGAAGTCCTGGTTGCCGGTCGCGTCGCCGATCTGGAGCGAGACGAGGCCGCTCTCGAGGCCGAAGTAGGTGATGAGCCCGAAGACGCCTCCGATGAACGGTCGCAGGCTGCCGAGCGTGCGCAGCGTGTCCTTGCCGAACTCCCAGTCGACGGTGACCTTGCCCGTGTTCATGCGCGACATCACGCTGACGAGCGCTCCGACCGCGCCCGCCGTGAAGCAGATCGCGCCGACACGCGTCGTCTCGCGCCCTGCGTCGAAGGCCCCGAACAGCGCGGCGACGACGGCGAGCAGGAGGAACGGCAGGACGCCGAGCAGCGCGCCGGAGAGGTAGACGACCTGCCCGGAGCGGCCGGCGGCGTTCCGGTAGTAGCGCTCGAGCTCGTCGAGCTGGGCGCTCTGCGCGTCGGCGACCTGCTGCGCCCTGTCGTGGTCCTTCGCGACCGGCGACTCGGCGAAGGCGAGCACGTAGCTGACGGTGTTGAAGAGCCGCGACATCGCGACGCGCTTGCTCGTGTCCCGCAGCACCTCGCCGATCTCGACCGCGAGCGTCTCGCAGCGGTAGAGGAGGGTCGTCAGCTCGGGCGCCCCGCTCGTCATCCAGTCGGTGGCCCAGTGCAGGCGCACGACGTCCGGGAGCATCCCCGGCCGTGGGCGGAGCGTGAGCGCGACACCGGACGCCTCGTCACGGCACCAGTACGAGTTGATGATCTCGCCGTGGCGGGCCTCGAACGCGGCCTCCATCCGGCGGTACCGCTGCTCGGCCGGGCCGGCGTACGGCTCGAGGTGCCGGTCGCGAAGCTCCTCCTGTCGGAGGTGGTGCACCCACACGAGCTCGGGGAACGAGACCGGCTCGAACCCGCGCCGGCCGAAGCGCCGGATCGTGCGCGGCTGACGCTCCTGCCGCGGCTCGGCCGCGATGCTCGGTGCTCCTGCGACGGTCATCGATTGCCCCCTCCTCCGGACATGCGAGGCATGGGCCGCCTCTCGTTCTAGACCCGTCGGGCCGTATTCGCAAGAGGGAATCGAACTCCTTGGAGCGGGCACTTCGGCTCTAATGCTTCTGGAGCGGCCGGGCCCGGTGGCCCAGCCGGTCTTCAAAACCGGTACGCCGTGGCAGCCCCACGGTAGGTCAGTTCGACTCTGGCGCCGCTCCGTTCAATGGCCGGCAGGACCGCAGCCGTCGCGCTCGCGGCGCTCGCGGCGCTCGTCGCCGGGGCGTGCGGCGGCGCCGCTGCGGAGAACGCGCTGCCGCTGAAGGAGGTCGCGCGCGTGCCGCTCTCCGGACCGAGCGTCCGGTTCGATTACGCGAGCATCGACCCGGTGCGGAACCGGCTCTACATCGCGCACATGGACGCGGACGAGCTGCTCGTCGTCGACCTGCGCACGCGCCGCATCGTGCGCACGATCCACGCGCCGGGGGTGCACGGCGTGATCGTGGTGCCGCAGCTCGGTCGCGCGTACGCGTCGGCGACGGACGACCACGAGGTGCTCACGATCGACGGGCGCACGCTCAAGGTGCTCGCGCGCGCGCCGGCGGGCGAGTACCCGGACGGGCTCGCCTACGACCCGGACGTGCGGCGCGTCTACGTCTCCGACGAGTCGGGCGGCGTCGAGGCCGTCGTGAGCGCGGCCGGGCGACGCGTCGGGACGGTCCGCCTCGGCGGCGAAGCCGGCAACGTGCAGTACGACGCCGGCTCCGGCCGCGTGCTCGTCGACGTCCAGAGCCGCAACGACGTCGCGGTGATCGACCCGCGCACGAACCGTGTCGTGCGGCGCATCGCGCTCCCCGGCTGCGACCACGACCACGGGTTGAACGTCGACGCGGCGCGGCGGCTCGCGTTCGTCGCCTGCGACGGGAACGCGAAGCTGCTGACGCTCGACCTGAAGCGGATAGAGGTGACCGGAAGCGCCGACGTCGGCGACTCGCCCGACGTGCTCGCGTTCGACCGGTCGCTGCGACGGCTCTACGTCGCCGCCGAGAGCGGCGAGGTCGCCGTCTTCGCCGAGCACGGCCGCCGACTCCGCAAGCTCGGACAGGCGAAGCTCGCGCCGAACGCGCACACGGTCGCGGTCGACCCGCGCACGCACGTCGTGTACTTCCCGCTCGAGTCCGGCTCGAACGGCAAGCCGCAGCTGCTCGTCATGAAGCCGACCTAACGCTCCGCCGCCGTCGCACCGACGGAGACGAGGCGCGTGCCCGTCGCCTTGAACGACGCGTACGCTGATTGGCCGACCTCCAGGCCGAGCCGGCCGAGCGACTCGGCCGTGATCTCGGCGCTCACCGGCCCAATCGTCAGTCGCACGCGGTTGCCGAGCTGCGCGATCGTCCTGATCGGCGCGTGGATGACGTTCATCGCCGAGTCGTGCGGCGCCGTCGCCCCGACGGTGACGTCCCACGGATAGACGGCCACCATGACCTCGCCGATCGCGCGGTCGGCGATCGTGATCGTGTTCCCGTCGAGGAGGCGCACGCGCGTCGAGCCGTCGCTCGTCCCTTCCGCGATGCCGTGCAGGAGGTTCGCCCCCGTGAACGAGGCGACGAACGCGTCGGCCGGCTGCGCGACGAGCTCCTCTGGCGTGCCCGTCTGCAGGAGCGTGCCGTCGACGATCACGCTCACGCGCTCGGCGAGCGCGGCCGCGTCCTCGAAGTCGTGCGTCACGAGCAGCACGGGGATCTCGAGGCCGGCGAGCAGCTCCTGCAGCTCGGCGCGCACCGTCGTCTTCGTGTGCGCGTCGAGCGCGGCGAGCGGCTCGTCGAGCAGCAGCACCTGCGGGTCGCGCGCGAGCGCGCGGGCGAGCGCGACGCGCTGCTTCTCGCCGCCGGAGAGCTGCCCCGGCTTCGCGTGCTCGAGGTGCGCGATGCGGAAGCGCTGGAGGTACTCGTCCGCGGCGTGCTTGCGCGCGTACTCGACGTTGGCGCGCACCGTCATGTGCGGGAAGAGCGCGTACTCCTGGAACACGAGGCCGACGCGCCGCCCGTCCGGCGGCAGGTGGACCCCGCGCTCCGCGTCGAACCACGTCTCGCCGTCCACCGTGATGCGGCCGCCGCGCGGGCGGACGAGGCCCGCCGTCGCGCGCAGCACCGTCGTCTTCCCCGCGCCGGACGGCCCGACGAGCGCGACAGTGCCGGCGACCTCGAGCGTCAGCTCGAGGGCGAAGGCCCGAAGAGGAACGCTGATCTGGTCGAGGACGAGCGTTGCCATGTGAGACCGACTCGAAGGCCGAGGAGCATGACGATGCTCACGAGCACGAGCACGCCGCTCATCGCCAGTGTCGCATCGAAGTTGCGCGCGAACTCGGCGTAGATCGCGAGCGGCAGCGTCTCCGTCACGCGCTGAAGGCTGCCCGCGAACATGATCGTCGCGCCGAACTCGCCGAGCCCGCGCGCGAACGAGAGCGCGAGGCCCGCGATCAGCCCGCCGCGCGCGAGCGGCAGCAGCACGCGGAAGAACGTCTTCGCCGGGCCGGCGCCGAGCGTGCGCGACGCGTCCGCGAGGTTCGGGTCGGTCGCCTCGAACGCGGCGATCGCCTGGCGGATGTAGAGCGGGCTCGCGACGTACGCGACCGCGATCGTGACCGCGCTCTGCGTGAACGACAGCGAGATCCCAAGCGCGTCGAGGCTCGAGCCGAGGAGCCCGAGCCGCCCGAACGCCGCGAGCAGCCCGATCCCCGCGACGGCCGGCGGCAGGACGAGCGGTAGCTCGACGAGCGTGATCGCGAGCCCGCGCGCCGCGAAGCGCCCGGTCGCGATCACGTAGGCGGCCGGCGTCCCGAACAGCACGATCAGGAACTGCGCGAGCACGCTCGTCTTCAGGCTGACGACGAACGCGTCCTTCACGACCGGGTTCGACAGCTGGTCGAGCAGGTGAGCGGGCGAGGTGTGCGCGAAGATCGCGACGATCGGCAGCAGCAGAAAGGCGAACGCCACGCACGCCGCCAGGATGAACAGGACTCCGAAGAGGGTGCGGCCCACCGGCGACGGCTACTTCTTCTTGACGGGCTTCACGCGCGGGAGGAAGCCCGCCGCGATCAGCTTCGCCTGGGCCGGCTTCCCGACCAGCCTGTTCAGGAACGCCTGCGCGTCGGCCTTGTTCGGGCTGCGCTGCACGATGCACGCGCCGTACTGCACCTTCGGCTGCGCCCAGACGGGCACCTTCACGACGGAAACGCGGCCGGGCACCGCCTTCGCGTCGGTCGAGTAGACGAAGCCGGCGTCGGCCTCGCCGAGCGCGACCTTCGACAGCACCTCGCGCACGTCGGTCTCGCGGCTGACGACGTTCTTGAGCACGCCCGTCGAGAGGTTCATGTTGCGGAGGACCTGCAGCGTGTAGCCGCCGACCGGCACGGCGGCGCCCGCGACCACGAGCTTCACGCCGGCTTTCGAGAGGTCGTAGACGCTGCGGATGTGAGCCGGGTTCGACTTAGGTACGACGATGACGAGCGCGTTGCGTGTGAACACGACCGGCTTCGAGCAGAGCCCGTTCGCGTAGAGCTGTCGCGGCAGCGTCGTGTTCGCCGCGGCGAAGACATCCGCGGGCGCGCCCTGCTGGATCTGCGCGGCGAGCGTGTTCGAGCCGCCGAACGAGTAGCGCTGCGTCGAGTCGATCTTCGGGAAGACGTCGGTGAGCGACGCGGCGG
Source organism: Actinomycetota bacterium (assembly GCA_046731555.1). Lineage (GTDB taxonomy): Bacteria > Actinomycetota > Thermoleophilia > Gaiellales > Gaiellaceae > PALSA-600. Next base: position 31,627 of record JBKPLI010000061.1, on the reverse strand, counting down.
CGTACACGGTCAACTGCGCCTGCGCGGTCGCGTGCGCACCCGCGGCGGGAAGCGCGACGGCGAGCAGCACCAGCGCGATCGCGATCCGCGTGCGCGTCATGCCTGGAGGATCACGTTGGTCGACTTGACGATCGCGGTCGTCGACATGCCGTTCTTCAGGCCGAGCTCCTCGACGGCGTCGCGCGTCACGACCGCGACGAGCCGCACCGGGTTGCTCACGACGATCTCGACCTGCGCCATGAGGCCGTCCACCTTCACCTCGGTGACGACGCCCTGGAAGCGGTTGCGCGCGCTGATGTGCGCACCGCCGGCGTCGCCGCGCACGCGGTCGATCTCCTCGGCGGCGACCATGCGGCGGTTGCTCGCGTCGCGCCGCACCTTGATGCGGCCGGCCTTGTCCCACCGCCGCAGCGTGTCGAGGCTGATGCCCAGCGCCGACGCCGCCTCGCTCGCCGTGTAGAGCTCCTTCGGCATCGTCAGCTCTCGTACCGGTCGAGTGCGGCGGACACGGCGTCGATCGGGAGCGCCGGCGCGAACGCCTTGCCGACGAGCGGCCGCCCGAGGAGCAGCGCGTACGCGCTGACGTGCTGCGCCTCGTTCGCGGCGATCTGCGCGACCGGACCGCGGAGCGCTGCCGTCTCGAGGCTCTCGGCCGCGCCGAGGTACGCGCCGAGCGAGAGCGTCGCGAGCGTGCGGCCGAGCCGCAGCAGCGACGCCTGTGACGCGTAGCTCCCCTTCGGGTACGCGAAGTCGATGTCGTCCGCGACGGCGGGCGGCTGGCCCGCGCCGTTCATGAGCGCGCTCAGGCCCTTGTAGTGCGCGGCGTCGTCGGCCGCCGCCCGGCGGACGAGGGCGGCCGCGCGGCCCTCGAGCTGCTTGCTCGCGACGGCCTGGGCGGCGAAGTCCGCCGTCAGGAGCTCCGCCGCGACGAGCAGCCGCAGGTACGCGAGGTCGCCGTCCGGCACCGCCGCGCGCGCCGGGCGCACGAGCGCCCCCACGCCCGCGGCCGACGCGACGACGAGCGCGCCGCCGCGAAGCAGCCTGGCCCGGTCCGATGTTGCACCTAGGACTTGCGCCGGCATGCCGCGGCCAAGCCTATCCGTTCCTCGGGTACTCGCGCAACGATCGCATAGGCAACGCCTGCCGCCCAGATGGTCGTAGGGTCGTCCCGTGCGCTACGTCGTCGTCGGAGCGGGTGCGATCGGAGGGACGATCGGCGCGCGCCTCGCGCGCGACGGGCACGACGTCCTCCTCTGCGACGCCGACGACGAGCACGTCGACGCCGTGAACGCCGACGGGCTCGCGATCGAGGGGCCGGTCGAGGAGTTCACCGTGCGGGTGCCCGCCGTGGGCGCCGGCGAGCTGCCGGACGGGCTCGGCGCCGTGCTGCTCGCGGTGAAGGCGCAGCACACGGAGGCGGCGCTCGACGCGATCGCGCCCCGCCTCGCGCCCGACGGGTTCGTCGTGTCGCTGCAGAACGGTGTGAACGAGCCGGCGATCGCCGCACGCGTCGGCGAAGAGCGTACGGTCGGCGCGTTCGTGAACTTCGGCGCGGACTGGCTCGCGCCCGGCCGCATCTTCGTCGGCGGGCAGGGCGCGCTGTACGTCGGCGAGCTCGACGGCCGTGCGAGCGAGCGCGTCGAGGCGCTCGTGCGCGACCTGCCGGACGCGAAGCCGACGTCGAACATCCTCGGTTACCTGTGGGCGAAGGAGGCGTACGGCGCGATGCTGTTCGCGACCGCCGTCTCAGACCTCTCGATCGCCGACGCGCTCGCGGAGCCGCGCTACCGGCGCCTGTTCATCCGGCTCGCCGAGGAGGTGCTCGCGGTCGCGCCGGTCGCGCCGGAGCCGTTCGACGGCTTCGACCCTGACGACCTCGACGGCTCGGTCGACCGGCTCGTCGAGTTCAACCGCCGCTCGGCGAAGACGCACTCCGGCATCTACCGCGACCTCGCCGTGCGCAGGCGCAAGACGGAGACCGCGATCCTCGAGGACCTCGACGGCCCGCTCCTCGCGCGCACGCTCGAGCTGATCCACCAGATCGAGGACGGCGACCGCGTCTGCGAGGTCGCGAACCTCGAGCTCCTCGCCGCGTACGCCCGCCTCGAGGACTGGGGCGCGCGCCTGAACGCCGTCATCACGGTCCTGCCGCCTTTACAGAACGTGGTCCGGGACCAGGTTCCGTTAAGAGCACCGGTGGCCGTAAAGGACAACATCGACGTCCAGGGCGTCGTCACGACGAACGCGTCGACCGTTGGCGTGCCGCCGCCCGCCGCGCGCGACGCGCCGGTCGTGACGCGGCTGCGCGAAGCCGGTGCGGAGCTCCTCTGCAAGACGAACCTGCTCGAGTACGCGGCCGGCAGCGTGAACCCCGCGTACGGGATGACGTTCAACCCGCGCGACGAGAGCCGCACGTCCGGCGGGTCGAGCACCGGGTCGGCCGCGCTCGTCGCGGCGGGCGTCGTCGACTACGCGCTCGGCACGGACACGGGCGGCTCGATCCGCATCCCGGCCGCGTACTGCGGCATCGTCGGGCTCAAGCCCACGTACGGCCTCGTGCCGATCGAGGGCGTGTTCCCGCTCTCGCAGACGTGCGACCACGTCGGCACCCTCACGAACACGGTCGCGCAGACCGCGACGCTGCTCGGCGTCATGGTCGGCCGGCGCTACGAGCTGCGACCGGTCGAACGGCTGCGCGTGGGTGTGCTGCGGCGGCAGCTCGACGACCCCGACCTCGTCCCGGCCGTGCGCGAACGTGTCCTCGAGGCGATCGCGCGGCTCGGCGTCGAGACGGTCGACGTCGACTTCCCGGAGCTCGACCTCGTCGACGACGCGCTCGGCGCAATCGTGCTGCGCGAGGCGTGGGACGTGCACAAGGAGCTCTACGCGCGCGAGGGCGAGAAGTACGGCCCCGGCACGCGCGCGCTGCTCGAGCTCGGCGCGAAGGTCACGGACGCCGAGTACGAGGCGGGCCTCGCCGACCGCGAGCGGATCGCGGCAGCGTTCGCGCGCGTGTTCGAGCAGGTCGACGTGCTCGCCGGCCCGACCGTCGCCTACCCGGCGCCGCACGAGGATCCGCCGTTTGGCGCGCCCGAGGGCGAGGTCGAGAGCCGCTACTCCGCGCCCTACAACCTCGCGGGCACGCCGGCGATCTCGCTGCCGGCCGGCCTAGCCGAGGGCAACCTCCCCGCCGGCCTGCAGCTCGCGGCCGCCGTCGGCGCCGACGAGCTGCTCCTGTCCGTCGCCCACCGCTACGAGGAGGCCTCGTGAGGCGTCGCCTGCGACGCGGTTTCCAGGACGCGCGGTTTTCCCGCGCGTCCGTCTGCGGAGCCAACTTGAAACGACTGGACTTGAGGTGATGCGATGAGGATCGCCGACTGCAACTGGATGCAGCTCGAGGACTACCTGCGCGCGGACGACCGCATCGTGATCCCGCTCGGCTCCATCGAGCAGCATGGGTTTCTGTCGCTCGCGGTCGACCAGATCCTCTCGGAGCGTGTGTCGGTCGAGGCGGCCGAGCCGCTCGGCGTGCCGGTCATGCCGGCGCTGCCGTACGGCATCACGCCGTACTTCGCCGCGTACCCCGGCAGCCCGACGCTCACCGCACCGACGTACCAGGCGGTGATCCGCGAGGTGCTCGACTCGCTGCACGGCCAGGGCTTCAAGCGGTTCCTGCTCGTGAACGGCCACGGCGGCAACGACCCCGGCGGCGAGGCGGCGATCGCGTGGAGCGCGGAGCACCCTGGCACGCAGACGGTCTGGCACAACTGGTGGAACGGGCCGCGCACGTGGGAGGTCGTGCAGTCGATCGACGGCGACGCGAGCCACGCGTCGTGGCTCGAGAACTTCCCGTGGACGCGGCTCGAAGGCGTGACGCAGCCGGACGAGCGCAAGCCGATGGTCGACATCTCGACGATGCGCGAGTCCGACCCGGCCGACGTACGCGAGCTGCTCGGCGACGGCTCGCTCGGCGGGCGGTACGAGCGTCCCGACGAGGACGTGCTGCGCGTGTGGCAGGCGGGCGTCGAGGAGGTACGCGACCTGATTGCGAACGCGTGGACCTGAGCGGCCGCACCGCGCTCGTCACGGGCACCGCGCAAGGGATCGGCACGGCGATCGCCGCGGCCCTCGACGCGCACGGCGCGACGGTGCACGGCGTCGACAGGGACACGGTCGACGTCACCGACCCGCAAGCGGTCGCGGCGCTGGTCGACCGCATCGGACGCGTCGACATCCTCGTGAACAACGCGGGCGGGGTCGTCGGGCAGGTCGGCCGGCCGCTCGAGGAGGTCTCCGACGAGGACTGGCGCGCGGTCGTCGACGCGAACCTCACGAGCACGTTCGTCTGCACGCGTGCGGTCGTGCCCGGCATGAAGGCGGCGGGCCACGGGCGCATCGTCAACATCTCGTCGGGCGCGGGCCGCAGCGTCAGCCTCACCGGCATCCAGGCGTACGCGAGCGCGAAGGCGGGCCAGATCGGCTTCACGCGCCAGACCGCCCACGAGCTCGGCCCGTTCGGCATCACCGTCAACTGCATCGCGCCCGGCTTCGTGCTCTCGAACCCGACGAGCATCGCGCAGTGGGAGGGCTACGGCGCCGACGGCCAGCGTGCGATCCTCGAGCGCATCGCGACGCGCCGGCTCGGCGAGCCCGAGGACATCGCAAACGGCGTGCTGTTCTTCGTCGCCGAGGAAGCGTCGTGGGTGACCGGGCAGACCATCTCGATCGATGGCGGCCACTCCATCTTCTGACGCCGTCGCGCGGCTGGCGGAGTTCCTGCGGATTCCGAGCGTGAGCGGCGACCCCGCGCGACGGGGCGACATGCGGCGGGCGGCCGAGTGGGTCGCAGCGCAGCTCGCGTTCGCGAACGGCCGCGTCGTCGAGTCGGCCGGCCATCCCGTCGTGCTCGCCGAGCGCCTCGACGCGCCGGGTGCGCCGACCATCCTGGTCTACGGGCACTACGACGTGCAGCCCCCGGGCGACGAGTCCGAGTGGGAGACGCCGCCGTTCGAGCCGAGCGTGCACGACGGCCGCATCCACGCGCGCGGCGCGACCGACGACAAGGGGCCGGTCGTCGTCGCGCTCGAGGCCGCGAGGCGCTTCGGCGACGCGCTGCCGCTGAACGTGCGCTTCCTGATCGAGGGCGAGGAGGAGATCGGCAGCCCGAGCCTCGAGCGCTTCCTGCGCGCGCACCGCGACGAGCTCACGGCCGACGTCGTCGTCTCGGCCGACGGTGCGATGTGGCGGCCGAGCGAGCCCTCGATCGCCATCGCCGCGAAGGGCCTCGTCGCGCTCGACGTCACGGTGAGCGGCCCGGCGACTGACCTGCACTCGGGCCGCCACGGCGGCGCGGTCGAGAACCCGCTGCACGCGCTGGCTCGCCTGCTCGCGAGCCTCCACGACGACGAGTGCCGCGTCGCCGTGCCCGGCTTCTACGACGACGTGGTGCCGCTCACCGCCGCCGAGCGAAGGGCGCTGCGGCGGATTCCGTTCGACGAGGAGGCCTACCGCGCCGAGGTGGGCGCGCCGGCCCTCCACGGCGAGGCCGGCTTCACGACGCTCGAGCGGCTGTGGACGCGGCCGACGGTCGAGGTGAACGGCGTCGAGGGCGGCGGGTGGTTCACCGTGATCCCCGCGCGCGCCCGCGCGCATCTCTCGTGCCGGCTCGTGCCCGACCAGGATCCCGGCCGCATCGCCGACGCGGTCGCGACGCACCTCGAGGCACATCGGCCTCCCGGCGTGCGCGTGCAGGTCGACGTGAATCCCGGCGCCGTCCCCGCGTACTCGATCTCGCCCGACCACCCCGCCGTGCGCGCGGCGACGGCCGCGCTGCGAAGCGTCTACCTGCAGAACGAGCCGCTGCTCGTGCGCATCGGCGGCACGCTGCCGGCGGCCACGCTCTTCGAGCGGGTGCTAGGCGTGAAGACCCTGCTCTTCTCGTTCTCGACGGCCGACGAGCGGCTCCACGCGCCGAACGAGTTCTTCCGCCTGAGCCGGCTCGACGAGGGCATCCGCGCCTGGGCGGAGCTCTGGCGCCTGGTCGCACTGGACGGAACCCTCACCCGGGTGGGATAGTCGTTCCGATTCGGACCGCCGTTCCCCAGGCGACGGTCGCCCAGCCCCCAAAGGAGTGAACCGTGCCTCGTCGCCGCAGAGCTTTCGCATTCCTCGCCACGGTGATCGTCCTCGCCGCGGGCGGGGCCGCAGCCGCCTTCGCCACCAAGTCGCCCACGACGAATTCGGCGACCCCGAAGCGCGGCGGGTCGATCACGATCGCCCGCATCGAGGACTCGCAGTCGTTCGACAAGACGAACGTCTTCCAGAACGAGTCGATCTGGATCGCGGAGCAGATCAACGAGCCGCTCTACCTCGCCGGCAACGACGGCAAGACGATGCGGCCGTGGCTCGCGACGAGCTACACGAAGTCGAAGGACGGCAAGACCTACACGTTCAAGCTCCGCCCGGGCGTGAAGTTCTCGAACGGCAAGGCGATGACGGCGGCCGACGTGAAGTTCTCGATCGACGACGCGCGGGCGCAAACCAAGGGCTGGGGCTACCTCGACGCCGCGATCAAGAGCATCGACGCGCCGAACGCGAGCACGGTCGTCTTCCACCTCAAGTACCCGTGGGCGCCGTTCCTCGCCGACATCGGCCTGTTCTCGAACGGGATCATCCCGAAAGACTTCGGCGGTGAGTCGCGCAAGGCGTTCTACACGCACCCGGTCGGCACGGGGCCGTTCATGTGGGACAAGCGCACGGTCGGCCAGTCGGTGACGCTGAAGCGCAACCCGAACTACTGGCAGAAGGGCAAGCCGTACCTCGACTCGGTCACGTGGACGTACGTGAGCGACCAGAACACGCGCGAGCTGCAGCTGCGCGGCGGGCAGATCCAGGTCGACGAGTTCCCGCCGTTCAACGCGATCGAGAAGCTGCAGAAGACCAACGGAATCACGATGAAGCTGTTCCCGTCGACGCGCACGGACTACCTCGACATCAACCACGCGTACCCGCCGCTCGCCGACCGGCACGTGCGCCGCGCGATCGCCTACGCGATCGACCGTCAGGCGATCATCAAGTCGGTGCTGTTCGGCCACGGCCAGCCGGCGAACTCGTTCATGCCGCCGCAGGTGCCGTACTACGACAAGAACGCGGGCGGCCTGCAGTTCGACCTCGACAAGGCGAAGGCCGAGCTCGCGAAGTCGAAGTACCCGAAGGGATTCAAGGTGACGCTCCAGGTGGGCGCCGGCGAGCAGGTCGAGAACGCGATGGGCCAGATCATGCAGCAGGCGTTCAAGAAGATCGGCATCGACGTCACGTTCAAGACGGTCGACACGAGCACCGCGTTCAACAACGTGCAGGCGCGCAAGTACCAGCTCGCGTTCAGCTACTGGACGATGGACATTGCCGACCCGGACGAGCTGGTGACGTTCTCGGTCGACCCGGCCGGCGGGGCGGAATCGTTCTACACGGGCTACAAGAACCAGAAGGTGATCAACCTCTCGCACCAGGCGCAGAAAGAGACGAACACCGCCAAGCGCGCGAAGCTGTACTCGCAGATCCAGCGCATCGCGGCGGCGGACGCCTTCCAGGGCTTTCTCTACTACTCGCCGTTCCGCTGGGCCTTCACGAGCAAGCTGCACGGGTTCTTCGTCCAGCCGCTCGGGAACTACCACCTCGAGGACGCCTGGCTCGAGTAGCGAGCGCACGACGGCGTAGGGTTCACGCGTGAGCCTGACCGGCTACGTCATCCGCCGGCTGCTGCAGGCGGTGCCGGTCATGCTCGGCGTGACCGTGCTCGTCTTCTTCCTGATCCACCTCGTGCCGGGCGACCCGGCGCGGACGATCCTCGGAAACCAGGCGACGGAGCAGCGCGTGCAGCTGCTTCGGCACGAATGGGGCCTCGACCGGCCGCTGCCCGTGCAGTACGGCAAGTTCATGGACCGCCTCGCGCACGGCGACCTCGGCGCGTCGCTCTTCTACGGCGTGAACGCGGGCCAGCTCGTGCTCGACCGGCTGCCCGTCACGCTGTGGCTGATCGCCTACGGCGCGATCCTGTCCGTGCTGATCGCGGTGCCGCTGTCGCTGCTCGCGGCGACGCACCGCGACCGCTTCCACGACCACGCGGTGCGCGTCGTGCCGCTCGTCGGCCTCGGCTTCCCCGCGTTCTGGCTCGGGATCATGCTGCTGCTCGTCTTCGCGCTGCACCTCGGCCGGCCGTTCCCGGTCGGCGGGTACGGCGAGGGCTTCCTCGGCCACCTGCACTCGATGTTCCTGCCGGCGCTGACCGTCGCCCTCGCGACCTCGCCGATCCTGATCCGCAGCCTGCGGGCCGCGCTGCTCGAGGTGCTCGAGTCGGACTACGTGACGACCGCGCGCTCGAAGGGGTTACCCGAGCGGCGCGTGCTGATGAAGCACGCGCTGCGCAACGCGGCGATCTCGACCGTGTCGGTGCTCGGCGTCAACATCGGCTTCCTCATCGGCGGCACGCTCGTGATCGAGCAGGTGTACGCGGTGCCGGGCGTCGGCCAGCTGATGATCAACGCGGTCTTCCAGCGCGACTTCCCGGTCGTGCAGGCCGTGACGCTCGTGTTCTCGCTGCTCGTCGTGCTCGTGTACCTGCTCACCGACGTCGCGCACGCCCTCCTCGACCCGCGCGTCAGGTTCGACTGATGGCCGTGGCGGCCGAAGTCGTCGCCGAGGCGGCGATCGTCGAGCACCGCGGCGGGTTCCGGCGCCGCTGGTATCGCACGCCGAGCTTCGTCGCGGGCATCTCGATCCTCGGTGTGATCGTGCTCGCGGCGATCGCCGCGCCGCTGATCACGACGCACAGCCCGATCGAGCAGGATCTCGCGAACACGCTGAGCGGCCCGTCGTGGTCGCACCCGCTCGGCACCGACGACCTCGGGCGCGACGTGTGGTCGCGCCTCGTGTACGGGGCGCGCACAGACCTGCGCGTCGCGTTCCTCGCCGTGCTGTTCCCGTTCGTCATCGGGACGACGCTCGGCCTGCTCTCGGGCTACTACGGCCGCTTCGTCGACGGCTTCACGAGCTTCCTCGTGAACGTCGTCGTCGCCGTGCCGTTCTACGTGCTGATCATCGCGCTCGTGTTCGCGCTCGGCTCCGGCACGCAGAGCATCTACATCGCGATCACGCTCGTCGGCTGGGTGTCCTACACGCGCATCGTTCGCGGCGAGGTGCTCGTCGCGAAGCGGCAGGAGTACGTGCTCGCCGCGCGGTCGGCTGGCCTGTCGGACGGGCGCATCCTGGTGCGGCACCTCCTGCCGAACGTGATCACGCAGGCGGTCGTGTTCGCGATGTCGGACATCGTGCTCGGCATCCTCGCGATCGTGACGCTCGGGTATCTCGGCCTCGGCGTACAGCCGCCCACGCCGGACTGGGGCCGCATGATCGCCGACGGGCAGAACTACATCACGACGCACTGGGAGCTGTCGACGATCCCCGGCGTCGCCGTCGTGATCACCGCGCTCGGCCTGTCGCTCCTCGCCGACGGCCTCGCCGACCTGCTGAGGCCCGAATGAGCCGGCGCTTGCGACGGCGTCCTCAGGACGCGCGGGTTTCCCGCGCGTCCGTCTGCGAGGCCATCCGGGAACCGCGGGCGGAGGCGGTCGGCCTGTGAGCGAGGCACTGCTCACCGTCGAGGATCTGCGGGTCGAGTTCCCGCTCGCGCACGGCGCGCTGCGCGCGGTCGACGGCGCGACGTTCGAGGTGCGCCCGGGCGAGGCGTTCGGGCTCGTCGGCGAGTCGGGCTCGGGCAAGACGATGACGCTCCGCGCGCTCGTCGGCCTCCTGCCGCGTACCGCGACGCTCGCCGGCGGGCACATCCGCTTCGGCGGCGACGACCTCGCGGCGGGCGACGAGGAGACATTGCGCCGCGTACGCGGCCGCGAGATCTCGATGATCTTCCAGGAGCCGATGACCGCGCTGAACCCGGTCATGCGCGTCGGCGAGCAGATCGCCGAAGGGCCGCAGGTGCGGCTCGGCTACGACCGGCGCAGCGCGCGCCGTCGCGCGCTCGAACTCATGCGCCTCGTCGGCATCCCGCATCCGGAGGAGCGTCAGGACGCGTACCCGCACGAGCTCTCGGGCGGCATGCGCCAGCGCGTGGTGATCGCGATCGCGCTCTCGATGGAGCCGAAGCTGATCCTCTGCGACGAGCCGACGACCGCGCTCGACGTGACGATCCAGGACCAGATCCTCAAGCTGCTCGACGGGCTGCGCCGCGAGCTCGGCGTGAGCGTCGTCTTCGTGTCGCACGACCTCGCCGTGATCGCGCAGACGTGCCAGCGTGTCGCGGTCATGTACGCAGGCCAGGTGATCGAGACCGGGCCGGTCGACGCGGTGTTCCGCGAGCCGCGGCACCCGTACACGCTCGGCCTCCTGCGGTCGGTGCCGGACGTCGACGACGTGCGCGACCGCCTCGACGCGATCCCCGGCTCGCCGCCGGACCTCGCCGCGCCGCCTCCGGGCTGCCGCTTCCACCCGCGCTGCCCGTTCGTGCAGCGCGACTGCGTCAGCGGCGAGTTCCCGCTGCGCGGGCTCGCCGGCGGGCGCGCGACCGCGTGCATCCACCACGACCTCCCCGCCGCCGACGCTCAACGCGAGCCGGTGATCGCAGGTGCCTGACGCCCCTGACCGCGCGCCGCTCCCGGCGGGCAAAGCCCGCCTCCGCGCCGCGCTCGCGCCGCTGACCGCACGGCGCTCTCCGGGGCCGTATTCCCATACTGTCCCGTCCGCCGCCGCACGGCCAGCGGCGCGTCAGGAGCGTCAGGATGGCTGAGCCGCTGCTCGAACTGCGCGGCCTCGAGATGCAGTTCGAGCTGCGCGGCGGTCTCTCGCACAAGATGCGCGGCGGCCCGAAGCGCGTGCTGCGCGCGGTCGACGGCGTCGACCTCGACCTCGTGCCGGGCGAGGCGCTCGGCCTCGTCGGCGAGTCCGGCTGCGGCAAGTCGACGCTCGGCCGCTGCATCGTCGGCCTCTACACGCCCACCGCCGGCGAGGTGCGCTACCGCGGCGAGACGCTTACTGCCTCGCGCACGCGCGCGGGCCGGCGGCGCATCCAGATGGTGTTCCAGGATCCGTACGCGTCGCTCAACCCGCGCATGTCGGTGCGGCAGATGCTGAGCGAGCTGCTGCGCGCGCACGACATGCGGCCGAAAGGCCAGATCGACGCGCGCTGCCGCGAGCTGCTCGACCTCGTCGGCCTCGGCGCGCGCGCGCTCGACGCGTACCCGCGCCAGTTCTCCGGCGGGCAGCGGCAGCGCGTGAGCATCGCCCGCGCGCTCGCGCTCGAGCCGGAGCTGCTCGTGGCGGACGAGCCCGTCTCGGCGCTCGACGTGTCCGTGCAGGCGACCGTGCTGAACCTGCTCGAGGAGCTGCAGCAGAAGCTCGGGCTGACGCTGCTCCTGATCGCGCACAACATGGCCGTCGTGCGCCACGTGTGCGACCGCGTCGCGGTCATGTACCTCGGCCGCATCGTCGAGACGGCGCCCACCGACGAGCTGTTCACGAACGCGCGGCACCCGTACACGCAGGGCCTGCTGCGCGCCGTGCCGAAGCTCGTTCCCGGCCGTGCGTCGACCGCCGCCGCGGTCGTCGGCGACCCGCCGAGCCCGATCCGCGTGCCGAGCGGCTGCCGCTTCCACCCGCGCTGCCCGATCGCGCAGACGCCGATCTGCCACGAGCAGGATCCCGCGCTCCTCGCCGGCCCGCTGCCGGCGCACGCGGCGGCCTGCCACTTCGCGTGGACGGCGACGCCCGCCGCGCACGTGCCCGAGGTGGAGGCCGAGGCCGGATGATCGAGCGCCGCACGCTGCGGTTCGACCACGAGCTGCTCGCCGGGCTCGAGCTTCCCTGCTTCGATGCGCGAGGAGCGAGCGACGGGCCGCACGTCTGCCTGCTCGGCGGCATCCACGGCGGCGAGTACTCCTCCATCTCGGCCGTCGTGAGGTTCATGAACGCGCTCGACACGCAGGAGCTCTCGGGCCGCGTCACCGCGGTGCCGATCGTGAGCATGCCGTCGTTCGAGGCGCGCGCCGCGTTCGTGATGCCGCAGGACGGCAAGAACATCAACCGCTGCTTCCCGGGCGCGTACGACGGCACGTTCAGCGAGGTGCTCGCACGGTTCGTGTTCGACGAGCTGATCGCGCCGAGCGACGTGCTCATCGACCTGCACGGAGGCGACATGGTCGAGGCGCTCGAGCCGTTCTCGCTCTACGACGAGTCGCCGGTCGAGGAGCGCTCGCGCGAGCTCGCGATCGCGTTCGGCCTGCCCTACGTCGTGCGCTCCGCGCCGGCCGACGCACCGATCAGCGGCACGACCTCCGGCGCGGCGGCGTCGATCGGCATCCCGGGCGTGATCGCGGAGGCCGGCGGCTGCGGCCTCCTCGAGGAGAGCGCCGTCCGCCTGCACCTCGACGGCCTCGCGAACGTGCTGCGCCGGCTCGAGATGCTCGCGGGCGAGCCGGCGGCGCCGCGCGCCGACATGCGCAGCGTCGGGCGCTTCGTCTGGCTGCGCTGCGAGCACGCGGGCTGGTGGGAGCCGGCCGTGCGCGCGGGCGACGAGGTGCGCGCCGGCTCGACGCTCGGAAACGTGCAGAGCCTGTTCGGCGACGTGCGCGAGGAGATCGTCGCGCCGGACGACGGCGTCGTCCTCTTCCTCACCTCGAGCCCGGCCGTCGCGGACGACGGCCTGCTGCTCGGCCTCGGCGCCGACGTCGCACCGATCGAGCTCTAGACCCGTGCGTAGACGATCTCGAAGTCGGTCTCCCAGCCGGTCTCGCCGTCGGGCGACTGCTCGATGCGGCCGCGGATCGTGTCCGCCTCGACCTCGTACGTGATGCGCTGGAAGAACCCGGGACCTGCCTGGCCCCACACCTTCCACTCGCGGCCGTCGAAGCTCGACTTGTACAGGCGCGAGACGCCGCGTCCGTCCGCGTACGCGTAGACGAACCGCCCGGTCGGGTCGTCGTACGCGACGACGGCAACGGTCGGGTACGGCGAGTTGTCGACCCACACCTGCGGCGTCTCAGCCGTCGGCGGGTCGGCGTCGGCGCGCACGACGAGGAAGCCGTCGCCCTCGAGCCACCCGATGCTCGCGTGCCCACTGGACACGGAGACGCCGTCCTGGACGGCCTCGAACCGCCACTCGCCGACGAGCACGTCCAGTCGATGCAGCGCCTCGTTCCTCGGCATCGGCGCCGAGGTTACCGCGCGGGCGGGCTCGGGCGGCGTCACCCGAGCCCTCCGAGGACGGTCGTCCTACGACGGCTGCGGGACGATCCGGATGTACGGCTTGGGCTCCTCCCAGCCGTCCGGGTACGTCTCCTTCGCCTCGTCGTTCGAGACGGAGCCGGCGATGATGACCTTCTCGCCCTGCTGCCAGTTGGCCGGCGTGGCGACCTTGTGCTTCGCGGTCAGCTGCAGCGAGTCGATCACGCGCAGCACCTCGTCGAAGTTGCGGCCCGTCGTCATCGGATAGACGAGGATGAGCTTGATCTTCTTGTCCGGGCCGACGACGAAGACGTTGCGCACCGTCTGGTTGTCCGCGGGCGTGCGCGCCGCCGCGTCGCCCTCGACCGAGGACGGCAGCATCCCGTAGGCCTTCGACACCGCGAAGTCCGAGTCGCCGATGATCGGGTAGTTGGGCGCGTGGCCCTGGGTCTCCTCGATGTCCTGGGCCCACTGGCTGTGCTTGTCCGTCGGGTCGACCGACAGGCCGATCACCTTGACGTTCCGCTTGTCGAACTCCGGCTTGATGCTCGCCATGTAGCCGAGCTCCGTCGTGCACACCGGGGTGAAGTCCTTCGGGTGCGAGAAGAGCACGGCCCACGAGTCGCCGATCCAGTCGTGGAACGAGATCGGCCCGTCTGTCGTCTCAGCCGTGAAGTCCGGCGCTGTGTCGCCGATCTGAAGGCTCACTGGTACCTCCTGTTGCGTCCGCTTCGTAGAAACACGCAATTGACGATACGGTCCCGCCGAGGGGCTGCGCAACCGGGCGGGCGGCAGGCCCGCTTTCTCGGCGCTGTGCCAGGGAACCGACGCGGCGCGATGAGCACATTGGCGCGTACGCTCGCCGCACTGAAGACGAGTCGAGGGCCGCACGCCCGGCCCTCGGTTCACGCGCTCCGCGGGCCTATTCGGCGCCCGGCGTCGTCGTGCCGCCGTCCGCGCGGAAGAAGAGCCACTGGTCCTGCATCCGTGCGGCCTGCCCGGCGGTGAACTGCGTGTAGCAGGAGTCGAACGAGTAGTCCATGTAGTTGTGGATCGAGTCGAGACCCGGTTCCTTGCAGCTGTCCTGACCCTCTGGGCAGCCGAAGGTCGCGATGAGCTGCGGCGGCGTGTCGGCGACGTAGTCGCCCTTCGCGTTGCAGCCGCCCTGGAACACGTGGTACAGGCCGGCCCAGTGCCCGGCCTCGTGCGTCGCGGTCTTGCCGAGGTCGTACCGCCCCGCGTACCGCGTCGACGTCTTGAACATCGACTCCCAGTCGACGACGATGCCGTCGATCCACGGCTTCGTCTTGTAGGTCGACGGGAAGTACGCCCAGCCGAGGAACGCCTCGGCGGTCGTGGAGTAGATGTTCAGGTCGCTCGCGTCGCCACGGTGGAGCGCCTTCTTCATCTCGCGCTCCGCCGACGTCCCCGGCCCGGCGTTGAACCACGCGGCGTTGTCGGTGCGGTCGATCCCCGCGAGCCGGAAGCTGATCCCGGTCGCGACGCCGCCTTCGAACCCGCCGAAGCCCATGTTCATCACCTGGATCTGCGTGCGGACGTCGTCGTCGGTCACGCTGCCGACCGTCCCGGCCGTGACGACGTGGAAGTACACATCGACGGCGGCGCGGAACGACTTGCCGCCCTTGCCGCGTGACGACGCGGGCACTTCGTCCGCCGTCTCGTTCAGCGACGGCTCGCGTGCGTCGTCGCCACGCGCGCCGCTCGATGCTCCGGTCAGCCGGCCGAGCGTGTCGAACGCCGACGGGCTCGAGACGCCGCAGTACGCGATCTGCGGCGCCGCCCTCGCCGCACTCCCGGCTCCGGCCGGTGCAGCCGTCGCCCCGATCACTGCGAGCAGTGCGACGAACGGCACGCTGCGCAGGAGCTTCCCCCTCATAGACCCTCCTTGTGCGAAAGGGACCTCTGGACGCGCCTACCCTACGGGGCGGCGGGCCGGGCGTCAGCCGCCGGGCTGGGCCGTCGGCTCGAGGTAGACGAACCGCCGCGGCCGGTCGCGCGAGACGACGTAGGCGGCATCGGGCGACTCGGGCAGGCGGAGCGGCGTGCCGACCGCCGGCGGCGTCCCGCGGCCGAGGTGCAGCACGTAGCGGCCGTCGACGGCCGCAACGAGCACGAAGTCTTCGCTGTCCGGCTCCTCGGGATGCTCGGCCGCGCGCAGCGCCTCGAGCTCGGCCCTCACCCGCGCGAGCTCGCCCTGGAGCTCGGAGACGAGCTCGTCCGGCCCCTCGACGGCTGCCGCCGCGGGCTCGGCCGCGTCCGCCGCGAGCACAGCAGTCCCCTGCGGCCGCGACCAGCCGGTCGCCCAGCCGTGCTCCGTCTGGAGCGGCCCGCCGGACTGGTCGGCGAGCGCCATCGCGAGCGTCGGGCCGGAGAGGACGCCCGACGAGACGAGGACCACGCCGAGCGGCTGCCCCGTCGCCCGCTGCAGCTCGAGGGCGTCCGCGAGCTGGCTCTCCGTGAGGATGCCCTCGCCGACGAGCACCTCGCCGAGCAGACGCTTGTGGTTGCCGCTTTCCACACGGGAGGTATCGGTTGGAGGCCGTCCCGGCTGAAGAGCCAGTCTCCTCGCAAATACCGGTTTCGGGGGATGCGAGTTCTCCCGAGATGCCGACATCTAAGACAGGCGTCGCGCCTCTCCGCGGCGCTTTCGGCAACGAGAGACGGAGACTGCGGACATGGAAACCCGGCTTGGCGAGCTGCCGCGCCTCGATCACGAGTTCTTCGACAACGAGGTGCGCCCCCACCTGGGCTCGGTGCTGCTCAAGAGCAAGATGCTCAAGCCCGAGCAACTGGACGAGGCGCTCGCCCAGCAGGCATCGGAGCACCGGCGCCTCGGCGAGATCCTCGTCGAGCGCGGCTGGATCTTCCCGCAGGACATCGCGCGCGCGCTCGCGACGCAGCACGGCATCGACTACGTCGACATCAACCACGTGTCGATCGACCCGCGCGCAGCCGTGACGCTGTCGCCCGAGATCGGCCAGCGGTGCTCCGCGATCCCCGTCCGCTTCCTTGCCGACGGGCGCGTGCTCGTCGCGGTCGCGGACCCGACGGGCGAGGGGATGGTCGAGGTCATCGGCGCGCTGCTCGCGCGGACAGGACGCGAGGTGGCGTTCGCCGTGACGGAGGCGGCCGACATCGAGTTCGCCTGGCGCAACCTCCTGCAGGGCGGGAGGCGCTGACGATGCTCGTGCAGATCCACTTGGCGGCGCAGCCCGGCGCCACGTTCGTCGATTATCTGCTGCGCCTCGGCTGCACGGTGGTCGAGTACGGCGACGGCGCATTCGACGTGTCCGTCACGTATCCCGAGACCGTCGACGACGAGACGGCCGCAGTGACCGAGTGGTGCGCCTCGTGGACGGCGGCGCATCCGTCGGAGCCGGCGGTCGCGCTGAGGCCGGCGGCATGACGTCTCAGTGGGTGTGGTGTATCACCGCGTGCCCGCGGCCGCGTGAGATCAGCCACCTGTTGACGGGGAACGCGGCGACGAACGCCACGGCGAGCGCGAACGCGAGGCTGCCCCAGAACAGCGCGTCGGTGATGCCGGCGTCCATCGCGCCCGGGACGAGCAGCACGACCGCGTTGTCGACGATCTCCATGGTCGCGATGGACAACGTGTCCGCCGCGAGCGCGAGGCCGAGCGCGGTGCCGAGCGCGACGCCGCCGAACACGAGCGGCCGCAGCGTCAGCCCGTAGCCGAAGACGAACGCCAGCACGGTCGCGAGCGCGATCGACGCGGCGTTCCCCCAGCCGAGCGCCGTCGCGATCACGAGCCCGAGCACCTCGCCGATCGCGCAGCCGGTCAGGCAGTGCGCGGTCGCGGAGAACGCGACGCGGTTCAGCGACGCGCCGGCGTGATGCGCGTGCGCGGTCACGTCTTGACGAGCCGCCCGACGGCCGCCATCAGCTCGTCGAGCTTCTCCTGACGCTCGTGGCCCTCGCTGTCCGCGACGCAGTGGCGCACATGGTCGTCGAGCAGCTTCAGCGCGACGGCGTCGACGGCGCTCTGGATTGCACCGATCTGCGTGAGGATGTCGATGCAGTAGCGCTCCTCGTCGACCATCTTCTCGACGCCGCGCACCTGCCCCTCGATGCGGCGCAGGCGGTTGAGCAGCGCGTCCTTGTCGGCGACGTACCCGTGGGTGCTCATGTGATCGCTCCTTCTCGTGCGCTGCGGAAGCGCCGCAGACGCAGGCTGTTCGTGACGACGAAGATGCTCGAGCACGCCATCGCGGCCGCGGCGACGATCGGGCTCAGCAGGCCCGCGACCGCGAGCGGGATCGCGGCGACGTTGTAGGCGAAGGCCCAGAAGAGGTTGCCCTGGATCGTCCGCAGCGTGCGGCGCGCGAGACGGATCGCGTCGGCCGCGGCGCGCAGGTCGCCGCCGACGAGCGTGAGGTCGCTCGCCTCGATCGCGACCTCGGTGCCGGTGCCGATCGCAAGCCCGAGATCGGCCTGCGCGAGCGCGGGCGCATCGTTCACGCCGTCGCCCACCATCGCGACGACCTCGCCGGCCGCCTGCAGCCGCTGCACCTCGGCGACCTTGTCGCCCGGGTACACCTCCGCGAGCACGCGCTCGATCCCGACCTGCGCGGCCACGCGCTCGGCGGTCGCGCGTCCATCGCCCGTGAGGAGGACGGGCGTGAGGCCGAGCGACTTCAGCTCGTCGATCGCGTCGCGGCTCGTGGCCTTCACCGCATCGGCGACCTCGAGCCGCGCGATCGGCGCGCCGTCGCGGCGCACCTCGATCGCGCCGTCGCCGCGGCCGACCTCGACACGCCGTCCGTCGACCGTGCCCGTGACGCCGCGGCCCGGGGCGCTCGCGAACGCCGTGACGCCCGGGAGCGGCCCGACCGCCCCGCGCGCGGCGGTCGCGATCGCCTCGGCGACCGGATGCTCGGACGCCGCCTCGACTGCGCCGGCCAGACGCAGCACCTCGGCGCGCGTGGCCCCGTCGAGCACGACGACGTCGACGAGCCGCATGCGCCCCTCGGTGACCGTCCCGGTCTTGTCGAGCACGACGGTGGTGACGCGCCGCGTCTGCTCGAGCACCTCCGGGCCCTTGATGACGATGCCGAGCTGCGCCCCGCGGCCGGTGCCGACCATTAGCGCCGTCGGCGTCGCGAGCCCGAGCGCGCACGGGCACGCGATGATCAGCACTGCGACGGCGGCGGTGAACGCGTCGGACGCGGAGCCGCCCGCGAGCAGCCAGCCCGCGAGGGTCGCGAGCGAGACCGCGATCACGACCGGCACGAACACGGCCGACACGCGGTCGGCGAGCCGTTGCACCGGCGCCTTGCCGGTCTGCGCCTGCTCGACGAGGCGCGCGATCTGCGCGAGCGCGGTCTCCGCGCCGACACGCGAGGCGCGCACGACGAGCCGGCCGTAGGTGTTCACCGTCGCGCCGGCGACCTCGTCGCCCGCCGCGACCTCGACCGGCATGGACTCGCCCGTGAGCATCGACTGGTCGACCGCCGACTCGCCGGACTCGACGACCCCGTCCGTCGCGACCTTCTCTCCCGGTCGCACGACGAAGACGTCGCCGACGTCGATCTCCGCGACGGGGACGAGCATCTCCTCGCCGCCGCGCAGGAGCCGCGCCTCCTTCGCGCTGAGGTCGAGCAGCGCGCGGATCGCCGCGCTGCTGCGCCGCCGTGCGCGCGCCTCGAGGAAGCGGCCGAGCAGGATCAGCGTCGTGATCACGGCTGCGACCTCGAAGTAGACGTCCGCCTCGAGGCCCGCGACGAGCACGACCGCGGACCACGTCCACGCGGCGAGCGTCCCGAGCGACACGAGCGTGTCCATCGTCGCGGCGGCATGCCGCAGGCCCGCGAGCGCCGCGCGGTGGAACCGCCATCCACCCCAGAACACGACCGGCGTCGACAGCGCGACCGCGACCCACTCCCAGCCGCGGAACTGCAGCGGCGACAGCATCGCGATCGCGACGAGCGGGACCGTCAACGCGATCGAGACCGCGAGCGGGGGCGCGAGCTGCTCGGACTCGGACGGCTCGGCCTCGCCGTGCGGCTGCGCGCCGTAGCCGGTCAGCTCGACGGTGCGAACGAGTGCGGGCACGTCGACGAGCGCCGGGTCGTAGGCGACGGCCGCGCGCTCGGTCGCGAGGTTGACGGTGGCGTCGACGCCGTCGAGGCGGTTCAGCTTGCGCTCGATCCGCGCGGCACAGGCGGCGCAGGTCATCCCCTCGAGGTCGAGCTCGACGCGCTCGCGCGACGGCACGGCGCTCATGCGACGTGGTACCCCGCCTCGTCGATCGCGGCGCGCAGTACGCCGTCGTCGAGCCCGCTGCCGGTGACGGTGACGCGCTTCGCGGCCAGGTCGACGTCGACGGCGGCGACGCCCGGCACGGCGCCGACCTCCGCCGCGATCGCGGCCCGGCAGTGGTCGCAATGGACGCCCGGGACGGTGTACGTGCGTGTCTCGGCCACACCGCCACTATACCCCGCGGGGGTACCGTAGCGAAGCGCCGTCACGCGGGCGGCGGATACTCGGGCGGTGGACGCCGACGACCGTCTCCGAATCGACTACGACGGGACGACGCAGCTCCTCCGCACCCTGCTCGACGTCCGGTTCAAGCTCCTCGCGTTCGTGCCGACGATCGCGGGTACGGCGGTTGCGTTCTTCGGGAAGCCGCGCCCGGCGGCGGAGCTGATGGCGGTCGGGCTGCTCGGCCTGACGGCGACGCTCGGGATCTTCATGTACGAGCTGCGGAACTCGCAGCTGTACGACGCCGCGGTGCGCCGCGAGCAGGAGCTCGAGCAGCGCCTCGAGCTGCCGCCGCAACAGCCCGCGCCGTCCGTGAGGCTGTTCGGCCTCGTCGCCGTGCAGCACGAGCGCGGCGTCGCGCTCGTCTACGGCGCGGCGTTCGCGGGGTGGACGTACCTCGTCGGCTGGGGCGCGCTGCGCTCGCTCGACGTCCCGGGCGCACGCAAGCTCGGCGCAGTGCTCGGCGCGCTCGCGGCGGCGGCGGTCATCGCGGAGCTGCACCGCATCGAGCGCGAGCGGGCGGAGTGACGCGGCCCCGGCCGGAGCCGGGACCGCGTCGTGTCGCACTGGTTACCGTTCGTCCGCGCCGGCGTCGACCGCGCCGCCGAGCGGGCGGGCCTGCTCGTCGGTGTCGAGCGGCGCGTAGTCGCCGGCCTTGCCTGCGCCGAGCGCGCAGGTGTCTGTCGCGGCGAGATGGTAGTCCGCCTGGCGATCGACATCCGTGTAGAGGCTGCCGTTCGCGAGGCGCGGCACGCAGTTCTTCGGGCTCGTGCCGCAGGCATCGCTGCCCGTCGGGTACACGTTGTTCGACCGGGTGACCTTGATGATCCCCGAGCCCGTGTCGCGGCACGTGTACTGGCCGGGGCCGAGGAACACGTTGCCGTACACGGTGCCCTGACCGGGGCGCGGGTCGTTCGGGTCGTCCTTGCCGTACCCGTCGTCGCCCTCGATCGTGTTGTAGCGGACGGTGAACGTCCCCATCAGCGCGAGCTCCTGCGGGCCGGCGCAGCCGGAGCCGCACGCGCTCGTCTCCTCGATCATGTTGTTCTCGACGAGCATCGAACTCGGGTCGCCGGTGAAGAGGCACTGCGTCCCGCACCACCAGACCCGGTTCCCGCGGATGACGCCGTTCGTCACGTAGAGGTCGAACGCGTCGATGTGCGCGTCGCCGCAGCCGGTGCTCCGGTTGTCGTGCACGGTGTTGTACTCGACGACCCAGCCCTTGGTCGGCTCGTCCGCGGTCTGCACGAGGTCGGAGCAGACGTTGCCCGTCCCCATGTCCGACGGCCCGATCTCGCTGTAGCGGAGGGTCGAGTAGTCGGAGCTCGTCTTGACGTTCCGCGTGTGCACGTCCTCGACGATCAGGTTGCGGTGCTGCCCGTCCTGCGAGCCCTGGTTGTCGCGCATGCCGAGCGCCTCCTCGTCCGGCGGGCGCTCGCCGCGCAGGACGAAGCGGTCGGTCTCGTTCACGCCGACCGCGTCGCCGCCGTCGAGGACGAAGTCGTGCGCATAGATCTGCAGCGAGTTCATGGTCACGGTCTCGCCCGGCGCGGGATGCATCGTGATCGCCGCGGAGCCGAGCGCGAGGTTCGTGCGGTCGGAGATCGTCTGCGACGAGTACGTGCCGCCGCGGACGAGGATCACGTCGCCTGCGCCCGCGGCCTGGTAGGCGGCGTTGAGCGTGGCGCAGGCCTGCGCGTCGGAGTAGGCGCCGGCCGTGGCCTGCCGCGTGCAGCTCCCGCCGTTCGTGTCGATCCACAGGTTCGCGGTGCCGTTCGACGGCGGCGGAGGCGGCGGGCACGCGGAGGTCGAAGCCGCGACCGACGCCTTCGCGGAGCGGTTGCCCGCTGCGTCGAACGCGTCGACCGCGAGCGTGTACGTGGTCCCGCACGCGAGGCCGGTGTACGTGAACGATGTGCCGGCGCTCGTCCCGACGGAGAGCCCGTCGCGGTACATGCCGTAGCCGGTGACGGCCGTATCGTCGATCGACGCGGCCCAGCCGATCGCGAGCGTGTTCACCGTCGTGGCGGTGACGATCGGCGTACCCGGCGTCGTCGGCGCGAGCGTGTCGCTGCTCGGGCACACGCTCGTCGAGGCCGTGACGCTGCCCTTCGCGGAGCGGTTGCCTGCGGCGTCGACCGCGTCGACCGCGAGCGTGTAGCTCGTGCCGCATGTGAGGCCGCTGAACGTGTAGCTCGTCCCCGCCGGCGCGGCGACAGACGTCCCGTTGCGGTACGTGCCGTACGCCGTGACGCCGACGTTGTCGGTCGACGCGTCCCACGCGAGCCGCAGCGAGGTCGTCGTCGTCGACGTGATCCGCGCGCTGCCGGGCGTCGACGGCGCGGTCGTGTCGCTCGGCGGAGGAGGCGGCGGGGGTGGCGGCGGGCACGCGCTCGTCGACGCGGTCAGCGACGCCGTGGCCGAGCGGTTGCCGGCGGCGTCGGCTGCGTCGATCCCGAACGAGTAGCTCGTGCCGCACGCGAGGTCGGTGAAGGTGTAGGTCAGGCCCGTCGTCGTCCCGACGGTCGAGCCGTTGCGATAGAGGCCGTAACCGGCGAGCGCGACGTTGTCGGTCGACGGCTGCCAGGCGAGGGTGACCGACGTCTCCGTCGCGGCGCCCTTCGCGAGGCCGGTCGGCACGGTCGGCGCCTGCGTGTCGGCGGTCGTTCCGCCTCCGCCGGTCGAGCCGCCGGTCCCCCCTGTTCCGCCGGTTCCGCCCGAGCTCGGCGGCGTGGACGTCCCGTCGCTCGGGGGCGACGACGGCTTCGTGGGCTTCGGCTTCTTCGTCGTCGTGCTCGCGACGGTCTTCATCGAGGCGTTCGCGCTCACGAGGTCGAGGTACGTCGAGAGCGGCGCCGGCGCGGTCGGCTGCACCGTGACCGCGAGGTCGAGCGTCGGGTCGGCGGACGCGGACTTGACGGACGTCGTCCACGACGGCTTGTCGAGTGCGCGCGCCGGCATCGGCACGACCGCGACGATGTGCGTGGTCGAGCGGACGCCCTGCACGTAGCGCAGCTGCCCGAGGCTGCCCGTCCGGAAGACGACGTAGTCGGCCACGTTCTCTTTCGCGAGCGCGACTGCCGCCTTCGCCGAGCCGGCGACGAGCGAGCACGTGCGCGCAGGCCCACTGCGCTCGGCGGCGCAGGTCGAGGCCGGCGACAGGCCGACGGTGCGCGGGTGCAGGACGACGAGCCCGGCGCGCCGGACCGCGGTCGCGCGGTCGGCGAAACCGGCGGTGCCGGCGAGCACGACGGCGTTGACGCCACGTGCCTTCAGCCGCGCGAGCTCGGCGGCCGTGAAGCTCTTCTGGGTTCCTGACTCGACGCCCCAGACGGCGGTCGGGGCTGATGCCGAAGCGGCTCCGGCGATGCCGAGGACAGCGAGTGCAGCCACTGCCCAGGCGCAGACCCCTCGAGTGTGCTGCAAAGCGAGTGCGGCTCTCATTGCAACTCCTGAGGTTTTGTTGGCGGTGCCGCACGTATCGGGAGTCCGGGCCGCCGCCTCATCACTCATCCGAGTGACGCGCCTCATTCGCGGTGCGTCACCGTCGGCGCACCGCGGCTACGGCTCGCCGGGATCGAGCCGGAGAGCGCCGAGGCCGCGCCCGGCCGCGCCGCCGAGAATTAGCCGTTCGGGCAGTTCTCTCTGCGGCGCAGACGTAGTACGTTCGAGCGAAGAGCCATGGCTGGCGTCGGCCTCGGCTCGGAGACGCAGCGGCGGGCGACCCCCGCGCCGCGGCGCCTCGTCGGTCGGGTTGGAGGAGCGAGCGGCTTGTGCAAGGCGGGGCTGACGGTAACCAGCGTTCGCCGGGACGACCGACGCTCCTCGCCCGGCCTCTCTCTCACCCGGGTGACGTGCGGACGTGCGGCCGGTGGCGCTCGACGATGCGGTCGACCTCGAGGCCGGTAGGCAGCGTGCCGAACGCGCCGAAACCCTCACGCGCACGGAACGCCTCAGCGACGGCCGGGTCGGCGTGGCGGTCGAGGAGCGCGCCCTGCAGCTCGACCGCGATCGTCTCGACGAGACGCCGCGCGCCGTCCTCCGTCGCGTCGGCGAGCGCGCGCTCGACGCGGCCGCGCCCTTCGCCCTCGAGCTCGGCGAGAAACGACTCGGCCGCCTCGGGCTCGCGCTGCAGCGCGCGCAGCACGTCGAGGCACTGCACGTTCGAGGCGCCCTCCCAGATCGCGTTCAACGGGCTCTCGCGGTAGAGGCGCGGCAGGCCGCTTTCCTCGACGTACCCGTTGCCGCCGAGGCACTCGAGCGCCTCGCCGACGACGGCCGGCGTGCGCTTGCACACCCAGTACTTGAGCACCGCGGTCGCGAGGCGCCGGAACGCGTCGTCGCGCTCGTCGAACGCACGCGCGAGCCGCAGCGCCGACACGGTCGCGGCTTCGGACTCGACGCACAGGTCGGCGAGCACGTTCCGCATCAGCGGCTGGTCGGCGAGCGCGCGTCCGAACGCGTGGCGATGTGCAGCGTGGTGCGTCGCCTCCGCGACGGCCTGGCGCATGAGCGCGGTCGAGCCGAGCACGCAATCGAGCCGCGTGTGGACGACCATCTCGATGATCGTCGCGACGCCGCGGCCCTCCTCGCCGACGAGCCGCCCCCACGCGTCCTCGAGCCGGATCTCGGACGATGCGTTCGAGCGGTTGCCGAGCTTGTCCTTGAGCCGGTCGATCTCGAACGCGTTGCGCGAGCCGTCCGGCAGCACGCGCGGCACGAGGTAGCAGGAGAGCCCGGCCGGCGCCTGCGCGAGCACGAGGAACGCGTCGCACATCGGCGCCGAGCAGAACCACTTGTGCCCGCGCAGGCTCGCCTCGCCGTCGCCCGACGGTTTCGCCTCCGTCTCGTTCGCACGGACGTCAGAGCCGCCTTGCCGCTCGGTCATCGCCATCCCGCACAGGACGCCCTGCTTCTCGTGCGCGGGCACGAGCCCGGGCTCGTAGACGGTCGACGCGAGCAGCGGCTCCCACTCGGCGGCGAGCTCGGGCGAGGCGCGCAGCGCGGGCACCGCCGCGTGGGTCATCGAGAGCGGGCAGCCGACGCCCTGCTCGACCTGCGCGAGCGCGACGAACGCCGCGGCCCGCGCGACCTGCGCGCCGTCGCGCCCTTCGCGCCACGAGAGCGCGTGCACGCCGGTCTCGACGCCGAGCTGCAGCAGCGCGTGCCATGCAGGGTGGAACTCGACCTCGTCGATGCGGTTGCCGTAGCGGTCGTGCGTGCGCAGGCGCGGCGGATGCTCGTTCGCGAGCCGGCCCCACTCGAGCGGCTCGCCGCCGAGCTCCTCGCCGAACGCGAGCAGCGCCTCCTCGTACCAGCCGGCACCCTCGCGCCGCAGCCCTTCGAGCAGCGGCCGGTTCTCGGCCACGAGGTCGTAGCCGGCGAGCGGCGGCGCCTGGTTGTCCGCGCGCGTGTCCGTCACCGCTCCTTCGTGCACACCTTGTCGTCGGGGCCGACGTACGAGTCGAAGAGGCGGTTGTACTCCTGGTCGGCCACCGGGTCGTAACGCCCGAGGCCGGCGCCCTCCCACTGCACGTCGGGCGTGACGCCCGGCCCCATCACGGTCACGCGGTGGCGCTGGCCGTTGCCCGGCCCGCGCAGGCGCTTGGTCGGGTAGCCGGGTGGCGGCCTCTGCGGCACGAAGCTGAAGCAGAACGCGCCGTTCCGGAGGTGGAGCACCTTCGCGGCGTCGTGCCGCCAACCCCTGCCATAGCGTGAGTTGTAGGTGTCGATGTAGACGTAGCGCGCGTACGGGTCGCGCTGCGTCGGCGACGGCGTGCGGTAGCCGTAGACCGGATAGCCCGCGTACGTCAGGTGCCCGAAGAGGCCCTGCCACGCGCCGCCGTACGTCCAGTTCGGCGACACCTCGAGCACGGCGAGCTGCCCCGTCCAGTGCGAGACGTGGAACTCGTAGGCCGCCTGCTGCGGCCGCCACGGCGCGAAGCCGCGCATCGGCAGCAGCCGCTGCCAGGCCTGCACCGCCCAGTACGACCCGTCCGGTGCACGGCACGCCGCGATCACATAGACGAGCGGCGGGCCGTCGTAGCGCGTGCACAAGTTGCTGAACGAGCGCCACACGACGCGCCGGTACTTTCCCCATCCGCCGCCGTAGTCGTAGTGGAACGCCACCTGCTTCCGCGTCGGGTTCGGCGCACGCGCGTTGAGCGCGCCCCACACGAGCACGTGGCGCACCTTGCCGTTCTCGCCGCGGTACGTGAGCAACGCCTCGCCGCTCGCGTTCGCGGCGATCGTCAGGCCCTTCACGTTGAAGTCGCCGAGCGGCTCGCTCGCCGCCGCGGCGCCGCTCGTCGCCAGACCGAGCATCGCGACTGCGATCGCAGTGCGAACCGCCTTCACCTGCGCCACGGTACAGTCGCCGCGTGATCCGTGGAGCGCTCGCGGCCGCGTTGACCCCGCTCCGCGAGGGCGGCTCGGCGCTCGACGAGGACGCGTTTGCGCCGTACGCGGAGTTCCTCCGCGCGGGCGGGCTCGACGGCGTGCTCGCGCTCGGCACGACCGGCGAGGGGATCCTGCTGTCGCGGGCGGAGCGGCAGCGCGTGGTCGAGCTGTACGCGGCCGGCCCGCTGCCGGTGATCGCGCACTGCGGCGCGCAGACGACCGCCGACACGGTCGCGCTCGCCGCACACGCGGCCGAGACCGGCGTCGCAGGTGTCGCGGTGATCGGGCCGCCGTACTTCCCGCTCGACGACACCGCACTCCTCGCGCACTTCGCCGCCGCGGCCAGGTCGTGCGCGCCGCTCCCGTTCTACGTCTACGAGTTCGAGCGCGCGTCGGGCTACGCCGTCCCGGTGCACGTCGTCGAGCAGCTGCGCGAGCAGGCGCCGAACCTCGCCGGGCTCAAGGTCTCCGACTCGCCGTTCGCGCGCATCCAGCCGTACCTGCTCGAGGGACTCGACGTGTTCATCGGGCCGGAAGCGCTGATCGGCGAAGGCAAGACGGCCGGCGCCGCGGGCGCCGTGTCCGCGCTCGCGTCCGCGTTCCCGGAGGTGGTCGCCGATGCTGTTCGCACGGGCGACGCGACGCGTGCGGGCGAGCTGCGTACGCTCGTCGAGCGCTTCCCGCGCCACGCCGCGCTGAAGGCGATCGTCGCGTCGAAGGGCGTGCCGCTACGCGAGGACGTGCGCGCACCGCTGCGCGGCCTGACGGACGACGAGCGCTCGGCGCTACTCGAGCTCGTCTAGCGCCCGGCGGGCCTGGTCGTGCACGGCCTGCCGGCGGGCGGCCGGGTCCGGGTCGGGCGCCGTGTCGACGGGCGTCTCGCCGCCCTCGTCGAGCTCCCGTTCATCCGAGATCGACCGCGCCTCCGCAAGCTTCGCGCGCAGCTCGTCGGCGGGCGACGACTCGGGCGCGGCGGGCCTCCGGCGGAGCCGCCGGATCAGGGCCGTCAGCCCGAGACCACCGGCGACGACGGCCAGAAACCGCTTCATTGAGCCGATGCTACACTCCCCCGACTTCTCGCCACGCCCGTCGCGCCGTCGTCCCGAAGCGGCGCCCAGGAGGCGGGGCCGACTCAGTCCATGGGAAGGAGCATTCGGACGCTGTGAACGACTACGAGATTCTGCTCATGCTCGACGCCGGCCTCGAAGAGACCCGGGCGGACGAGATCATCGCCCGCATCCGCCAGAGCGTGGAGGGCGACGGCGGCACCTGGGACGGCCACGAGCCGTGGGGACGCCGCCGGCTCGCCTACGAGATCGACCACAAGGGCGAGGGCCTCTACCACCTGCTGCTCTTCACCTCGGAGCCCGCGACGCTGGCCGAGATCACGCGCGTCCTGAAGATCACGGACGGCGTGATGCGGCATCTCGCCGTCCGCCGCGTCAAGGGTGGACAGCGCACCGCGCCGCCCCAGCCGCCCGCTCCCGCGACCGTCGGAGCCGCGTCCGCGGCCGCCGATGACGCCGTCGAGGCGGCGGAGTAGCCTGGGGTCCCTTCCGAGTCGAGAGGAGCGAGGACCATGGCGAACATCAACCGCGTCGTGCTCGTGGGGAACCTGACCCGCGACCCCGAGCTGCGCCAGACCCCGAGCGGCATGTCGGTCTGCAGCCTGCGCGTCGCCGTCAACACCCGGCGCAAGGACAACGCGACCGGCCAGTGGACCGAGAAGCCGAACTACTTCGACGTCACCGTCTGGGGCGCCCAGGGCGAGAACTGCGCGCAGTACCTCTCGAAGGGCCGCCCAGTCGGCATCGACGGCCGGCTCGAGTGGCGCGAGTGGGAGGCGCAGGACGGCTCGAAGCGCCAGGCGGTCGAGATCATCGCCGACACCGTGCAGTTCCTCGGCGGCCGCGGCGAGGGCGAGAGCTTCGGCGGCGGCGCCGCAGGCGGGAACCAGTTCGTGCCCGCGGGCGCGACGGCGAACACCGGAGCCGACGCAGACTTCGGCGGCGGCAGCGCCGACGACGACATTCCGTTCTAGGAGGACACGCTTGGCACCGAAGCAGGACACGAGGAGGAAGCGGACGGCACCGGCCGGCGGAGGCCGGCGGAAGTCGTGCTTCTTCTGCAAGTCGAAGGTCGACGAGATCGACTACAAGAACATCGCCGAGCTCCGGCGGTACATCTCGGAGAAGGGCAAGATCCGCTCCCGGCGCATCAGCGGCGCGTGCCGCCGCCACCAGCGGCAGGTCTCGGTCGCCGTGAAGCGCGCACGCGAGATGGCGCTGCTCCCGTACGTCGCCGACGGCCGCGAGGGCGGCGACGAGCGTCGCGGGCGCGGCGACCGTGGGGACCGCGGCGATCGCGGCGATCGCGGAGACCGCTGATGGAGGTCGTGCTCAAGCAGGACGTCGACAAGCTCGGCCTCCGCGGGGAGGTCGTGAACGTCGCGCGCGGCTACGCGCGCAACTTCCTCCTCCCGCGCGGCCTCGCCGAGGTCGCGACGCCGGCGCTCGTGCGCGAGCTCGAGAAGCGCGACGCGCAACGCGCCCGCCACGAGGCGAAGTCGGTCGACGAAGCGCGAGCGATCGCCGACCGGATCGAGAAGCTCGACCTGCGCTTCGACGTCAACGCCGGCCCGACCGGCTCCCTCTTCGGCTCGGTGACCGCGACGAACGTCGCCGACCGGCTGTGGGAGGCGGAGAAGATCCGCGTCGACCGGCGCAAGCTCGAGATGGACACGATCAAGCGGATCGGCCGCTACCGCATTCCGATCGACCTCTTCACCGACGTGACCGCGGAGCTGCGGGTCGCGGTCGCGCCAGAGGGGCAGGAGCTGCCGTCGGAGGAGGAGCTCGCGGCGGTCGAGGCCGCCGAGCAGGCCGAGCTCGAGGCGGCGGCCGCCCAGGACGCGGAGGTCTCGGAGGAGATCGAGCTCGAGGAGACGCCGGCCATGCACGCGGAGGAGCGGCCGGAGGACGAGTTCGACCGCGCCGTCGACGCCGCCGTCGAGTCCGAGGGCGAAGAGCTCTAACCCGGCCCGGCCGCCCGGCCCACAGGTTTTCCACAGGCTCTGTGGAGAACTTGTCACACCTCCTGTCCACAAGCCCGTCCACGCCTGTGGATTTTCGGTTGAAGTTCCCGCTCCGAGCGGTCTTTTCGTCCACCGCGACGTCCCCTCGATCTGCGAACATACGTTCCATGTCCCCTGCAAACACGGCCGCTCTGGCGGTGCGGGATCGCGTTATGCACAGCGTTGCCGCCCGCCCGGTGTGCGGCTTCACTACCCGCTGATGGCACAGCCTGCCCAGGCCCTCGCCACCGCCCCGGTCCCGCCGCAAAACCTGGACGCAGAGGAGTCCGTCCTCGGCGCCATGATGCTCTCCCCGGGCGCGATCGGGGCGGTGAGCGAGCTCCTGGATGCGGGCGACTTCTACCGGGAGACGCACGGCCGGATCTACCGCGCCGCGCTCGCGCTCTACGCGAAGGGCGAGCCCGTCGACGCGATCACGCTCGTCGACGAGCTCGACCGCCGCAGCGAGCTCGAGTCGGCCGGCGGCCAGGACCGCATCCACGAGCTCGCGGCGCTCGTGCCGGCGACGTCGAACGCGGCGCACTACGCGCGCATCGTCCGGGAGATGGCGACGCTGCGCGGCCTCATCCGCGCCGGCGGCGACATCGCGCGTCTCGGGTTCGAGCGGCCGGGCGAGACCGCCGACCTCGTCGACCGCGCCGAGCAGATCGTGTTCGAGCTCTCGCAGCAGCGCATCTCGACCGAGTTCGCGCACATCGAGACGCTGCTGAAGGAGTCGTTCGAGCGCATCACCGCGCTCTACGAGGCCGGAGTCGAGATCACGGGGACGCCGTCCGGGTTTCGAGACCTCGACAGGCTCACGTCCGGTTTCCAGCCCGGGAACCTCATCATCGTCGCCGCGCGGCCGTCGATGGGGAAGTCCGCGCTCGCGCTCTGCATGGCCGCGAACCTCGGCGTCCGGTACGAGACACCGGTCGCGCTCTTCACGCTCGAGATGTCGAAGGCCGAGGTGACGCAGCGGCTCATGTGCTCCGAGGCGAAGGTCGAGTCGCAGCGCCTGCGGACGGGGAAGCTCGCCGTCGACGACTGGCCGCGGCTGACGGCCGCCTGCGACAAGCTCGCTAAGGCGCCGATCTACGTCGACGACACCGGCTCGATCACGATGATGGAGATCCGGTCGAAGCTGCGCCGCCTCAAGTCGCAGCAGCCCTCGCTCGGGCTCGTGATCGTCGACTACCTCCAGCTGATGACGAGCGGCACCACGGTCGAGAACCGCGTGCAGGAGGTGTCGCAGATCTCGCGCGCGCTCAAGATCCTCGCGCGCGACCTCGACGTCCCGATCATGGCGCTGTCGCAGCTCTCGCGCGCCGTCGAGCAGCGGCACGACAAGCGCCCGATCCTGTCCGACCTCCGCGAGTCCGGGTCGATCGAGCAGGACGCCGACCTCGTCGCGTTCGTCTACCGCGACGAGTACTACAACCCGGAGGAGACCGAGTCGGCCGGCATCGCCGAGGTCATCCTCTCGAAGCACCGCAACGGCCCGACCGGCCTCGAGAAGCTGGCGTTCCAGAAGCGCTACGCGCGCTTCGCCGACCTGGCAGCGGCCGCATGACCCCTCGCGCGAACGTCGTCTGGCTCTCCCCGAGCGCGACGACGTTCTCGTGCCTGTGCGAGGCGTGCCTCGACGCGGCGCGCGACACGGGCACGTCGTTCCTCGAGGCGGTGCGGCTCGCGAGCGTGCGCGGCGAGATGCCGCTCGAGACGACCGTCGCCGTCGCGCCGTGCAGCGCCGGCCACGAGGTCGTGCTGCGGCGCGTCGAGCGGCCGCCGTCCATGCGGACACCCGACGACAGGCAGCTGCAGCTCGTATGAGCCAGCACGTGTGGGTCGGGCCGGACGCGACGACCTACACGGCGGAGTGCGAGGCCTGCCTGTACGCGCGCGAGTCGCTGCTCGCCAAGCACGTCCACGTCGAGGGCACGCTGAGGCGCGACGCCGACGTCGGTTTCACGACCTGCCGCCGCGGCCACCGCATCGTCGTCCGCCGCATCGGCCGCGCGCTCGCCGCCGCACGCTAGCGCCGCCGCCGGCGCATCTATGCTCCGGTCGTGCCTGCGACCGTCGTCGTCGGCGCGCAGTGGGGCGACGAAGGCAAGGGGAAGATCGTCGACCTCCTCGCGCAGAGCTCGGATGTCGTGTGCCGCTACCAGGGCGGCCCCAACGCGGGGCACACGATCATCGTCGCGCACGACGTCTTCAAGATCCGCCAGGTCCCGAGCGGCGTCATCTCCGGCAAGACGTCCGTGATCGGCGCGGGCTGCGTCGTCGACCCGGAGGTGCTGCTCGGCGAGCTCGACGACCTCGCACAGCGCGGCATCGACACGAGCGTCGTCGTGCTCTCCGGCAACGCGCACCTGATCATGCCGTGGCACGTCGCGATCG
>JBKPLI010000060.1:0-14116 GCA_046731555.1 Actinomycetota bacterium | reverse complement strand
GGCCGTCGTGATCGCGGCGGACATGACCGCCGACCTCGCGCTTCGCGACGAGTACTGGTTTCTCAACGCGTCTTCGGACACGGGCCTCGACGCGTCGCTATCCGCCGCGGCCGTAACCGTCGCAGCGATCGCGCTTGCGGCGGGGCTGCTGCGCGGCGAGGCGGAACGGGCACGGCTGCTCGTCGCCTTCGCCGGTCTCGCCTTCCTTGCGGTCGACATGTCGACCGGCCTCCACGAGCGCCTGAGCGCCGCCGCGGTCGAGGTAGTTGGAGCGCCGACGCTTGTCGACGACTGGCCGACTCCGATTCTCTATGCGCCGCTCCTTGCGGCTATCGCCTACGTGCTCTGGAGCCATCCGGGCAGCCGGCGGCTGCCCCGGACCGCGGTGGCCTTCCTCGGCGCAGCGCTCGGGATCCGGCTCGTGGCGGGGGCCGTCTACCTGGCCGTCGACTACCGGCCGGGAGACGGCGCGAAGGAGGTCGCGGTGGCCGCTCAGCAGGGGCTCGAGCTCGCCGGCTGGCTGCTCGTCGCGGCCGCGGCGGTCGGCATCCTCGGGCGGGCGCGGAGGCCCGAGTTTTCCACCGCGGTGGAAAAGTCGGCGGTCGCCTTCCCATTTCGAGTAAGATCTAGTAAGTTCTACTCCTAGAAACGCCGAAACCTGCTGCTCGCGTGGCGGGGATTCGGCCCGACAGAACGCTCAACCCACCAAGAAAGGCGGCCCTTTCTGATGAGCGAACGCGACCGGCGCGCAGTCGTCGTCGATCACCATCCACTCTGGCTCGAAGCGGTCGAGCCAATCGTCGCAGGCCTCGGATTCGACGTCGTCGGGAAGTCGACGTCGGGTCGCGGCGGCCTTGCGCTCTGCGAGCAGCACCAGCCGGACGTCCTCGTGACCGGGATCATGATGGCCGAGGGCGACATCGACGGGATCGAGCTGATCCGCCAGGCGCGCGAGCGCGCCCCGCAGATGAAGGCCATCGTCCTGTCGCTGTACGACGACACGAAGCACGTCGACGCCGCACTCGCGGCGGGCGCCGTCGCCTACGTGATCAAGACGGCGCACCCGGACGACCTGCGGTCGGCGATCCGCCAGGCGTTCAGCCACTCGATCTACCTCCCCGGGCGTGCGGCCACTCCCGTCGCGCCCGCGCCGGAGAAGAAGGACGAGCTCGCCGACCTGACCCGGCGCGAGCTCGAGATCCTGCGCCTCGTGGCCGAGGGCCACTCGAACTCGCAGCTCGCCAGGATGCTGTGGGTCACCGAGCAGACGGTGAAGTTCCACCTCTCGAACATCTACCGGAAGCTCGACGTGTCGAACCGCACCGAGGCCAGCAGGCGCGCGCAGCTCAGCGGCCTGCTCGCGACACCCGCCGCGGCGGCGAGCACCTCGACCGCGGCGTAGCGACCTTTCCACCCCTGCGGGAGGGCGGCCCGTGCCGTCCTCCCGCAATCGCGTGCAGGAACGAGACGGCCGCGGAGGTGGCGTGCCCTCCGCGGCCGTTTGGAGTGCGAGAGGTCGAAACCGACGCACCCACCCTCCGCAGGGCGGATGCCGCGCCGGTCGAGAACCTGCGCTGTGCTCTCCGTGGTCTAGGCGGCGACGCGCTGGCGCTCGGCGAGGAGCTCCGCGATCTGGATCGCGTTCAGGGCCGCGCCCTTCCGGAGGTTGTCCCCGGCGAGGAAGAGGGCGAGCCCGCTCTCGACCGTCGGATCGCGCCGGATGCGGCCGACGAGCACCTCGTCCTCGCCGGCGGCCTTGCCCGGCGAGGGGAAGTCCTCCACCCGGACGGACGGCGCGCCGGCGAGCAGCTCGCGGGCGCGCTCGGGCGAGAGCGGCCGCTCGGTCTCGAGCCACACCGCCTCGGCGTGGCCGATCATGACCGGGACCCGGACGCAGGTCGCCTGGATCGCCAGGTCGGGCAGCTCCATGATCTTGCGGGTCTCGTCGCGGAGCTTCGACTCCTCGTCGAACTCCTCGCCGTCGAAGTCCCAGTCCATGCGCAGGTCGTGCTCGTGCTGCGGCTCGTTGCGGAGGCGCTCCATCGCCTGGGCGCCCGCGCCGGAGACGGACTGGTACGTCGCCACCCGCACGCGCACGAGCCCGGCCTCCTCGTGGAGCGGCTTCAGCACGCACGTGAGCGGGATCGTGCAGCAGTTCGGGTTCGCGACGATGCCGTCGTGCTCGAGCGCCCGCGCGCCGTTCACCTCGGGCACGACGAGCGGGATGCCCGGCTCGAGGCGGTAGGCGGCCGACTTGTCGACCACCGCTGCGCCTCCGCGGACGGCGTGCGGGACGAGCGCGCGCGACGCGCTCGTGCCGACGGAGAACAGGAACACGTCGACGCCGCCAGCCTCGAGCGTCTCGGGCGTCGCCTCCTCGATCGTCAGCGGGCCGAGCTGCTTGCCGGCCGAGCGCGCGGACGCGAAGACGCGGACGTTCTCGTAGCCGCGCTCGCGCAGCAGCTCGAGCGTGACCGTGCCGACCGCGCCGGTGGCGCCGACGACGCCGATGCGCGTCTCAGGCACCGACCCGCTCCTCGGCGAAGGTACGGAACCGCTCGTGCACGGCCTGGACGGCGCGCTCCACCTCGGAGGCGCGGATGACGCAGGAGACGCGGATCGACGACGTGGAGATGATCTCGATGTTGATGCCGGCCTCGGCGAGCGCGTCGAACATGTCGGCCGCGACGCCCGGATGGCTCTTCATTCCCGCGCCGATGAGCGAAACCTTCGCGATCTCCGGGTCGCGCACGATGCCGGTCGCCCCGATCTCGCGCGCGGTCTCCTCGAGGATCGGCTCCGCGGTCGGCAGGTCCGTCTTCGGCATCGTGAACGAGATGCTCGTCGTCCCCTGCTCGGAGACGTTCTGGACGATCATGTCGATGTTCACGCCGGCGTCCGCGAGCGCGCGGAAGACCCGTGCCGCGATCCCGGGCCGGTCGGGGACGCCGAGGATCACGACCTTCGCCTCCGAGGTGTCGTGCGTGACCCCGGAGATGATCGCCTTCTCGAGCATCGTCTCGTCCTCCTCGCCGATCCAGGTTCCGTCGCCCTCGCCGAACGTCGAGCGCACGCGGAGCTTCACACCGTAGCGGCGCGCGACCTCGATCGACCGCAGCGCCATGACGCGCGCGCCGCACGCCGACATCTCGAGCATCTCCTCGTACGTGACGTAGTCGAGCTTCAGCGCCTCGGGGACGAGCCGCGGGTCGGCGGTGAAGACGCCGGCGACGTCGGTGAAGATCTCGCACGAGGCGCCGAGAGCAGCGGCGAGCGCGACGGCCGTGGTGTCGGAGCCGCCGCGGCCGAGCGTCGTGACGTCGCGCGTCGTCGGCGAGACGCCCTGGAAACCGGCCACGAGCACGATCCGGTCCTCGTCGAGCGCCTCGTGGATGCGCTGCGCGCGCACCTCGACGATCTTCGCCTTCGTGTGCGTCGTGTCCGTGACGATCCCGGCCTGCGAGCCGGTGAGCGAGACCGCTTCGTGGCCGAGGTCGTGGATCGCCATCGCGCAGAGCGCGTTCGAGATGCGCTCGCCGGTCGAGATCAGCATGTCGTACTCGCGCGGGTGCGGCCGCGGCGAGACCTCGTGCGCGAGCCGGATCAGCTCGTCGGTCGTGTCGCCCATCGCCGACAGCACGCCGACGACCTTGCTCCCCTCCTCGCGTGCGGCGACGAGGCGCTGCGCGACGCGCTTCAGCTTGTCGGTGTCGGCGACCGACGAGCCGCCGAACTTCATCACGACGACCCCGGGCGTCCGGGGCGCGCTCGCGACGGCGGGGACGGCTTCGAACTCGGTGGTCGCCACGACCAGCGAAGGGTAGCCCGCGTCACGACTGTCCCTTTCGGCCGTGTCGGGCTCTGACCCCGACATGGCCCGAATGGACGGTTCGGTACCAGAGCCCGACATGTCCGTTGCAGACGGTGGTGCGTCGGTCGCTTGGCTCAACCACGCCACGAACTGGCCGCTGCGGCCGTGTCCCAACGGGACATGCTGGGGTCAGACCCCGGCATGTACCGAACAGACATGTCCGTCCGAGACGGGCGCGGCTACATCTCGCGGCGGCCGCTCAGCGCCCGCCCGAGCGTGACCTCGTCGGCGTACTCGAGGTCGCCGCCGACCGGGAGGCCGCTCGCGAGGCGCGTGACGCGGACGCGGTCGCGGAGGCGGTCGGCGAGGTACGCCGCGGTCGCCTCGCCCGTCATCGTCGGGTTCGTCGCGAGCACGACCTCCTGCACGCCGTTCGCCTCGACGCGGCGGAGCAGCTCGTCGATGCGCAGGTGCTCGGGCTCGACGCCGTCGATCGGGCTGAGGGCACCGCCCAGCACGTGGTAGAGGCCGCGGTACTCGTGCGTCCGCTCGAGCGAGACGACGTCGACCGGCTGCTCGACGACGCAGATCGTCGCGTGGTCGCGCCGCGCGTCGAGGCAGATCGCGCAGACCTCCTCCTCCGTCAGGTTCCCGCAGTCGCGGCAGAACCGCACGCGCTCCTTGACCTCCTCGAGCGCGGCCGCGAGCGCGAGCGCCTCGTCCTTCGGTTTCTGCAGGATGTGGAACGCGAGCCGCTGCGCCGTCCGCTGCCCGATTCCGGGCAGCCGAGTGAGCTGCGCGACGAGGTTCTCGACGGACGGGCTGAACATCGGGTCCGAATTGTGCCTTCGGCGGTCGGCTGTCAGGATTGGCACGTGGATGCGCGCAAGCTCGAAGGGGTCGGCCTCTTCTCGACCCTCTCGCGGCAGGACCTCGAGCGGATCGCCCGCTGGATGGACGAGCTCGACGTGCCCGAGGGCAAGGAGCTCACGTCCGAGGGCGGGTACGGCCACGAGTTCTTCGTCATCGAGGAGGGCGAGGCGTCCGTGCGGCACGGCGACCGCGAGATCGCGACGCTCGGCCCGGGCGACTTCTTCGGCGAGATCGCGCTGCTCGAGACCGAGCGCCGCACGGCGACCGTCGTCTCGACGAGCGCGATGCGGCTGCTCGTCATGTTCGAGCGCGAGTTCAAGCAGATGGAGCGCGAGCTACCCGCCGTCGCCGACCGCGTCCGGTCGGCGATCTACGCCCGCCTCCACTGATCAGTCGAGCTCGAGGCAGCCCTCGAGCACGGGATCCTCGGCGCACAGCCGCTCGACCGTCGAGCGATCGACCGCAACGAGGAGGACGTTCGTCTTCGCGAGCACACGCGCCGTGCGCGACCCGTGCGGCTCGCGGAGCGCGATGCCGCCGAACACGTCGCCGGCGCCGAGCTCGCGGACGCCCCAGTGCGCGTCGACCTCGACCGTCCCCGAGCGGACGACGAAGAGTCCGAGGCCCGGCTGGCCCGGCTCGATGATCACCTGGCCGGCCGGGATCTCGACCTCCGACCCGGCCGCGGCCAGCCGCTCGACGGCGTCGGCGTCCATCACATCCCCGGCAGGAGGCCGCCGAGCCCGGGCGGGATGACCTGCCCGACCTTCGAGGCGACGAGCTCCTTCGCGTTGCGCAGCGCCTCGTTCACCGCCGCCGTCACGAGGTCCGCGAGCAGCTCGGGGTCGTCCGGGTCGATCGCCTTCGGGTCGATCACGATCTGCTGGATCTCGCCGGCTCCGGTCGCGGTCACGGTCACCATGCCGCCGCCGGCGCTCGCCGTCACCGTCTCCTGCTCCGCCTCCTCCTGGAGACGCTGCAGCTCCTGCTGCATCTGCATCGCCTGCTGGGCGAGCTTGTTCAGGTCCATGCCACCGCTCATTCGTCGTTCAGCTCCCTGGCGTCGAAGGTGCTCTTCATGAGGTCGATGATGTCGTCTTCGCCCACCGGCTCGTCGTCCTCCTCGCCGGCCGCCGACTCCTCGCCGAGCTCGAACGCGAGCGCGAGCTTGCGCCCCGTCACCTCGTAGAGGGCGTCGCGGAGCAGCTGCGCGTTCTTCGGGTCCTCCGCGAGCGTGCGGTGGAACGCGGCCGAGCGGGGGAACTCGACCGTGAGGGTGTCGTTCGCGAGCGCGGCGGGATGCGCTTCGGCGAGCGTCTTGCCGATCGGGATCGAACGCTGCTCGACGGCCGGCAGGATCGTCCGCCGCCAAGCCTCCTGCAGCTGTCCGAGCTCGAGCGTCGGCGCCTCGCCTCCTGAGGTCTCCGGCGGCTCGACCTGCTCGGCGCGGGCGGGCGCCTCGACGCGGGTCGCTCCACCGGCGACTCCGCGAGACGCGGAATCGCCGCCCTGCTCGAGGCGCTCCACGCGGAACGCGAGCGACTCGCGCGAGAGGTCGGAGCCCGGGCGCGTCACCTTCACGAGCGCGAGCTCGAGCGGCAGGCGCGGGTCGCCGCCCTGCCGCATGTCCTCGACCGCCACCGCGAGCAGGTCGATGAGCCGCACGACCGTCGGCGCGCCGAGCTGGTTCGCCTGCTCGCGCAGCCGCTCGCGGGTCTCGTCCGTGACGGGCAGCGTGTCGGGCACCTCGCCCGTGTGCTGCACGAGCATCAGGTGCCGCAGGTGCTCGAGCAGGTCGCTGACGAGCCGCCCGAGGTCCTGTCCCTGCTCCGAGAGCTCCTCGAGGAACATGAGCGCGCCGGCCGTGTCGCCCTCGACGACGAGGTCGCAGAGGCGGAACAGCACCTCCTCCTCGACTGCGCCGAGCAGCTGCAGCACGTCCTGCACGGTGATCGTGCCACCCGTTGCGGCCGACACCTGGTCGAGCGTCGACACCGCGTCGCGGAACGAGCCGCGCGCCGCGCGCGCAACGAGCGCGAGTGCCGCGTCCGGCACGTCGATCCCCTCGCCGTCGGCGATGCGCCGCAGCAGCTTCACGAGGTCCGGCAAGCGCGGCCGCTGGAAGACGAACGTCTGGCAGCGAGAGCGCACGGTCGGCAGCACCTTCTGCAGCTCCGTCGTGCAGAACACGAACAGGAGGTGGGGCGGAGGCTCCTCGATCAGCTTCAGCAGCGCGTTCCACGCGGCGTCGGTGAGCTGGTGCGCCTCGTCGAGGATGTAGACCTTCGAGCGCCCCTCGACCGGCTGCAGCACGACGCGGTCGCGGATGTCGCGGATGTCGTCGATGCCGCGCTGCGAGGCGGCGTCCATCTCGATCACGTCGAGCGACGTGCCGTTCGAGATCGCGACGCACGCATGGCAGGTGTTGTCGGGCGAGACCGTCGGGCCGTGGGCGCAGTTGATCCCCTTGGCGAGGATGCGCGCGAGGGAGGTCTTGCCGGTGCCGCGCGGGCCGGCGAAGAGGTAGGCCTGGCGCACCTTGTCCGCCGAGATCGCGTTCGTGAGCGTCCGCACGACCGCCTCCTGGCCCACGACGTCGTCGAACGTCTGGGGGCGGTACTTCCGGTACAGCGCGGCCACCCGGCGATTCAACCATAAGGTTCCCCGCGTGACCGCCGGGCTGGACGTCGTCGAGGAGACCCGCGCGTTCAACGCCGAACTGGAGCGCGTGATCGCCGGCATGTCGCCAGCGCACACGGTTCCGCCGCACGAGACCCGCCGAGCGCGCCGTGAGGGGCGGAGCTTCTTCCCGGCGCCGGTCTACGCCGAGCAGGCGCGCTGGGAGGCGGTGCCCGGCCGGCGGGACGAGATCCGCCTGCGCATGATCGAGCCGGAGGGCGAGCCCGCGGGCCTGTACGTGCACATCCACGGCGGCGGGTGGACGTTCGGCGCCGCCGACCTCCAGGACGCGGCACTGCAGGCGCTCGTGGAGAACACGGGCTTCGCCGCGGCGAGCATCGAGTACCGCCTTTCGCCGGAGCATCCGTGGCCGGCCGGTGCGGACGACTGCGAGGACGCGGTGCTCGCGCTGCTCGAGCGCGGCCCGAAACGGATCGCGATCGGTGGCGAGTCCGCGGGCGCCCAGCTCTCGGTCGTGACGCTCCTGCGGCTCCGCGACCGCCACGACATCGACGTCCGCACAGCGTTCTCCGGCGCGAACCTCGTCTTCGGCGCATTCGACCTCTCGGGCTCGCCGAGCCGCCTCCTGTGGGGCGACCGCGAGCTCGTCCTGAGCTCGCCGACGATGGACTGGTTCGCCCAGAACCTCATGCCCGGCTCGGGCGTCGCGGAGCAGCGCCACCCGGAGGTGTCGCCGCTCTACGCCGACCTGCGCGACCTGCCGCCCGCGCTCTTCACGGTCGGGACGTGCGATCCGCTCCTCGATGACACGCTCTTCATGGCCGCGCGGTGGGAGGCCGCCGGGAACGAGAGCGAGCTCGCGGTCTGGGCCGAGGGCGTGCACGGCTTCACCGCGTTCCCGCTCGAGATCGGCCGGCGGTCGCTCGCGCAGCAGCAGGAGTTCGTCGCGGGGGCTGGATGACGCTCGCCGCGCTCCTCTCCGTTGCCGCACTCGGCTGCCCGCCGCCGCCGGCCGCGCCGCAGCCGGTACGGCAGATCGTCCACCCGCGCTGGCTCTCGGGGACGGTCATCACCGAGTACTGGCCCGCACCCGAGGCGTGGTTCGAGGGCGCGCTCGTGCGCGCGCCGGGCATCCCGGGCAGGCACCCGTACGACTGGCTGTACGGCGCGCGCGGGCTGCCGATGCAGGGCGAGGGCCTCGGCCGCGACGGCCGCGTGTACCACTTCGCCGGCCCGTACGGCATCGGCTGGGTGAATGCGGCCGGGGGCTCGACCGCGCCGTGCCGCAGGGCCGCGGGCTACTGGACGAACGGCCGCCCGTACCGGCTCGCCTCGCCGCACCTCGCGCGCTTCGCGCCCGGCCACTCGCGCACGCTCGCGTATTGGCGCAGCGCGGCGGTCGACCCGAGGCTGATCGCGTTCGGGTCGCGCATCTTCGTGCCCGCGTACTGCACGACGCCCTCGCGCGGCTGGCTCGTCGCGCGCGACACGGGCGGCGCGATCATCGGCCCGCACATCGACGTCTACCGTACGCCGCCGGCGCAACAGCCCGCCGGCGTGCACTGGGGCACGCTTCTGCGCGGCCAGAAGATCTTCGTCGTCCCGCCCGGCACGACGCCGAAGCGCGTGCCGCGCTGCTGAAGGCTCTTCACTTCGTCTCGTGTCGGGCCGACGGCTGCACGAGCCGGAGGCTGTTCCCGTCCGGGTCCTCGAGCTGCACGAGCAGCCCGAATGGTTCCTCCGAGACGTCTCCGACGCGGACGCCGGCGGCGCGCAGGCGGGCTGCGGCGTCGTGCGCGTCGGCGACGCGGAACGATACGACCGTCCCGGAATCGCCGACGCGCTCGTCCCCGTGCGCGAGATGCAGGCCGAGTCGCACGCCGCCGCAGTCGAGCGCAGACCACGTCGGGCTTCGCTCGAGCAGCGGCATGCCGAGCACGTCGTTGTAGAACGCGACCGCTCGGTCCATCTCCCCGACGTAGAAGAAGACGGCCTGAAGGCCCTCGACGATCACGTCGTGCGCACGACGACGAGGCGATCGGCGCCCGACTCCGCGCCCCACACCTCGCCGGGGCGGCCTAGCAGCTGCCGGACGTCTGCGCCCGCGCGCAGCTTCACCGTCGTGAACTTGCCGGTGGTCGGCGCGAAGCGGACGATCGCGCTCGCGCCGAAGTCCGTGAGCCAGACGACGTCGCGGTCGTCGACGTACACCGCGTACGGCTGCGCGGCGCCGGGCAGCCGCCACTCACGCCACTTCTTCGTCGCCGGGTCGTACCGCGCGACGCGGCCGGCGTTCCACTCGCTCACCCAGAGGCGTCCGCGCGAGTCCGACCAGATGCGCCGCGCGCCCTGCCCCGCGGTCGGCGGTCGGACGCGCGTCGCCTTCCCCGTGCGGACATCGATGCGCGCAACGTGGCTGCCCGCGAGCGACGCGTACCAGACGTCGCCGCGCGGGGTGGTCGTGATGCCGTACGGCCCCGCGCCGCCCGGCGCGCGGAAGACGCGCAGCACACCGCTCTTCGGGTCGACCCGTCCGTAGATGCCGCTCTGTCCGCTGAACCAGAGAATCCCGCGGCGGTCGAACGTCGCCGTGTTGAGGTTCGTGTAGCCGCTCGACTCCGGGAGCGGGAAGCGCTTCACCGCGAGCGTGCCCGGGTCGACGCGCACGATCGCGTTCAGCCCGCCGTCCGTCACCCAAGCGGCGCCGTCCGGACCGACGATGACGCCGTGCGGCGCGGAGCCGTCGCCGAGCGGCAC
This sequence comes from Actinomycetota bacterium, assembly GCA_046731555.1. Taxonomy (GTDB): domain Bacteria; phylum Actinomycetota; class Thermoleophilia; order Gaiellales; family Gaiellaceae; genus PALSA-600. The sequence goes on along the minus strand of JBKPLI010000060.1, from coordinate 4,035 downwards.
GTGCGTCGTCTTCCCCGTTGCCGGGTCGAGGCGCCCGAGCGCGCCCGAGTGCTGCGCCGTGTACCACACCGTCCCGTCCCGGGCCGGTGCGACGTCGTGCGGATGCGAGCCCGCGGGCACGGGGTACTCGCGCACGCGCAGCGCCGCCGCCGACGCGGTCGCTCGCACCTGCGCCCACTCGCCCGGCTGAACGCGGTCGACGAGTCGGAAGTGGCTGCGGCCGAGCGGGCGGAAAACGAGCGTCTCGCCCTCGTCGAGGCTGATGCCGGTCATGTCCTGCACGACGACGTTGTGCGTCACGAGCACGGTGAGCATCGGCTTCGCCGGCACTGTGCCGAGCAGCGCGCGCGCCGCCGCGATCTGCTTCCGCCAGCGCGCGTCGTGCGCGGACGTGATCGTGTTCAGCAACGGCGGGCTGACCGTCGCGCGACCGAACGCGAGCGTCGCGGTCTCGCGCGTCCGGCAGAACGCGCTCGTGAGCACCTTGCCGACGTGCAGGCGGAGCCGTCGCACGCCGCGCCCGATCGCGCGGGCCTCCGCGCGGCCCTGCGCCGACAGCATGCGCTGCGTGGAGCAGTCGCCGAGCACGACCGGGTCCTCGTCCTGCTTCGACTGGTCGGTCGTCGCGTGCCGGATGACGAGAACCAGTCCGCCGCGCCGGAGCTCCGCGCCGAGGCCGGGCTTGGCCGCGCGCCCGACGGCGGCGGGGAGCGCGGCGGCGAGGATCGACGCCGCGAGGACCGCGATGGCGGCGAGGCGCATCGGCCCGCTCAGGCTACCCGCTCCCCGCCGCGGATCGCGACCGGCAGCCTGTTCGGCGTCGGCGCGAGCGGGCACACCCAGCGCGCGTCGTACGCGCACGAGGGGTTGTAGGCGAAGTTGAAGTCGAGCACGAGGCGCCCGTCCTCGCCGCCGAGGTCCGCGCCCTTCACGGTGTCGAGCAGGTAGCGGCCCGCGCCATACGTCTCGCGGCCGCTCGTCGCGTCGGCGAACGGGAGGAATACACCGCCGCCGTAGCCGTCGAGCCAGTACGTCTCGAGCGCGAGCTCCTCGCCGCCGAGCGCGAACAGCGCGCGCCCGACGCGCGTGAACGCGATCGTCTCGTCGCCGCTCGCGGCGATCTCGCGGTGCTCCGGCTCCGCGTCCTCGACCGCCGCGAGCACGCGCAGCGCCGGGTCGTAGTCGAAGTACGAGACGCCCGAGAACGACGCGCGCTCCTCCCGCGGGAGCGGCGACTGGACGTGTGTGCGGAAGAGCTCGTCGCGCGCGTCGCGCCAACGCGACCACGCCCGGGCGGGGTCGGAGGCGGCGCGCACCTCGGCGTAGAGGTCGAGCACGCGGCGCTTCCAGTCGAGCAGCGAGAGGGCGTCGGCTGCGTCCATCCGCGGCATGCCGATCATACGAGCGGCGACCGCGCAACTCGGCAACCGGGGGCGCGGGACCGGCGCCCGCGCCCCCGTAGTCCGCTACAGGTCCGTGCGCTGCGCCATCCGGAAGTTGTTGCCGGACGGGTCGCGGAAGCCCGCGTCGACGCCGTACGGCTGCTCCGTCGGCTCCTGGAGGAACTCGACGCCCTTCGCCTTGAGCTCCTCGTAGCTCTTCTGCACGTCGTCGGCGGCAAAGAAGAGCCCGCCGGACGCGCCCTTCGCGAGCAGCGCGTTGATCTGCTGGCGCGTCTCCTCGTCGAAGACGGGCGGGCCGGGAACGGCCATCAGCGTGATCGACACGTCCTGGCCCGGGACGCCGACCGTCAGCCACCGGAAGTTGCCCATCTCGGGGACGGTGACGTCCTCGCGGAGCTCCATCCCGAGCTTCTCCGTGTAGAAGGCGAGCGCCTCGTCCTGGTCGTTGACCCAGACCTGTGCGTGAGTGAGTTGCGTCAGCATGTCGGTTCCTCCGTTGCGATCGAGTTGACGCGACCGACGCTATCCCCGGCTCGCCCGGCTGTCTTCTCGAAACCTGCTGGGACGGCCGTAGGCCTGCAGGACGCACGTCGGGATGCGGATGTTGGCCGACGCAGGCGGGTGCGCCGCGCGGTAGGCGAGCGGCGACATGCCGTACATGCGGCCGAAGCTCGTCGTGAACGACCCGATGCTCGTGAGCCCGACGTCGAGGCAGATCTCGATTACCGAGCGGTCGGTGTTCCGCAGCAGCGCGGCCGCCCGCTCGAGCCGGCGCGTGAGGAGGTATTGGTACGGCGTCTCGCCGAACGCCCGCTTGAACTCGCGGCTGAAATGCGCGGGCGAAAGGTGCGCCGCCCGCGCGAGCGCGGGCACGTCGAGCGGCTCGCGGTAGCGCGCGTCGATCAGGTCCTTCGCGCGCAAGAGATGTCTCGCGGGGTGGACGACGGCCATCGCAGCCCCAGTATCGCGTGCGAAGATCGAGTCGATGGCGACCCAGGCCCAGAAAGGCGAGGCGTTTCGCGCGCTGCACGCCGGCGAGCCGTTCGTGATCCCGAACCCGTGGGACGCGGGCTCTGCACGCATGCTGGAGGCGCTCGGCTTCAAGGCGCTCGCGACGACGAGCTCCGGCTTCGCGTTCACGCTCGGCAAGGTCGACGGCGGCGCGACGCTCGACGAAGTCGCCGAGCACACGGCCGCCCTCGCGCGCGCGACCGACCTGCCCGTCTCGGTCGACCTCGAGAACGGCTACGGCGCCGACCCGGCGGACGCCGCCCGCGCTATCGCGCGCGTCGCGGAGGCGGGAGCCGTCGGCGGCTCGATCGAGGACTACGACCCGGCCGAGGGCCTGTACGAGCACGGCCACGCCGTCGAGCGCGTTGCGGCCGCCGTCGAGGCGGCGCGCGGGCTCGACGTCCCGTTCACGCTGACCGCGCGCGCCGAGAACCACATCCGCGGCAACCCGGACCTCGACGACACGATCGCGCGCCTGCGCGCGTTCGAGGAGGCGGGCGCCGACGTCCTCTACGCGCCGGGGCTGCGGGCGGTCGACGACATCCGCGCCGTGTGCGACGCCGTCTCGAAGCCGGTCAACGTCCTCGCGGTCCCGAGCCTGACCGCCGCAGAGATCATCGGCGCGGGCGCGCAGCGGATCAGCGTCGGCGGCAGCCTGACGTGGGTCGCGGTCAACGCGGCCGCCGAGGCGGCGACGGCGATCCGCGACCGCGGCGACTTCTCGGCCTTCGGCACGAGCCCGCCGGTCCGCGACTGGTTCGCCTGAGGCGTCTCCTCGTGATGGAGACGGGTCTGCTCGAGCGCGACGCGCAACTCGACGCGCTGGCCGAGGCGCTCGCCGCCGTGCGGTCGTCGCGTACGGGTGCGCTCGTGCTGCTGTCGGGCGAGGCGGGGATCGGCAAGACGTCGCTCGTGCGCGAGTTCTGCGAGCGCGGGGACGTGTCGCCCTGGTGGGGCGGGTGCGACGCGCTCTTCACGCCGCGACCGCTCGGGCCATTCCTTGAGATCGCGGACGCGGTCGGCGGCGAGCTCGCGGATCGCATCGCCGAGGACGTCGCCCCGGCCGAGCTGCTCTCGACGCTCGTCGCGGAGCTGCGCGGCCGCGCGCCCGTCGTGCTCGTCGTCGAGGACCTGCACTGGGCCGACGAGGCGACGCTCGACGTCGTGCGGATGCTCGCGCGCCGTGTTGTGTCGCTGCCGATGCTGCTCGTGCTCACGTACCGCGACGAGAGCTTCGACCGCGCGCACCCGCTGCGCGTCGTGCTCGGCGAGCTGCCCGCGCGGCCGACGCCCGTTCGCATCGCGCTCGCGCCGCTGTCGCTCGATGCGGTCTCGGAGATCGCGGAGCCGGCGGGCGTCGACGCGGAGGTGCTCGCCGCCCGCACCGGCGGCAACCCGTTCTTCGTCACGGAGGTGCTCGCCGCGGGCGGTGCCGACGTGCCCGGCACGGTGCGCGACGCGGTGCTCGCGCGCGCGGCACGGCTCGGGCCCGCGGCACGCTCGCTGCTCGACGCCGTCTCGATCGTAGTGCCGCGCGCAGACCTCTGGCTGCTCGAGGCGTTCGTGCGCGGGTATCCCGACGGCCTCGACGAGTGCCTCGCGTCCGGGATGCTGCGTGAGG
>JBKPLI010000059.1:0-5537 GCA_046731555.1 Actinomycetota bacterium | reverse complement strand
GCTGCGGCCGGCCTACCGGCGGCGGCCCCAGCGGCGGCGCGTGCGCGCGGGTGCCGGTGCGTCGAGGGCCTGGCGGAGGACGTATGCGAAGGCGAAGAGCTCCATCTCGGTCTCCTTGTGAATGTGGCGTACAGCTCTCGAAACGACCCGGCACACGCGGCTCGGGTGCGGCCTCCAGGTGTCCTGCAGTACGGGTGGCCGCACGCCGACCGTTAACGCGGCCGCAACAACATCCGTCGCGAGGGCGTGTCTCAGCACGTAGTGCGCCGGTTGCTGCTCCTCGTCCCGCTTCTCGTCGCCGGCTGCGGCGGGTCGTCGACCGCGTCGCCTGCGTTCACGGTCCGCTCGTACGGCCACGGGCCGTCACGGGTGTGGCTCTTCCAGCCGCGCGAGGCGCCGCGGGCCGCCGTGGTGTTCGTGCACGGGCACGGCGACGTGAAGGAGACGACGCCGTACTACCACCGGCCGTGGCTCGAGCACCTCGCGGCCCGCGGCGTCGCCGTCGTCTACCCGCGCTATGAGCTCTACCCTGGGCAGGAGGGCGCGCTGAAGCACATCGAGGACGGCGTGCGTCTCGCGGCCGCGAAGCTGCCGAACGATGTGCCGGTCCTCGGCATCGGCTACTCGCGCGGCGGGCGTCTCGTGGCCGAGTGGGCGAGCCAGGCGCGCACGACCGGCCTCTTCCCGCGCGCGATCCTCAGCGTGTTTCCCTCCGGCGCGATGGACCCGATCCACGATCTGTCGCCGCTCTCGGGGCGCACGAAGATCGTGATCCTGGCCGGCGACAGCGACGAGGTCGTCGGTACGGTCGGCGCGGATCAACTCGTGACGCAACTCGCCGCGAGCGGCTTCCCGTATGCGGACGTCCGCTTCGAATCCGTGCGCTCGCACGGCACGTTCGTCGCGTCGCATCTCTCCGTGCTCGAGGACTCGCCCGCCGCCCGTGCGGCGTTCTGGCGGCGCGCCGACCGTCTCGTCGACAGCGTCGCGCCGCCGGAGTAGCGCCTAGTCGTCGCGCGGCTCGGGCACGTCGCCGACGATCTGCGCGGCGTCCTGTTCCTTCTCGATGTCGCGCAGCTCTTCGAACTTCGTCTCGTCCGACATGCGGCTCTCGCGCTCGCGCTCGGCCGCCTCCCGCGCCCGTTGTTTCTCGAGCTCGGGGTCGTCGATCGTGCCGGGGCTGGTCAGGTCGTCTGGATTCACGTCGCTCATGCCGCTGCCCGTACCCACGTCGCGGCTCGATGAACCGCCGGGACTGGCGCTACGGTTTCCGAGCCTGCGGGCGTGGCGGAACTGGCAGACGCGCCGGGTTTAGGTCCCGGTGGGCTTCGGCTCTTGGAGGTTCGACTCCTCTCGCCCGCACTGGCGCAGGTTCGCGAACGCGAGCAACTTCGCAAGTTGCGCTGCCGCTTTCACCCGCACTGGGTGAAGGCGGGGCCGTGCGCGCCGTTCAAACTCGCGCTGACAGCGGTGTCGGCGAGCGAGGAGGCGGGTGTCGTGTCGGAGCCTACGGATGTCGACCGTCGGGTCTTGCCGATTCCGGATCGACCCTACGACGGCCCTGTCTATGACGATGCCAAGGATCCGCAGGCGAGGTTCGCGCCGATCGAGCCGCTGCGGCCGCCGGACGGTGCGCCGAATGTTCTGATCGTTCTGCTCGACGATGTCGGCTTCGGGGCGTCGAGCGCGTTTGGCGGCCCGTGTGCGACGCCGACCGCGGAGCGTCTGGCGGCGAACGGGTTGAAGCTCAACCGGTTTCACACGACCGCGCTTTGCTCGCCGACGCGACAGGCGCTTCTGACCGGGCGCAACCATCACACGGTCGGGATGGGTGGGATCACGGAGATCGCGACGTCGGCGCCGGGGTATAGCTCGATCCGGCCGAACACGTGCGCGCCGCTGGCGGAGACGTTGAAGCTGAACGGCTACTCGACGGCGCAGTTCGGCAAGTGCCACGAGGTGCCTGTGTGGGAGACGAGCCCGATGGGCCCGTTCGATGCGTGGCCGTCGGCAGGCGGGGGCTTCGAGTACTTCTACGGCTTCGTCGGTGGCGAGACGAACCAGTACTACCCGGCGATCTACGAGGGCACGACGCCGGTCGAGCCGCCGGCGACACCGGAGCAGGGCTACCACTTCACCGAGGACATGACAGACCGGGCGATCGGGTGGATCCGCCAGCAGAAGGCGCTGATGCCCGACAAGCCGTTCTTCGTCTACTTCGCGCCGGGGGCGACGCACGCGCCGCATCACGTGCCGACGGAGTGGTCGGAGAAGTACAAGGGCAGCTTCGACCAGGGTTGGGACGCGCTACGCGAGCAGATCCTCGCGCGTCAGAAGGAGCTCGGTGTCGTGCCGGCCGACGCTCAGCTGACTGCGCGGCACGAGGAGATCCCCGCCTGGGACGACATGCCCGATGAGCTCAAGCCGGTGCTCGCCCGTCAGATGGAGGTGTATGCCGGCTTCCTCGAGCACACCGACCACCATGTCGGTCGGCTCGTCGACGCGCTCGAGGATCTCCGTGTCCTCGACGACACGCTCGTCTACTACATCGTCGGCGACAACGGTGCGAGCGCAGAAGGGACCGTGCAGGGGACCTTCAACGAGGTGATCATGTTCAACGGCGCGGCGCACCTCGAGACCGCCGAGGTCATGGCGTCCCGGATCGACGACTTCGGCGGCCCGGACGCCTACAACCACTACGCCGTCGGTTGGGCGCACGCGATGGACACGCCCTACCAGTGGACGAAGCAGGTCGCGTCGCACTGGGGCGGTACACGGAACGGGACGATCGTGCACTGGCCCAGCGGCTTCGACGCGAAGGATGAGATCCGGTCGCAGTTCCATCACGTGATCGACGTCGCGCCGACCGTGCTCGCCGCGGCCGGAGTCCCCGAGCCGACGTCGGTGAACGGTGTCGAGCAAAAGCCGTACGAGGGCGTGAGCATGCTGTACGCCTTCGACGACGCGACGGCCGCCGAACGGCGCACGACGCAGTACTTCGAGATGTTCTGCAACCGCGGCATCTACCACGAGGGCTGGACGGCGGTGACGCGACACTCGACTCCCTGGGTGGTGACCGCCGACCTGCCGAGCTTCGAGGAGGACGTGTGGGAGCTGTACGACACGACGACCGACTGGAGCCAGGCGCACGACCTGACTGCGGAGATGCCGGACAAGCTCGCCGAGCTGAAGGAGCTCTGGCACGACGAGGCGCTCAAGTACAACGTGCTCCCGCTCGACGATCGGCGCATCGAGCGCTTCAACCCCGAGCTTGCCGGCCGGCCTCAACTGATCCGGGGAAGCTCGCAGCTCCTCTTCAGAGGCATGCGGCGGTTGTCGGAGAGCTCCGTGATCAACGTCAAGAACAAGTCGCACTCGCTGACCGCCCAGCTGCACGTCCCCGACGGCGGTGCCGAAGGAGTGATCGTCTCCCAGGGCGGCGCGTTCGCCGGCTGGAGCCTGTACGTCAAGGACGGGAAGCCGAAGTACGACTACAACTTCCTCGGGTTGCAGCACTTCACGGTCGAGGGCGACACGGCGATTCCCGCCGGCGAGCACCAGTTGCGGATGGAGTTCGACTACGACGGCGGCGGGCTGGCGAAGGGCGGCACAGTCGCGCTCTACCTCGACGGCGACAAGATCGGCGAGGGCCGTGTCGCGGCCACCATCCCGATGATCTTCTCGGGGGACGAGACCTGCGACGTCGGCTCCGACACCGCCTCTCCGGTCACACCGGACTACACGCCGGAGACGAGCCACTTCACGGGCACGATCGACTGGGTGCAGATCGACGTCGACGAAGCCGCCGAGAGCGCCGACCACCTGATCTCGGCGGAGGAGCGCCTCCGGGTCGCGATGGCCCGTCAGTAGCGTGGCCGGGCCCTGCTGCGCCCCCTCGAGCGGCCGGCCGGTGGAGGATCGGCCGCAGGCGGACCTCGCCCGAGGCGAGCGCAAGGCAGCCGGTCTGGTGGCGATCGACGGCGGGATGTTCGCGATGGGGAGCGAGGACCGCTGGGCCTATCCCGAAGACGGAGAAGGACCCGTCCGGGCAGTCGAGGTCTCGCCCTTCTCGATCGGCGCGTACGCCGTCTCGAACGCCGACTTCGCCTGCTTCGTCGAGCAGACGGGATACGTCACCCACGCGGAGCGCTTCGGGTGGTCGTTCGTCTTCGCCGGCCTGCTCCCGGACGACTTCCCGCCCACCCAGGGCGTCGCGCAGGCCCCGTGGTGGCGCAAGGTCGAGGGCGCCGACTGGGCCCACCCGGAGGGGCCGCAGTCGTCGATCGCCGACCGAGTCGACCATCCGGTCGTGCACGTCTCGTGGGACGACGCCGCCGCGTACTGCGCCTGGGCCCAGGCGAGGCTTCCGACCGAGGCGGAGTGGGAGCTCGCCGCGCGCGGCAGACTCGAACAGCAGCCCTTCCCGTGGGGCGACGAGCTCGAGCCCGCCGACGAGCACGTGATGAACGTCTGGCAAGGCGACTTCCCGGCGCGCAACACGGCCGCCGACGGCTTCCTCGGGACGGCGCCGGTCGACGCGTTCCCACCCAACGGCTACGCCCTGCACAACATGACCGGCAACGTCTGGGAGTGGACCGCGGACTGGTTCCACCCGACGTTTCGCCAGCGCGATCGACGCCGGGATCCCGCAGGCCCGCCGCGTGGCACGAACAGAGTGCAGAAGGGCGGCTCGTACCTCTGCCACCACTCCTACTGCCGGCGGTACCGCGTCGCGGCGCGGCAGGGCTCGACGCCCGACTCCTCGACCGGAAACGTCGGCTTCCGCTGCGCCGCCGAGCTCGACCCTCGCTCATAGCGCGGTCAGGCGGCGACCCGGGCACGGCGTCGCCGATCAGCGCACCGAGCCGACGCTATGGCGGCCCTCGTCGTCAAACTCGGCCGGCTCATTCGCTGACCCGCCGCTCGGCCCCACTCTCGGCGCGGACAGCGGGCAGCGGGGGCGGTGCGCTGCGAGCCGGGTGGCGACTGAGCGAGGATGTGCCGGCGCGTGCAACCCGCAATTACTTGGAGGACGCCGATGCCGGACACCACCTGCCACATGTCGATCTCGCTCGACGGCTTCGTCGCCGGGCCGGATCAGAGCCGGGAGAATCCGCTGGGGAAGCGCGGCAGGGAGGTCCATAGCTGGCACCTCGGCGACGAGCGCGCGAACGACGCCGACGCGACGGCAGCGGCCTGGCTCATGCGACCGCGCGGGGCCTACGTCATGGGCCGCAACATGTTCGGGCCGATCCGGGGCGAGTGGGATGAGGACTGGGACGGATGGTGGGGCTCCGAGCCGCCCTACCACGCGCCGGTCTTCGTGCTCACCCACCACGCCCGCGAGCCGATCGAGATGGAGGGCGGCACGAGCTTCCACTTCGTCACCCAGGGCTTCGAGGCCGCGCTCGAGCAGGCCCGGGCGGCGGCCGGCGACCGGGGGGTCGACATCGCGGGCGGCGCGTCGACCGTCCGTCAGGCGCTCGCGGCGGGCGCCATCGACGAGCTCGTCCTCGACGTCGCCCCCGTCCTGCTCG
>JBKPLI010000058.1:0-4135 GCA_046731555.1 Actinomycetota bacterium | reverse complement strand
GACGCGGCTCGACCGCGCCGCCGCCGCGGCCACGCGGCTCCGCGGCGAGGTGCCGACCGTCGGAGCCGGCGTCGCCACGCTCACCGACCGCGTCCTCCCCGCGCTCTTCCCGGTGCCGCAGGGCGCTGGCTTCGACGGCGTGCTGCGCCGCGGGCTCGCGATCGAGAACCCGCCGCCGCAGCGCAGCGCGCTCCGCGCGACGTCGCTCGACGCCCTCGGGCAGATCCCGGGCAACGGCTACTTCGACCCGAAGGCGCGCCGGCGGATCGTCGTGGTCCTCACCGACGGCGAGAGCGCCCCCGTGCAGACGGGCGACGTCGCGGCCGCGTTCGGGAACGTGCCCGGCTTCGAGACGATGTTCGTCCGCGTGGGGCGGCCGGGCGAGTCGATCTACGGCGCGGACGGCCGCGCGGAGACGGCCTACCGCTCCGACCCGTCGGCCAGCGTCACGCTCGACTCGCTCGCGTCGGCGCTCGAGGCGCGGACGTTCGACGAGGGCTCGCTCGACGCCGCCGGACGCGAGCTGCGGCGCCTCGCCGGCGACGGGCCGACGACCGCTGCGCCGGGAACCGTCCGCACGCTCACGCCGCTTGCCCCGTACACCGCGGCACTGGCGCTCGGCGCGGCGCTGGCGCTTGTCCTGACGCGCCGCGTACGATGGATTCCGCTCTGACGGCGCGAAGCTTCCTCGGCACTCTCGCAACGATCGTGCTCGCCGCAGTCGCGGCGGGCGCCCTGCTGACCGCTGCCTCGGCGCGCACGAACGCGAACGAGAACGTCGGCTGGGGCGGCTTCGGCAACACGCCGGACAACGTCCGCCACTCGCCGCTGACGCAGATCACGAAGGCGAACGTGAAGGACCTCGGCCGCGTCTTCACGGTCGACTTCCGCCAGATCGACCCGAGCATCCGGCGCGGCCAGCAGTCCTATCCCGTCGAGGCGAACGGCACGCTGTACGTGTCGACGAACGACGGCAACGTCTTCGCGCTGAACGCGACGACCGGCGCCGTGAAGTGGCGCTGGCAGCCGGACAACGTCGCGGTCTTCCGCAACTTCGGCATCGTGGCGAACCGCGGCGTCGCGCTCTGCGACGGCCACGTGTTCCTGCTCACGCTCGACATGACGATCGTGTCGCTCGACCGGGCGACGGGGCGCCTCGAGCGGCGCGTGCCGATCGCGAAGGCGGTGCCGGGCGCGTCGTCCGCGTACGGCTACTCGGAGACGAGCGCGCCGATCTGCGCGAACCACCGCCTGATCGTCGGCGCCGCCGGCTCCGAGTACGGCGTGCGCGGCTTCACGATGGCGTACCACACCGACCTCACGCCGGCCTGGCCCAACCCGTTCTGGACGATTCCGCCCGCCGGCACGCAGTGGCGGAAGTACGGAACGCTCGTCGGCGGCGGCGTCGTGTGGACGCCGACGACCGTCGACCCGCGCACGAACACGCTCTACTTCGGCACCGGCTCGGCGACGCCGCTCTACTTCCCGTCGATCCGCCCGGGCTCGAACCCGCGCGCGAACTCGATCGTCGCGGTCGACCTCGCGAGCGGGCGGCTCAAGTGGTGGCAGCAGCAGATGGCGCACAACGAGTGGTCGTACGACACCGCGCAGCCGCCGATGGTCTACGACGCGCGCGTCGGCGGGAAGCGGCAGCGCATCGTCTCCGTCGCCACGATGGAGGGCGTCTGGTTCGCGTACGACGCCGCGACCGGCAGGCCGATCTACCAGCGCGTGAAGGTGATCGACCGCACCGAGCATCCGACGCTGCAGCCCGGACGTGCGGTGACGGTGTTCCCGTCGTCGCTCGGCGGCGTGAACTACTCGCCCGCGTCGTACGACCCGAACACGAACTACGTCTTCAACGGCGCGGCCGAGACCGCCGCGATCGAGGTGCAGGCGAAACTGACGCCGACCCAGAAGAAGCGCAAGCGCCTGCTCGGCGACGTGTTCCTCGGCCTGCAGAACAGCACCTTCGGCGCCTCGCTCCCGGGCTGGCACGACCACGGCTCGATCAGCGCGATCGACATCCGCACCGGCCGACGCGTGTGGAAGATCCGCACGCCCGAGCCGGAGCGCGGCGGCGTGACGACGACCGAGAGCGGCCTCGGCTTCGCGGGCGGCGGCGACGGCGTGTTCCGCGCGTTCGACACGAAGACCGGCAAGGTCCTGTGGACGTTCCAGACCGGCCACCAGATCGCAGCCGGCGCGTCGATTTACTCCGTCGACGGCAAGGAGTACGTCGCGATCACCTCGGGCGGCACGCCGACGTCGTCCGGCGGCGGCACCGCGAGCGAGCTGCAGGTGTTCGCGCTCGGCGGGTCGCAGAGGGAGTCGCCGCCGCCCGACTTGCCGTCGTTCCGGCGCGCCGAGCCGGCCGGCTCGATCGTTGCCGCGGCCGCGCCGCGTGCGAGCGCGCCGGGGCAGACGAAGACGAAGCGCCGGGTCGAGGCGGCCGCGGGCGCGCGCATCGTCACGCAGGCACCGATCGCCGTGCGGCCGTGGAACCCGAACTCGTCGAACGTAGTGACCGTCACCGGCCGGCTGCTGCTGAAGGGCGCGCCGGTCGTCCGCGCGCGTATGAGCGTCGACGGGTACGTGCTGCGGCGCGCGACGACCTCGTCAGGCGGGTTCCGCTACGACGTCGACTCGACGCTCGCGCGCAAGCACCAGGTGCGCGTCGCCGGGCTCGCGAACGCGACCGTGCGCGGCCGCAAGCTGACGGAGGCCGAGCGCAACGCGCTCCTCGGCGCGTCCGGCAGCTTCAGCGTCGGCTACCGCGTCGACGGGCTCCACGCGCGCAAGCGCGGCGACGGCACCATCGAGATCACCGGCCGCGTGCACGACACCGCCGGCACCGCGCCGCCGCCCGTCGCGCTGCAGACGTACCAGCTCACCGGCACGATCACCGACGCGGCCGGCCGCCCGGTCTCGAACGCGGTCGTCATCACGCGCACGCAGGACCGCGACTTCTGGACGTTCTCGTCGGTCTCGGACGAGGACGGCCGCTACTCGTCGTTCTTCGCCGCGTCGGACGAGACGTCGGCCGACCCGGTGCCGCTGAGCGTCGGCGTCGCGCACGCGGGCACGTCGTACGGCGGCACGGTCGGCACGAACGCGCCGTTCGACCGGCTCAAGTCGGCGTCGATGAACATCCAGCTCGGGAGCGGCGGCCGCTACACGATCTCGAAGCCGGCGTCGTACGCGGGCGCGGTCTACCAGGGCCTCGTCGTCGGCGTCTCCGGACCGGGCGGCGTGATCAAGCCCGTCGCGAACCGCTGGCCGGACGCGAAGGGCCGCTTCACGATCGTGCTGCCGAGGTCGGCGCGCGGCAAGACGGTGCGCTTCTGGGAGAACCAGCGGCAGTTCTTCACGCGCACGGCGGCGACGCCGGGCGGCGCGGTCGACCTCAGCTCGTGGCCGACGCAGCTCGGCAGCTCGGCGCCCGCCGGACTGGCGTCGCTCCGGTTGCCGAGCTAGAGAGGAACGGCGGCGGGGCGAGCCCGCCGCCCGCAGAACTGCCTCGCTACGAGACCGTGAACGTGGACTTCATGACGGCCGCGTGCGGGTCGCACACGATCGTGTACTTGCCCTTCTTCAGGGTGACCTTCCACGTGACGTTCTGGACCTTCGGCGTCGACGTCGCCTTGTTGACGCCGGGACCCTTCAGGCGGAAGTTGTGGATGTTCGACTTGTCCGAGACCTTGATCGTGTAGGTGCCGGCCTTGAGCTTCGTGACCTTGGTCGACCCCTTCTTCAGCGTGATCGTGAACCCCGGACCGACGGTGCCGGTCAGCGTCGGCGTCGCGGCAACGGCGGACGGCACGACGAGAGCCGCGACGAGCGCGACAAGTGCAACGAGCTTCATGAGTCTCCTCGGTTTGGACGGGACTGTGCGGTCCAGAGTAGCGTCGGTCCTGTGAGACCGGTGTAAAGCGGCGCATACTCCTCGCGTGGCCGACGACGTCGCCTCCGCCTGGGACGCGCTCGCGCGCGGTGCGTGGGACGACGCGCTCGCGCTGCTGGGCGACGGCGGCGGCGACCCCGAGGCGCTCGAGGCGATCGGCGTCGCGCGCTGGTGGCTCGACGACGCAGACGGAACGCTCGACGCGCGCGAGCGCGCGTACCGCCTGTACCG
>JBKPLI010000057.1:0-7159 GCA_046731555.1 Actinomycetota bacterium | reverse complement strand
GTCGATCAGCGGCGACCGCGCGTTCAAGTTCCGCCACGTGCTCATCCGCGAGGTCGCCTACGCGACGACGACGAAGGCGCAGCGCTACGACGACCACCGTGCGTTCGCCGGCTGGCTCGAGGAGCACGCGCCGGACGAGCTCGTCGAGATCCGCGCCTATCACCTCGACCAGGCGGCGTGCATCGCGCGCGAGCTCGACGGCGAGACGCCGCCGGAGCTCGCGGTCGAGGCGGCGCAGGCGCTCGAGGACTCCGGCCGTCGTGCCCTGCGGCGCGGGGCGTTCCGCGCGGCTCGGCGTCTGCTCGCTCGCTCGGCCGAGCTCGAGCCGACGCTCGAACGCCGCTATCTCTCCGCACACGCGGCGTGGCGGCAGTCCGACGTCGGCAGCGTGCGCGACGAGACGCGCAGCGTGCTCGACGACGCACGCGCGGCGGGCGAGCGCGGGATCGAGGGTCGTGCGCTCGTGCTGCTCGCCGAGATCGCGCTGCAGGCCGACAGCGACGTCACGTCCGCGCACAACCTCGCAGACGACGCGCTTGCGGCCCTGCCCGTCGACGAGCTGCACGGCCTCTACGACGCCCACGCGCTGCTCGCGAACATCGCGTGGTGGATCGGGGACGCCGACCTGTCGCATCGGCACTGCGAAGCGATGATCGAGCTCGCCCACGAGACCGACCGGCCCGACCTCGAGAGCCTCGCGCTTACGCAGCTCGCCGGCGTCGCGAGCGTGCAGGACGACCTCGCCGGCGCGGCGAAGCTGCTCGTGCGCGCGCGGGCGCTGGCGGACGAGAGCGGCAGCCGCGAGGCGCTCGGCTGGGCGCTAGCGGTCAGCGCAGCCAGCGCGCAGGCGGAAGGCGACCTCGCGCGCGCGGAGGCCGAGCTCGAGGAGGCGCGGACGATCTTCGACGAGATCGGCGCGGCCGGCCGCTTCGCGTGGGCGACGACGCGTCTGGGTTCCGTGAAGGAGTCGCGCGGCGACCTGATCGACGCCGAGACGCTGCTCCGCGACGCGGTGCGGCGCCTCCGCGCCACGCACGAGCACGGGTTCCTCGTCGAGGCGCAGCGGCAGCTCGCGGAGGTCCTGCTGAAGCGCGGCCGGATCGCCGAGGCCGAGCGGCTCGCACTCTCGGCGCGCGACGAGGTCGGCCGCGACGACGTCTGGACGCGCGCGTCGGTGTGCCACGCACTCGGCCTCGTGCGCGCCGCTCAGGGACGGATCGAGGAGGCGGAGCTGCTGCTGGAGGAGGGGCTCGCCGTCCTGGAGCCGACGATGTACAAGCGCTTCGCCGACGAGGTGCGCGAGGACCTCGCCGAGCTGCGCGAGGACATCACCGCCCCAGCAGTACGGCCCTGATCGCCTGAGTCGACTCGACGTCCGGCGACTCCGAGATCACGGTCGCCGGCCGCCCGAACGCGCCGAGCGCCTCGGCCAGAGGTTCCGCGCGCAACGTCCCTTCCCCGTAGCTCAGGTGCTTCGTCTCGTTGCGGTTCGCGAACTGGATGTCCGAGAAGTGGATGTGGAAGGGCGCGCCGGGCTCGAGCACCGCGTCGGCCCTCGCGAGCGCGTCGCGGAACGGCTCGACGGACGTGAACGCGCCGTCGGAGGTCGCGTGCATGTGCGCGAAGTCGAGCACGGGGCGGACCCAGCCGGTCCGGCGTGAGATCTCCACGACGTCGTCGACCGACCCGAGCTCGCGGACGCGGCCCATCACCTCGATCCCGAACGGCACCGCGCGGTCCTTCTTCTCCAGTCGCTCACGCAGCTCGCCGAGCTGCTCGACGACGGAGTCGATCGCGTCCTCGCGCGTGCGCCCGAGCAGGAAGCCGGGGTGGAAGACGACGACCTTGGCGCCGGCGGCCTTCGCGATGCCGGCCGAGTGGTCGAGCATGCCGACCGCCATGTTCAGCTTCTTCCCGCGCTCCGCGTGGCCCATGAACCCGGCGATCGGCGCGTGGACCGAGAGCGCGATGTCGCGTTCGCGCGCGAGCTCGCCGAAGCGTGCAGCGAAGTCGTAGTCCATCCAGAACTTGCCCTCGAAATCGATCTCGCAGGCGGACAGGCCGCGCTCGAGCAGCGCGTCGATCGCCGCCTCGGGGCTCTCGCGCGACGGAACGCGCGCCGGTCCGTAGTGGATGGTGTGGACCACGGGGTTCGAGGGTATCGGCCGGTGATGGCCGAGAGGGTGCGTCCGCTGTTCACGATCGGCGCCGTCGCGCGCATGCTCGGCTTGTCGCCGGCGACGATCCGCACCTGGGAGACGCGCTACGGCCTCGTCGTGCCGGACCGGTCGAGCGGTGGCCAGCGGCTCTACTCACGCGAGCAGGTCGACCAGCTGCGGTTCGTCTGCGACGAGATCGGCTCCGGCCGGCGCCCGGCCGAGGCGCACCGGCTGCTCCGGGAGCGCGTGGCCGGCGGCGAGACGTTCGCGAGCCCGCACGTGCGCGTGCTGCTCGCGGAGAGCAAGTTCGGCGCGGCCGCGCTGTTACGGCGGCTCGTGGGCGCCGAGGGCTTCGAGGTGGTGCTCGCGAACGACCCCGAGGAGGCGGCGCGGACCCTCGACGAGCAGGCGCCGACGTTCGCGGTCGTCGACGTCGAGGACGCCGGGTACGCCGACCTCGCGCGGGAGCTCCGCGAGCGCGGAGCGACTGTGCTCCCCGCGCACGGGCTGCTGGCCCAGGCGCGTTCGCTCCCGTCCTGATTCGGCTCAACTATGCGGGTTGCAGGGTCCGTCCGACCCCAGACCTACCCTGATCGCATGGCCGAAGGGCCCACACGCATCGATCTCCTTGAGCTCGACATCGACCTCCGGCTCGCCGACCTCTGGCGGGAGGCGGCCGGCATCTCCGAGTGGAGCCTCGACGTGGTCGCCGCCTTCATGCGGGCCGCGTACGGCAAGGGCTACTGCGACGCGCTGACCGAGGATTTGCCCGGGTCGCTCTGCGCCGACCACGGCTACCGCGTCCCCGAGCGCCAGCAGCACGCGCCCACCACGTAACGGTCGCCACGAGCGGGGGTTTTGTGTCCGAGGCGCCCGCGCGACGGGGCTAGACTGACGGCGTGGCCCGCACCACGCGCAGCCCGGCCAGGCTCGTGATCGCGCTGGCGGTCGCCGGTCTCCTCGCCGTGTTCCTCCTGTACACCGCGGTCGCGGGCAACTCGACGCCGCAGCTCCAGCCGAGCAACCTCGGCGGCCACACGGGCAAGGTGTCGGTGACGGGGAAGGTGGTCGGCCCTGTCCGCGGCGACGCGCACTCCGAGCAGGGCCTGCGCTTCTCGCTGCGCGACATCGACGGGAAGAGCATCCTCGTCCCGGTCGTCTACCGCGGCACCGTGCCGGACTTGTTCCGGAAGGGCCGCGACGTCAACGTCACGGGGACGCTTCGCGGCCGGACGCTGGACGCGACCGCGCTGACGACGAAGTGCCCGTCGAAGTACACCGCGAAGAAGTCCTCGTAGGTGGCCGACCTCGGGAGGGCGGCGCTCGTCGTCAGCCTCGGGCTGGCGGTCTACGCAGCCGTCGCCGGCGCCGTCGCGGCCCGCCAGAACCGCAGGCGACTCGCCGACTCCGCGCGCAACGCGCTCATCGCGTGCTTCGGCTCGACGCTCGTCGCGTCGGCGGTGCTCGCGATCGCGCTGCTCCGGCACGACTTCACGTTCACGTACGTCGCCGACCACACGAGCCGCAACCTGCCGGCGGTGTACACGCTGAGTGCGTTCTGGGGCGGGCAGGAGGGCTCGCTGCTCCTCTGGCTGCTCGTGCTCTGCGGTTACGGCGCGCTCGCAGTCATGGTCAACCGACGGCTGCTGCGCGACGTCGTCGCGTGGGTCGTGCCGGTCGTCGGCGCGGTCGCGACGTTCTTCGCGTTCGTGCTCGTCGCCGTGTCGAGCCCGTTCGAGACGCAGACGCGCGTGCTCGAGGGCGCCGGCCTCACGCCGAGCCTCCAGAACCCGTACATGGTCGCGCACCCGCCGCTGCTCTACCTCGGCTACGTCGGGCTGACCATCCCGTTCGCGTTCGCGGCGGGCGCGATGCTCTCGGGCCACACGGACGAACGCTGGATCGTCGCAACGCGCCGGTGGACGCTCGCTGCCTGGACGTTCCTCGGCGTCGGCCAGCTCCTCGGCGCCCACTGGGCGTACGTCGAGGTCGGGTGGGGCGGCTACTACGCGTGGGACCCCGTCGAGAACGCCGCGCTCATGCCGTGGCTCGCGGCGACGGCGTTCCTGCACTCGGTGATGGTGCAGGAGCGCAAGGGGATGCTGAAGGTCTGGAACATGGTGCTCGTCGCGCTCGCGTTCGAGCTGTCCGTGTTCGGGACGTTCCTCACGCGCTCCGGCGTGGTGAACTCGATCCACTCGTTCGCCAAGAGCCCGATCGGCACGTGGTTCCTCGCGTTCGTCGTGCTGTCGTCGCTCTTCTCCGTGGCGCTCATCCTGTGGCGGCTGCCGCTCCTGAAGGCGCGCACGAAGCTCGAGTCGCCGCTCTCGCGCGAGGCGACGTTCCTCTACAACAACCTGCTGCTCGTCGCGCTGTCGCTCACGATCCTCTGGGGCGTCCTGTTCCCGATCCTCACGGAGGCGGTGAAGGGCGAGACGCGCACGATCGGCCGGCCCTACTACGACTTCTTCCTTCGTACCTTCGGGCTGCCGCTGCTGCTCCTGATGGGGATCGGACCGCTGATCGCGTGGCGACGCACGTCGGTGCGCGCGCTCGTGCGCACGCTGAGCTGGCCGATCGGCACGGCGCTCGTCGTCGGCGCGCTGCTCGTGGTGGCGGGCGCGGGCTCGTCGCGCGCCGGCCTGATCGCCTACACGTTCTCGGCGTTCGTGCTGGCGACGATCGCCGTCGAGCTCGTGCGCGGCACCCGGGCAACCGGCTCGCTCGTCGCGCTCGTCGCGCGCAACCGGCGCCGGTACGGCGGCTACATCGTCCACGCGGCCATCGTGCTGCTCGCGATCGGCGTCGCCGGCTCGGGCGCGTACGGCACGACGCACGAACGGAAGCTGAGCCCCGGGCAGTCGATGACGGTCGCCGGCTACACGCTGACGTACCGCGGGCTGCAGGAGCGCAAGACGCCGAACGCGAGCGAGGTGCGCGCGGTGCTCGACGTCTCCGGCCGCTCGGACGGCACGCTGCGCGCGGGCTCGAATCAGTACGTCTCCGGCCCGTCGCGCGAGGTCGGCATCCGTACGAACTGGCTGCGCGCCGAGGACCTCTACGTCATCACGGATCAGATCAACCGCGACGGCAGCGTCTACTTCAAGGTGCTCGTGAAGCCGCTCGTGAACCTGATCTGGATCGCGGGCATCCTCTTCGTCGCCGGGTCGCTCGTCGCGCTGTGGCCCGACGCGCGCGAGCAGCGGCGGCTGGCCTCGCGGCTCGCGTTCGCACGAGCATGATCTGGCTCGTCCTGGGCATCGTCCTCGCCGTCACGGCGGTCGTCCTCGTCGCGCTCCCGTTCCTGCGGGAGCCCGAGACGGCAGACGACCGCCTCGACGCGAAGACGGAGGCCGACGAGCGGCGTCTCGCGCTCGTAGAGGAGCGCGACCGCGCGCTCGCCGCGCTGAAGGAGCTCGAGTTCGACCACCGGACGGGCAAGGTGACCGACGAGGACTACCGCACGCTCGTGGGGCCGCTCCGCCGCACGGCCGCCGAGACGCTGAAGGCGCTCGACCGACCGGCGCGCTACGGTCCCCGGATGAGCGAACCCACGAGCATCGAGACGCCGACGCCCGTCCCCGAGCCCGGCCCGCCGCCCGACGAGGGCACGCCGCCGACGCCCGCGCCCGTCCCGGAGCCGTATCCGCCGCCGGACGAGGCGACGCCGCCCGCGCCCCCCGCGATTCCGGAGCCGAGCCCGCAGGAGTAGCCGGGCAGGGCGCCGAATCTTCGAGGCATGAAGCGGGTTCCGCTTGCGCTGCTGCTTGCGCTTGCGCTGGCCGCGCCGGCGCTCGCCGGCGACGTCGACCGCAAGCGCTCCGTCGACGCGAAGATCGCGGCCCTTCAGAACCACCTCGCGCAGCAGAAGGCGCAGGAGCAAGACCTGCGCTCGGCGATCCGCGGCGTCACCGATCGCATCCGCTCGCTCGAGGCGCAGGTCGGCGACGTGTCGCTGCGCCTGCAGACGCTCGAGCAGGACCTCGCGCTGCATCAGGAGCGTCTGGACAAGCTCACCGAGCTCTACCGCCTGCAGACGAAGCGCTACGTCGCGCTGAAGCAGCAGCACGCGCTGTCGATCGAGCGGCTGAACCACCGCGTCGTCGAGATCTACGAATCGGAGGACGTGTCGACGCTCGACGTCGTGCTCGGCGCGTCGTCCGTCCAGGACGCGCTCGACAAGATCGACTACCTGTCGCTCATCGGCGAGCAGGACGAGCGCATCGCGCGCGAGGTCGCGCAATCGAAGCGCGCCGTCAAGCTCGCGCGTGCCCGCACGGCCAAGGTGCGCGCGACGGTCGCGCAGGCGTCGCGCGCGATCGCGGTGCGCGCGAACCAGACGCGGGAGGTGCGCAACGAGCTCGTCGGCGCGAGGAACGATCTCAGCTCGTCGCGGCGCGAGAAGCTCGACGACCTCTCGCAGCTCTCCGCGCAGGAGCGCGCCGACGCGGAGGAGATCGACTCCCTCCAGGCGGTGAGCGCCGACCTCGCCGCGCGCATCCGCGCCGCGCAGGCGGCAAGCACGACGCGATCCACCGCGGCGCCCTCGTCGAGCGGGTTCATCTGGCCGGTGTCGGGCACCGTCACGAGTCCGTTCGGCTGGCGTTGGGGACGCATGCACGAGGGGGTCGACATCGCCGTCGCGTACGGCACGCCGATCCACGCCGCGGCGTCGGGCACGGTGATCGTCTGCGGCTGGCTCGGCGGCTACGGCAACCTCGTCGTCATCGACCACGGCGGGGGCATCTCGACGGCGTACGGCCACCAGAGCTCGATCGCCGTCGCCTGCGGCCAGCAGGTCTCGCAGGGCCAGACGATCGGGTACGTCGGCTCGACCGGCCACTCGACCGGTCCGCACGTCCACTTCGAGGTGCGCGTGAACGGCGGCGCGGTCGACCCGCTCGGCTACCTCTAGCGCGCCGGAGATACAACGGCCGCCCCGGGGGAGGCGGCCGCGTCGTCGGGAGACGACCTTGTGACACGCCTCGGCAGCGTCGCAC
>JBKPLI010000056.1:0-11890 GCA_046731555.1 Actinomycetota bacterium | reverse complement strand
GCGTCGGCGCGGTGACCGTGAACGCCGACGAGCTCGTCGCGGTGCCGCCCGGCGTCGTGACGGCGATCGGTCCGGTCGCCGCCGTGTCCGGCACGGTCGCGGTCAGCTGCGTCGGCGAGACCTGCGTGAAGCCGGCGGTCGCGCCGCCGAACGTGACCGCGGTCGCGCCGGCGAGGTTCGTCCCCGTGATCGTGACGAGGGTCCCCGCTCCGCCCGACGTCGGCGCGAACGACGAGATCGCGGGCTGCGCTGGCGGCGGCGTCGCCGGCACGACGAAGTGGTAGACGTGCACGCCCCAGCGATCGAACGTGTCGGTGAAAGAACCGTTCGCGACCGGCACGGAGCGTCCCTCGGTGTAGACCGTGCCGCTCGTCACCGTCGACGGCAGGCCGTCGATCGTCACGCTCGCCGTGCCCGCGCCGCTGCGCGCGGCCATCACCCACACGTCGTTCGCGTTGCCCGCGCGCGCGATCACCTGCGTCGTCGGGTCGGAGGCGCGCAGCGCCTGCGTCGTGTCGGCGTTGACGAGCGCCGGGGCGAGCGGGCTGATCGCGTTGATCTCGCCGATCAACCCCTTCAGCACGGTGTTCCAGAACGTCCAGCTCCACGCGTGCGCGCGGTCGTCGGCGTTCCAGCAGTTCGGGTTGTTGCCGCCGAAGAACGCGAGCACGCGGGCGCCGTTGATGATCGCGTCGTAGATCATGTAGCGCTCCTGCGCGCGCGTCGGCAGCACGAACTGGCCGGTGCTCGCGTCGTAGCTCCCGCTCGCGCAGATCTGCAGCGTCGTCCACACGGCGTGGTTCGGCGTGACGGAGGCCATCGTGCTCGTCCACGTGCCGACCTCGTGCAGGTTCGGGTCGGGCGCGCGCAGCGTGACCGGGTAGATGTCGACGCCGTGCACGTCGGTGACGGCGCTGTACGGTGCGAGATCCGTCGTCGTCCCGCGCGGCGCCTGGATCGTCACCCACTCGTGCTCGCGGTCGAGCACCGGGTCGCCGCCGCACCAGCCCGGCTGCCCGCGGCCGGTCGAGCGGCAGTACGCGAACTCCAGCGACGCGGGGTCGAAATGGCTCCACCACGGCTCGTCGGCGCCCTTCCACATCCCGAGCGCGGGATCGCCTTCGAGCGTGGTGACCACCTTCTCCAGCAGCGCGTCGCTCGCCGAGTTCGCGCGGCTGACCGTGCTGAGGTTGACCCACGTGTACCCGCCCTTCGCGGCCGCGTCCTGGTCGTCCAGCTTCGCGGCCGCGATGTCCGCGTCGGTCCACGGCACGGTCGCCGGGCCGATCTTCAGGAAGCTCGCGCCGGCGCCGATCACCTCCGCGATCGCGTCCGAGCCGGCGAGTGTCGTGCCGCCGCGGTCCGGCCCCTTCGCGAGCACGATCGGGAAGACCTTGCGGCCGTCGAGCACGACGGTGCCGCTCGGATCGTGCGTCGTGGTCGCTGCGCCCGCGCCGCCTGTCGCGGCGACGACGAGCAGCAGGCCGAGCAGGATGGCGCGCCGAAGCATCCAGGGACCCTCTCCGCGGAACGCCCGAAGGGTAGCCGGGGTTACGGCCAGGCGCGCGCGCGGTACACGTTGCCGTCGAGCTCGCGGCCGAGGAGCTCCGCGAGCCGGCGCGAGATCTCGCCGAGCGCCCCGACGTCGACGCCCGTCGTGACGCCGTCGCGTTCGAGCTGCCAGACGAGGTCCTCCGTCGCGACGTTACCGGTCGCCTGCGGCGAGAACGGGCAGCCGCCGAGCCCGCCGACCGAGGCGTCGAGCACGGTCGCGCCGCCCTCGAGCGCCGCCCACGCCGCCGCGTAGCCGGTGTTGCGCGTGTTGTGGCCGTGGAAGCCGACCGGCTTGCCGAGGATCGACACGCGCTCGACGAGCCGACGCACCGGCCGCGGCGTCGCGACGCCGATCGTGTCCGCGAGGACGAGCTCGTCCGCGTCCGTCGCGAGCCGTTCGCAGATGTCGGCGACCACGCCCGGGTCGACCTCGCCCTCGAACGGGCAGCCGAACGCACAGGAGACCGTCGCGGTCGACGGTCGCTCGGCGCGCGCGAGCACCGCCTGGACGCGCGCGACCGCCTCGTCGAGCGAGGCGTTCGCGTTGCGGCGGTTGAACGTCTCCGTCGTCGCGACCGTGATGTTCACGCGGTCCAGTGTTGTCGCGGCGAGGCGCTCGTACCCCCGCTCGTTCAGCACGAGCCCGGAGAGCTCCGCGTCGCCGCGCTCCGCCCCGGCCACGACCTCCTCCGCGCCGGCCATCTGCGGCACGAGGTCGTCGCGGACGAACGACACGGCCTCCACGCGCGGCACGCCGGCCGCCGCGAGCCGGGTCACGAGCTCGGCGCGCACGGACGGACCGAGCACGTCAGGCTCGTTCTGCAGGCCGTCGCGCGGCCCCACGTCGCAGACGGTGATCACACGGCGAAGGCTAGTCCGGCGCCGGTACGACCTTGCCCGGTGCGACGACCGAGCGCGTGCGCGCCGCGGCGGCATACCCGCCGAGCGCGAGCACGACGATGATCGCGAGCGTGCCGAACGTCAGCGCCTCGAACTTCGCGCGCGAGACGCCCCACGCGTCCACGAACGGCCCGTAGTCGACGCCGATCAGCGGCTCGATCGTGCCTGGGAAGACCGACGCCCACGAGCCGAGGGCGATCCAGAACGTCGTGAGGATCGCGCCGATCCAGACGCCGCGCATCCCGAACGGCACGGAGTACGGCCGTTCGACGTTCGGGAACTTGCGCCGCAGGGCGACCACGGCCGGGAACACGAACAGGTAGGAGATGAGCGTCGTCGAGATCGCCATCGTCAGCACGACCGCGAACGACGCGTCGTCGCCGTTGTTGAACCATTCGATCGCGACGATCGTGAACGCGGTCGAGACGAGGCCGGACATGACGTTCACGCGCACCGGCGTGCCGAAGCGCTTGTTGAAGACGCCGAACCAGGGGAACCACGCGCCGTCGGCAGCGGCGATCGCCTGCACGCGGTCGGAACCGATCATCCACACGGCGCCGGAGGTGACGAGCGTCCCGATGAACGCGAGCGTCATCAGGTCGAGCAGGAAGCCCTGCGCGCCGCCGTAGACCGTGAACGTCTTCGAGACGGCGTCGATGAACCCGCCGATGCCGGTGATCTGGTTCTGCGGCAGCACGAGCAGCATGAGGAACACGGGCACCGCGTAGAGGAGGACGCCGAGCGTGCCGCTCTGCAGCACCGAGATCGGCACGTCCCGCTTCGGGTTCTCCATCTCCTCCGCCGCGCCGTTCTGGAGCTCGAACCCCACGTAGTTGAAGAGCAGCACGGGCACGAGGGCGATGAAGATCGCGCGCGTCGGGGCGAAGTCGCCGCCGCCGAAGCCGTGCACGCCGTGCTCGGCCGCGTAGATCACGACCGTGAAGGAGAAGAAGCCGAGCACGCCGATGCGCAGGATCGCACCGAGGTTCGGGATCCACTTGCCGTACCGCAGCGACACGATCGCGACGCCGATCGACAGCCAGATGAACGCGAGCTTGAAGAGGTAGTCGCCCGCCGTCCCGTGGCCGATCGACGTGACGTTCGTGCGCCACGCCTCGGTCGCGATGAACGCGAGCGACCCGCCGACCCAGATCGGGTTCGTGATCCAGTAGAGCACCGCGCCGACCGACGCGGTCATGCGGCCCCACGCGAGCTTCATCCACTCGTACGGGCCGCCCTCCTGCGGAAACGACGAGCCGATCTCGGCCATGAGGAGCATGTACGGCGCGACGAACAGGATCGCCAGCACCGCGAGCCACGTGAACGCCTGCGCGCCGTTGTCCGCGACGATGCCGAGCGTGTCGAGGCCGACGAATGCGCAGACGGTGAAGAAGACCATGTCGAACCGGCGAAGCGACTTGATCAGCTTCGCCTTCTCGGCCCGCGCGAACGCGGTGTCGGCTACGAGATCCGCTGCCATGCTTCCTCCAGGACGCTTCCTAGGATTCCGACGATCTCGCCGAACTCCTGCGGCCCTGCCACGAGCGGCGGCGAGACCTGCACGACCGGATCGCCGCGGTCGTCCGCGCGGCAGATGAGGCCGCGCGCGAACAGCTCGGGCGAGAGGAACCCCCGCAGGAGCGACTCGGACTCCTCGTCCGAGAACGACTCGCGCGTCTCCTTGTCCTTCACGAGCTCGAGCGCCCAGAAATAGCCCGTGCCGCGCAGGTCGCCGACGATCGGCAGCTCGAGCAGCGTCGCGAGCTGCGAGCGGAAGGTCTCCTCGTTCGCGGCGACCGACTCGACGATCGACTCGCGGCGCATGATCTCGAGGTTCTTCAGCGCGACCGCGCACGCGACGGGGTGCCCGCCGAACGTGATCCCGTGCGCGTACATCGCGCGCTCGGACGCGAAGGGCTCGAAGACGTGGTCGGCGACGAGCACGGCGCCGATCGACGCGTACGCGGACGAGAGCCCCTTCGCGCACGTGATCAGGTCGGGGCGGACGTCGTACTTCTCGCTCCCGAACCACGAGCCGAGGCGCCCGAACGCCGTGATCACCTCGTCGGCGCAGAGCAGGATCCCGTAGCGGTCGCAGATCTCGCGCACGCCGCGGAAGTAGCCGGCCGGCGGCGTGTACGAGCCGCCCGCGTTCTGCACCGGCTCCATGATCACCATCGCGACCGTCTCAGGCCCCGCCTGCACGACCGCCGACTCGAGGTCGTCGAGCAGGAATGCCGTGAACTGCTCCTCGCTCTCCTCCGCCGGCCGGTGGTAGCGGTTCGTGTTGCGGACGTGGACCACGTCGGGCACGAGCGGCTCGAACGGCGCGCGCAAGGCGGCGATGCCGTTGATCGAGAGCGCGCCGAGCGTCGTGCCGTGGTACGCCGTGCGCCGCGACACCGCTTTCCAGCGGCGCTCCCCGTTCGCCATGTGGTACTGGCGCGCGAGCTTCCACGCGGACTCGACCGCCTCGGAGCCGCCGGAGACGAAGAACGCGCGGTTCAGGTCGCCGGGCGCCAGTTCCGCGAGCTCGCTCGCGAGCTCGATCGCGCGCGGATGCGCGTACGACCAGTTCGTGTAGAAGGGCAGCTCGCGCATCTGCTCGAGCGCGGCCTGCCCCATCTCCTCGCCGTGGCTGTAGCCGATCTGGACGGCGAAGAGGCCGGCGAGCGCGTCGAGGTAGCGCTTGCCGTCGTCGTCGTACAGGTAGCAGCCCTCGCCGCGCACGATGACCGGCGCGTCGTAGCCGTGCATGCGCGTGAAGTGCAGCCAGAGGTGGTCGCGCGCGGCCTGCCGGAGGTCGGTTGCGCTGGCCACCGCGCGAGCATAAAGCTCGACCGGTTAAGGGCGAAGCCGACCCGTCAGGCCACGTCCTCGTAGAGCGTCTCGCCGCGATGCAGCCGGCGCGCGATCTCGAACGTCTGCCGCTCGGAGCGCGTGGTCGTCGCATGTGCCGCGAGGTAGCGCGCGGCCGCGATCAGCGGCAGCGCCGCGTCGTCGGTTCCCGCCAGCAGCGCGTGTTGCCGCGCGGCCGCCTCGACGCACTGGATCGTGTGGAAGTTGCGGTTCTCGCGCACGAGCGCGCCGCCGAGCGCGGCCACGAGCCCCGCCGGCTCTCCCCCCGCGGCAAGGTACGACGCGGCGAGCGCTCCGGCTTCGTCGACCTGCTGCTGGCGGTCGAGCAGGCGCGGCAGCTCGGCGAGCAGCGCATCCGGGTCGGCCGCGGCATCCGGCTTCGGAAGGCGGGCGGCCGGGACGTTGAGAAAGCGGTCGAGGTGGACGCTCGCGGCCCCGTCGAGCACGCCGCGCACGAGCTCGGGCGACGACGACCGGCGCAGGCCCTGCTCGACCGCGTTCGCGAACGTGAACGTGTGCAGCGCGGTGTCCCAGTCGCCGAACTCGTTACTCGTCGGGAAGCGCGCGATGCGCGTCGCCGCGGCGAACGCGGTCGCCGACGCGACGTCCACCTCGCTCGCGCCCGACCGCAGCGCGTCGAGGATCGCGTCGAAGACGTCGGCCGGCTCGCCGCCGAGGATCGTCTCCACGAGCGCCGCGCGCCCGTCCCACGCGCCGCGCCGCGGCGTGCCCTCTGCGAGCGCGTCCGGGATGCGGGCGAACGCGGCGTCGAGCAGCGCGACGAGGTCGACCGGGTTGCGCCACGCGTTCGCCTCCTCCATCCGCTCGGCGCCCGCGAGCTGCGCCGGCAGCGACGCGAGCACCGCCTCCGCGTGCTCCCAGCCCGCGACGTCGAGCGCCTCGAGCGCCTTGTTGACGAAGTCGAGCGTGTGGCCGCCGTCGAGGTAGCGGTGGTCGGTCGCGGCCGCGAAGAGCATGTCGGCGAGCGCGCGCGGGTCGGCACCGGAGCGCACGGCCGAGACGAGACCGCGCTCGGCGCCTTCGGCATCGCGCACGTCGACGAAGCCCCGGAACCACCGCGCCAGCCGGTCGGGCTCGGCCGTCTCGCCCGGCAGCGGGTCGATGGCGAACCGCGGCTCCATGCCCGCGGAGTCGGACGCGACGTCGGAGAGCCCGTGGTAGAGCGCCGTCGCGCGGTCGGCCTCGTCGAGCCCCGGCGCGAGGTTCATGAAGCACGTCAGCGTCGTGAGGCCGCGGAACCACCCGCCGCCGCGGCGGGCGACGCCGAAGTCGAGACCGGCGCGGAAGACCTCGACCCCCGTCGGGTCGGCGTCGAGCAGCGCGATCGTCGCCTTCGCGACGACGAGCGAGAGGTCGCGCTCGAGCCCGTCGCGCAGCCGCTTGCGCTGGTGCTCGATCCGACCGCCGGCCGGTCGCACGTCGACGAGCACGTCGTCGCCGTCGAGCTCGACCGGGAAGCGCCGCACCTCGTCCGCCCACTGGTCGAACGTGCCGCCCGTACGCAGGTCGAAGCGCGCGTGGTGCCAGTGGCACGTGAGGATGCCGTCGCACAGCGTGCCGCGGTGCAGCGGAAAGCCCATGTGCGGGCAGCGGTTGTCGACGGCGTGCACCTCGTCGCCGTCCGCGAACAGGCAGATCGTCTCGCGGTCGACGTGCACGACGAGGCGGCCGGCGGCGCGAACGTCGGCGAGCGACGCGGCGCGGACGAGCCCTGGTGCGACGGCGGTCATCTCTCCTCCTCTTCGGGAACCCCTTCGCACCATAGAACCTCAAGTATTGTTGAAGTCAAGGATGGCCGACGAGCTGACGATCGGCGAGCTCGCAACGCGCAGCGGCGTCGCGCAGTCGGCACTGCGCTTCTACGAGGCCGAGGGCCTCATCCACTCGCGCCGCACGAGCGGCAACCAGCGCCGCTACGAACGCGCGACGCTCCGCCGGGTCGCGTTCGTGCAGGCCGGCCGCGCGGCCGGCATCCCACTCGCGCGCATCCATGACGCGCTCGCGACGCTGCCCGACTCGCGCACGCCGAGCCGGCGCGACTGGGAGCGCCTGTCACGCGCGTGGCGCGACGACCTCGAGCAGCGGATCGCCACGCTCGAGGCGCTGCGCGACCGCCTCGCGACGTGCATCGGCTGCGGCTGCCTCTCGATCGACAAGTGCGACCTGCTGAACCCCGACGACGAGGCCGCCGGCCTCGGCGCGGGCGCGCACTACCTCCACCGCGACCGCTAGTTGTCGAAGCCCGTCGAGTCGACCTTGTCGACGCGGATCCGCACGATGATCCGCTGCTGGTCCGGGTCGTGCCACGGGTACCGGTCCTGCCCGAGGTACTTCTTCGCGAGCTTGTCGATGTGCTCGTCGGCGCCCTCGGTCTGCAGGGTCGCCGTGCCCGTGACGGCGACCCACCGGTACTGGTTGTGCGGGTCGACGACCGTCACGCCGACGCGCGGGTCGTTGCGCAGGTGCCGCTCCTTCGCGCGGCCGACGGCCGTGTTGAACCACACCTCGCCCTCGACCTCGTCGACCCACACGACGGTCGAGTGCGGCGTGCCGTCGCGGCGCAGCGTCGTCGCGACGGCCGGGTACGCGTTGTCGCGGAGGAACGCCGCCTGCTCTGCGGTGGGCTGCGCCACCTCTACGACACCGTCGTCGGGATGTTCTTGATCTTGCCCGCCTTGATCTGCTCCTCGATCTCGCGCACCTTCGGCTCGATGTCCTTCGGCGCGAGCGTGCTGAACTTGCCGAGGCCGACGCCCTCCTGCCCGAGGCCGTAGACCGCGTCCTTGCCGCCCCTGAAGTTGCCGGCGTGTGCGTCCTTGATCGAGAGGAACACGGCGGTGTCGACGCCCTTCGTCGCGGACGTGAGCACCTGCTTGCCGAGGTAGGACTGGTCGGCGTCGACGCCGATCGCCCACACCTTCTTCTCGCCCGCCGCGTCGATGACGCCGAGCCCGCAGCCGCCCGCGACCTGGAACACGACGACCGAGCCCTGCGCGATCTGGTTCAGCGCGATCTCCTTGCACTTCGCCTGGTTCGCGAAGTCCTGCGAGTACGCGTTCGGCGTCTCGATACCGGGCACCGCCTTCTTCGCGCCGGCCTGGTAGCCCGCGATGAAGCGGTCGACCGGCGGCTGCTTCTGCCCGCCGACCGACGAGACGACGTTCGCGCCCTTCGCCTTGGCGGCGAGCGCGGCCGCGTAGCCGGCGAGGTAGCCGACCTGCTCCTCGTGGAAGAGCAGGCCCTCGACGTTCTTCGGGCTGCCGACGTCCTTGTTCGACACGTCGACGATCGCGAACTGGCTGTCCGGGAACCGCTTCGCGGCCGCGGTCATCGCCTGGATCTCCGTGAAGCCGACGCCGATGATCAGGTCGTAGCCCTGCCGCGCGAGCGCTGTGAGGTTCGGGATGTACTCGGCGGGCGACTTCGACTCGAGGACGCGGCCTTTCACGCCGAGCTCCTTCTCCGCGCGCTGCAGGCCGACGAACGCGAGGTGGTTGAACCCGCGGTCGTTCAGGCCGCCGATGTCCGTGATGAGACCGACGCGGAAGTCGCCGCCGGCGCTGCCAGTGCCGGTGGCCGTCGTCGTCGTCTCGTTCGTCGACTGGCTCTCCTCGTCGCCGCCGCCGCATCCCGCGGCGAGGAGCGCGAGCACCCCGAGGAGCAGGACGAGTGTCTTCTTCACGGCGGCCTCCGAGGTTTTAGACTGTGGGACGAAAACCTTGGCCGATTCTACCCCTCCCGCAGCGCGCCACGTCGCACTCGCGGCCGTGCTGCAGGTCCGGGACGCGCGCCTCACGACGCTCGTCGAGGGCGACACGCTGCCGGGCGGCGAGCTCGCGCCCGGCGAGACGCTCGAGTCCTGCGTGCGCCGCCACCTCGAGGAGGCTGCGCTCGCGCACCTCGAGCAGCTCGAGACGCGCAGCGACCCGTCGCGCAACGCGGAGACGTGGGAGCTCGCGACGGCGTACCTCGGGCTCGTGCCGTCGGACGTCGCCGTCGCCGGCGACTGGCGGCCGATCGACCGGCTGCCGCCGCTCGTGCACGATCACCGCGCGATCGTGCTTGCGGCGCGCGCGCGGCTGCGCGGGAAGCTCTCCTACACGAACATCGGCTTCGCGCTCGCGCCGCAGCGGTTCACGATCTCCGAGCTGCGCGAGATCTACGTCGCCGCTCTCGGCCACGACGTGTCGGCGACGAACCTCCAGCGCGTGCTCGTCCGCCGCGGCGTCCTCGTGCCGACGGGCGAGCAGCGGCTGCCCGGCCGCGCCGGCGGGCGGCCGGCCGCGCTCTTCCGCTTCTCGACGCGAAAGATCGAGATCACCGATCAGTTCGGGTTCCTGCGGCCGCCCGTCGTATAGTCCGCACCGGACTATGCCTGTGCGGACGAGGACGAAGCTCACGCTGACCGAGTACGCCCTCCTTGGGCTCCTCGCGCGCGAGGGCACGTCGTCGGGCTACGACCTGATGAAGGCCGCGGCCGGCTCGGTGGGCTACATCTGGGCACCGTCGAAGACGCAGCTCTACACCGTGCTCGGGCGCCTCGTCGATGCAGGCCACGCGACGCGGCGCGACGTGCCGCAGCCGGACCGGCCCGACAAGTCGCTCTACCGCCTGACCGCGAAGGGTCGCCGCGCGCTCGGCGAGTGGCTCGACGACCTCGACGTCCCGGACGACGTCGAGCGGCAGCCGTTCCTGCTCAAGCTCTTCTTCGGCGGGCACGGCAACCCGGACGCGATCGTGCGCCAGCTCGAGGCCTACCGCGACGCCGCCGCTGCGCGCCTCGGGACCTACCGCGCGATCGAGCGGCACATCGTCGAGCACGACGACCTCGAGCGGCACTTCGGCTACATCACGCTCCGGTTCGGGATCGCGCGCGCCGAGGCGACGATCGCCTGGGCCGACGCGACGCTCGAGGAGCTCGCGACGTGAGGACGTTGCTCGCACTCGTCGCGGTCGCCGCAGGCGGAGGCCTGTTCGGCTACGACGCGTCTGCGCCGCTCGACTGGCGCGACGTCGCGGCAGTCGACACGCGCGACGGGATCACCGTGCGCGACGTGTCGTTCCGCGCGCCGAGGCTCGGCCGCGTGAACGCGTACCTCGTCCTGCCCGAGGGCACGGGCCCGTTCCCGGCCGTCGTGTGGATGCCCGGCTCGAACGGCAGCCGCGACGACCACGTCGAGGACGCGCGCGACCTCGCGAAGCGCGGCATCGCGGCGCTCCTCCCCCAGCCGGACGGCCCCGTGCTGTCGTGCTCGAAGATCGCACGCGAGCGGACGACGTACGTCACGAACGTGCTGCTGATGCGGCGCGCGCTCGACGCACTGCAGTCGCGGCCGGAGATCGACCGCACGCGCCTCGGCGCGGTCGGGTTCTCGTACGGCGCGTACCTCGTCGGCTCGGGTGCGGGCGCCGAGCCGCGGCTGAAGGCGGTCGTGCTCGACTCGGGCGCCGGCCGCTGGTCGCGCGCGGCGCGCGAGTTCTGCAAGCCGTCCGCGAAGGTGCTCGCGTCCCTGCGCGCGATCGACCCGCAGGCGTGGATCGGCCGCTCACGCGCGGCGGTGCTGATCCAGAACGGCACGAAGGACCCGCTCACGCGCCGCGCCGAGCTGCAGGCGCTCGCGAAGGCCGCGCACACGAAGGTGCGATGGTACGCGGCGCTGCATCCGCTGAACGAGCAGGCCTTCGCCGACCGCGAGACGTTCCTCGCGCAGAAGCTCGGGGCCGGCTGACGTGCGCCGCATGTCGTTCGTGTTCGCGGCCGCGGCCGCGGTGCTCGCGCTCGGCGGCGGAACCGCAGGCTCCTCGCCGGCGACGAGCGACCCGTGCCGCGCGCAGGCGGGCGAGTCGAGGCCCGTCCACCTGACGGCGAGCGACGGCGCGCGCATCTACGGGCTCGAGCTCGGCAGCAGCGGCAGGACCGGCGTCGTGCTCGCGCACCAGTACCTGAGCGACCACTGCGAGTGGATCGACTTCGCGAAGGAGCTGCGCGCGGCCGGCGTGCGCGTGCTCGCGCTCGACTTCCGCGGCTACGGCGCGTCGACGGTCGGGCGCGGCTCCGGCGTCCGGCTCGACCGCGACGTCGCCGCGGCGGCCGCGCGGCTGCGCGCCGACGGCAGCACGCGCATCTACCTCGTCGGCGCGTCGATGGGCGGCACGGCGGTCCTCGCGGCCGGCCGTTGGATCCAACCGGCGGTCGCGGGCGTCGTGAGCCTCTCCGGCCCGGCGGCGTTCCGCGGGATCGACGCGCTGGCCGCGGTGAAGCGGTCGCGCGTCCCCGAGCGGTTCCTCGCCGGCCGGCTCGACACGCAGTTCGCCGTTGACGCGCGCCGGCTCGCGAGGGCGGCCGTGGCGAAGGACAAGGCGGTCGCGCTGTACCCGAGCGCGCTGCACGGGTCGTCGCTCCTCGCGGACCGGAGCGCGCACGCGCTCGTGCTGCGGTTCGTGACGCGCGGCTAGCGGAAGATCCCGCTCGCGCGCGCCGAGAGCTCGTAGGTCGCGAGGTCCTTGAGGATCGCCTCCCAGCGCGAGAAGAGCAGCTGGTGCGTGTCGTCGACGA
>JBKPLI010000055.1:0-3638 GCA_046731555.1 Actinomycetota bacterium | reverse complement strand
CTCCACGACCGCCGCGCGTCGCGCGCCGCCTCGGCGAGCGCCGCAGCGGTCGCGGTCACTCGACCGCCGCCTCCCGCTCGCGCAGGGCGCGCACCGTGAGCACGGCGAGCGCGAGGCCGAGCGGGACGACCTCGCGGTACGACGGCCCGGCCCAGCTGACGTTCGCGATCCCGGCCTCGAGCAGCCCGAGCGCCACGCCCGCCGCGAACGCGTTCCACAGCGCGAACCGCACGACGACCGCGGCGGCGAGCGCCTTCAGCCCGAGCAGGGCGGCCGAGTCGACGTCGAACGCGCCCGACGGCGCGGCCACGACGGCCGCGAGTCCCGCGACCGCGCCGGCGAGCGCGAACGCGAGCCCGACGAGCCGCGACACGGGCAGGCCGACGACCGTCGCGCCCTCCACGTCGGACGAGATCGCCTCGAGCGCCCGGCCGAAGCGGGTTCGCGTCAGCACGAGCGCCGACGCGCCGGCGAGCGCGAGCGACACGGCGATCACGAACAGCGAGCGCGCCTGGATCGTCGCGCCCCCGACGTGCCAGAACCCCTCGTCGCCGAGCCTCCGGAACGGGAGCGGGTCGGGCAGCACGTAGCTCGGCCGGTCGAAGACGGCGACGATGAGCGTCCTCAGCGCGAACGCGACCGCGAGGGAGGCGCCGACCCAGCCGATCGTCGACCCCCGCAGCTGGTACGGCTGCACCGCGAACCAGTACGACCCGGCGCTCGCCGCCGCCGCGATCGCGAGCCCGCCGGCGAGGGCGAGCAGGAAGCGGCCGCCGCCGACGCTCTCGCTCGTCACCGGCGCGGTGCCCGCCGCGAGGAACAAGGTGGCGAAGACCGCGAGCGCGATCAGCTCGCCGAACGCGAAGTGCACGACCCCGGTGAGCCGGTAGACGAGCGAATGTCCGACGCCGACGAGCCCGTAGATCGCGCCCGCCGCGAGGCCGCTGACGAGCACCTGCAGGGTGACGTCCACGGCGGGACTCTAGATTTCACCCGTGGCACTCGGCCTCGTCAGCGCGGGCGAGTCGCACGGGCCGGCGCTCGTCGCGATCGTCACGGGGCTGCCCGCGGGCCTCGAGCTCGACCGCGACGCGATCGACGCCGACCTCAAACGCCGCCAGGAGGGCTACGGCCGCTCGCCGCGCCAGCAGATCGAGCAGGACCGCGTCGAGGTGCTCGCCGGCCTGCGTCACGGACGCACGCTCGGGACGCCGCTCGCGCTCGTCGTGCAGAACCGCGACCACAAGAACTGGACGTGGGGGATGAGCCCGTGGCCGCCGGAGGGCGAGCCTGCCGGCAAGGGCGTCAAGCCGGTGACGCTTCCGCGGCCGGGGCACGCCGACCTCGCCGGCGTCCTGAAGTACGGGCACGAGGACGTGCGCAACGCGCTCGAGCGCGCGTCGGCCCGGCACACGGCTGTGCACGTCGCCGCGGGCGCGGTCGCGAAGGCGCTTCTCGCCGAGATCGGCATCGAGGTGCGCGGCGCCACGGCCGACGAGGAGGCCCTGCGCGCCCGGATCGACGAGGCGCGTGCCGCGCGCGACACGGTCGGCGGCGTGGTCGAGGTGCGCGCGACCGGCGTGCCGCCCGGCCTCGGGTCGTACGCGACGAAGGAGGACCGCCTCGACGCGCGGCTCGCGTTCGCGCTCATGGGCATCCAGGCCGTGAAGGGCGTCGAGATCGGCGACGGGTTCGCGCTCGCCGAGCGCTTCGGGTCCGAGGCGCACGACGAGATCGGCCCCGACCGCCGCCGCGACACGAACCGCGCCGGCGGAATCGAGGCCGGCATCTCGAACGGCGAGGAGATCGTCGTGCGCGCCGCGATGAAGCCGCTGCCGACGCTGATGAAGCCGCTGCGCTCCGTCGACCTCGCGTCCGGCGAGGAGGCGACCGCGCTCGTCGAGCGGTCGGACGTCGCGGCCGTCGAGGCGCTCGCCGTGGTCGCCGAGTCGGCGGTCGCGTGGGAGCTCGCCCGTGCCGCGCGCGACAAGTTCGGCGGCGACGCGCTCGTGGACTTCGTCGCCGCGCACCGCGCGTACGTCGAGCGCATCGCATGGCGCTGAACGCCCTCGGCCGCCACCTCGCGCTCGTCGGCTTCATGGGCGCAGGGAAGAGCACGCTATGCGGACCGGTCGCAGAGCGGCTCGGCCGGAGCGGCGTCGACCTCGACGCGAACGCGACGGCGCTGATCGACTCGCTAGGGCTCGACCGGTTCCGCGCCCGGGAGGCGGAAGCGACCGTTGCGGCGCTCGCCGGCGAGGAGCCACGGGTGTTCGCGCTCGGCGGCGGCGCGGTGTTGTCGGATGAGGTGCGCGACGCGCTCGCCGCACGCGCCTTCACCGTCCTCCTCGACGTCGATGCCGACGACGCGTGGACGCGCACGCGCGGCAGCGACCGCCCCCTCGCGCAGGACGAGGCCACCTTTCGCCGCCTCTACGAGGAGCGCGCGCCGGTCTACCGGGAGGTCGCCGACGCGGTCGTCGCGTCCGGCGACGTCGACGGCGTCATCCTCGCCTCCGCCGGCATCCACCACGAGCTCGGCGCGCTCGACCGCCTCGGTGAGCTGGTCGCGGGCGGCGGCCGCGTTGCGCTCGTGGGCGACGCGCACGTGCTCGGCATCCACGGGCCGCGGGCGCAGAACGCGCTCGGGTCGCGCCTCGCGCAGACGATCGACGTCCCGGCGGGCGAGGAGGCGAAGCAGCTCGACGTCGCGCGCCGGGTCTGGAGCGAGCTGCGCCTCGACCGCACCGGCACGATCGTCGCGCTCGGCGGCGGGACGACGACCGACCTCGCGGGGTTCGTGGCGGCTGCGTATCTCAGGGGCGTCCCGTGGGTGAGCGTGCCGACCACGCTCGTCGGCCAGGTCGACGCGGGCATCGGCGGCAAGACCGGCATCGACATCCCCGAAGGCAAGAACCTCGTCGGCGCGTTCCACTGGCCCGCGCGCGTCGTGCTCGACGAGGCGCTGCTCGAGACGCTGCCCGAGCGCGAACGCCGGCAGGGCAACGCCGAGCTGATGAAGACCGAGCTGCTCGCAAACCGCGAGCTCGACGTCCGCGGCGCGGCCGCCTTCAAGGCCGCGCTCTGCATCCGAGACCCACACGACGAGGGACCGCGCAACGTGCTCAACCTCGGACACACGTTCGCGCACGCGCTCGAGGCGGCGGCCGACTTCGACCTGCCGCACGGCGAGGCGGTCGCGCTCGGCCTGCTCGCCGCGCTGCGACTCTCCGGGCGTGACACGCGCGAGGTCGAGGACGAGCTCCGGCCGCAACCGGTGAACGTCGATCCCGAACGCGCCTGGCAAGCCCTCCTCCGCGACAAGAAGCGCGCGGGCGACGCCGTCAACGTCGTCGTCCTCACGGCCGACGGGCCGCGCGTCGAGGCACGACCCCCCGAGGAGGTCCGACGCGAGTTGAATAGGCTGATCGCCTGATGCAGGTGATCGTGCTCAACGGCGTCAACCTCAACGTGCTCGCGCGGCGCGACCCGAAGCTGTACGGCGGCGTCGGCCTCGACGAGCTCGAGACGCGCATCTACACGTGGGCGCGGGAGCTCGGGATCAGCGCGCGCTGCCGGCAGACGAACAGCGAGGGCGAGTTCATCGAGTGGATCCACGACGCGCAGGACGCGGACGC
>JBKPLI010000054.1:0-4534 GCA_046731555.1 Actinomycetota bacterium | reverse complement strand
GCGAGCGGGCAAGCCAGGTCCGCGGTCGTTCCGGATCGCGGGTACCGTGCCTGGGCGCGTTCGGTTTTGCAGCGAAGCCGCCGGGGTCTTCGCACTTCCTCTTCGAGTTGTCTCAGCGAGCCAGCGCCTCAGGGCGCCCCTCGGACGAAGAGCTCGCTCTCGGCTTCGAGGAGCATCTCGAGCAGACGCGGCAGCACGTCAAGAACGTGGAGCAGGCGTTCGAGATGCTCGGCGAGAAACCGGTCGCGGAAAGTGTCCCGGGATCGAGGGGCTTACGAAGGAGCACGACGATTTCGTGACGAAGGAGTCGCCTTCGCAGGACGTGCTGGACTCGTTCTTGACGGGTGCCGGTGCGCGCACCGAGCACTACGAGATCGCGGCGTACGAGGGTCTCGTGACGATGGCGGAAGCGATGGGCGAGGACGACGTCGCGGAGCTACTCGGCGAGAACCTCGAGCAGGAGAAGGAAGCGCTCGAGAAGGTGAAGGCGATCGGAAAGCGGCTCGCCCAGCAGGGCGCACGGCAGCAGGCGACCGCCTGATCCAAGTCAGGTTGATGCGGTCGGGGGAACTCGCCTCCGACCGTTACACCATCGCGATGAGCCGACCTCATCGAGGCGATCGTCCCGCCGGCGGGATGGATAACCTGCCAACGCGGTCTCGTGTGGGCCAGCGTTCGGGAATGTCCCCTAACGTGCGGCCGGAGGAGGCCGCCGAGAGAGGAGTCATGCGATGTCGCGGTACCTGATCTCGTTCGATGCCCACGCGATGGACCACATCCCCGCCGAGGACCTGCCCGCCGTGACCAACGCCTCGCTCGCGGTGGTCCAGGAGGCCAGGGACGCCGGCGTGTGGGTTTTCGGCGGCGGACTGGAAAACCAGAAGGCGAGGATCGTGGCTACCGACGGGACGGTCACCGACGGTCCGTACCCGGAGGCCGTCGGCGGACTCTGGGTCGTCGACGTACCGTCACGCGAGGAGGCGCTGGAGTGGGCTGCGAAGACCGCCGTCGCCTGTCGTTGCGCGCAAGAAGTCCGCGAGTTCATGCCCGACCCGACCGTAGGGAACTAGACGACGCTTGCCTGCGCCGGTGTTCGGCGCGTGCCTTACACGGTGCGGGGCTGCCACGGCCCGTGCTCGTGCGCGAGCCAGACCAGCTCGGGGTGAGCGCGCGCACGCGCAGCTGGCCTTAGGTGCCCGGCTCGTCGAGCTCGCGGAAGCGAACCGCCACGTCGCCGCCGACGACGACCGGACGCCCGCCCGTCTCGACGACGACCACCTGCGAGCCGCGCGTGTGGCCCGGCGCCGGTACGCCAGACGCGTCGACCCACTCGCGGATCGTGTAGTCGTCCTCGCTGCGCGCGTCGTCGAGCTCCCGGCGCTGGACGTAGATCGGCCTGCCGGCGAAGAGGTGGTTGCCGCCGCAGTGGTCGAAGTGCAGGTGCGTGTTGACGACGACGTCGATGCCGGCGAGGTCGAACGTCTGCTTGTTCAGTGGACGGAGGCGGGGATCGAGGTCGGCCACCTCCGGGCGCAGCTCCGTCATTCCGGTGTCGACCAGCACGCGCGCGTCGGGGTGGTCGATGACGTGCACGTAGACCGGCCACCGCTCGCCCTCGACGAGCAACTCGGCCACGAGGACCGGCGCGATGTCAGGCGTCGACGCCACCCGCCGATCTTCCCACGCCTGACCGACCGGACATGATTCATGTCGTTTCCGGACGCCGGCCGATCGGGCTGGCCGTGCCGCGCCTGGCCTACAGCCTTCGAACTGGAAGGAGCGTTCCGAGTTGCAGCGTGACGAACTCTTCTCTTCTCTCTCCGAGGACGAGCACGCCCGCGTGCTCGCCGGCGCGCGCCGGTTGACGTTCGCAGCAGGCGAGACGATCCTCGCGGAAGGCGCGTCGGCCATGGCGATCTACGTGCTCCGCTCCGGTCGAGCCCATGTCGAGCGCAAGCATCTAGGGCGCGGGATCGCGTTCGCCCAACTCAGTGCCGGTGAGGTCTTCGGGGAGATCTCGTTCCTGGAGCGGTCACGGGCAAGCGGCTCGGTGATCGCCGACGCCAAGGCCGAGGTCGAGGTGCTCGATCGAGCTCTGATCGAGCAGCTGCTCAGCGTGCCGGCCGTCGCGGTCGCTTTCTACCGAACGCTCGCGCTTGCGCTCGCTCGCCGCCTGCGCGAGACGGGTGCGCTGCTGCCGCCGCTACTTGCCGAGGACGGCCCGCAGCGGTTCCACGACCTGTGAGCGAACGCGGCTTGCGACACGCGAATGTCCGACCGACACACTCGACGTCCGCCGGACCGCCTACTTGACGAGCGAGAGCATCTTGAACATCGGCATGTACATGCTGATGATGATCACGCCGACCATCAGACCGACGCCGATCATCATGATCGGCTCGATGATGCTCGTGAGCGTCTGGATCGCCGCGTCGACCTCTTCCTCGTAGAAGTCCGCGATCTTCGACAGCATCTTGTCGAGCTCCCCCGTCTCTTCGCCGACGCGCACCATCTGCGACACCATCGGCGGGAAGACCGGGTTCTCGACGAGCGGCGTCGCGATGGGGACGCCTTCGTGCACGCGGGCACGCACCGTCACCAGTGCGTCCTCGACGACCCAGTTGCCGGCGGTCGTGCCGGTGATCTCGAGCGCCTTGATGATGTCGACGCCGGCGCCGACGAGCGTCGAGAGCGTGCGCGAGAAGCGCGCCATCGTCACCTTGAGGACGACGTCGCCGATCTGCATCGGCAGCCTGAGCTTGAAGCGGTCCCAGTTGCGCTTGCCGTGTTCGGTCTTCCGCCAGCGCTTGAAGCCGAAGAAGCTACCGATGCCGATGATGAGCAGCAGCCACCAGTCGTGCTTGATGAAGTCCGACATCCTCACGACGTACTGCGTGAGCGTCGGGAGCTCGCCGCCGAGCTGGCCGAAGATCTTCGTGAAGATCGGGACGAGGAAGAGCAGCATCCCGACGAGGACGAGGGTCGCGAAGATCAGGACCATCGTCGGGTACATCATCGCGCCCTTCACGCGGCGCTTGAGCTTCGTCTCGCGCTCGATCTGGAACGCCATCCGATCCAGGACCTGGTCGAGGATACCCGCGGCCTCGCCGGCCTCCACCATCGACACGAACAGACGGGTGAAGATCTTCGGGTGGCGCTCCATCGCCTGCGACAGGAGCAGACCGCCCTCGACGTCGGCGCGCAGCTCCTTGATCACCGCGGCGAGGTAGTTGTCGTCGGTCTGCTGCTCGAGGATGACGAGCGCGCCGACGACGTTCAGGCCGGACTCGATCATCGTCGCGAACTGGCGCGAGAAGACCTGCAGCGACTTCGGCTTGATCTTCTTGAACGCGTTCTTCATGCCGTCCTCGCCGGACGCGGCGAGCTCGGTCAGCGACTCGGCGAGCAGCCCGCGGATGCGCAGCTGCTCGCGCGCGGCGTCGACCGA
The DNA here is from genome assembly GCA_046731555.1 of Actinomycetota bacterium. Lineage (GTDB taxonomy): Bacteria > Actinomycetota > Thermoleophilia > Gaiellales > Gaiellaceae > PALSA-600. The sequence goes on along the minus strand of JBKPLI010000054.1, from coordinate 1,086 downwards.
CGGCGCGTGGATCTCGCCGTCGAGCGCGAAGCCCTCGGCGTTGATCGCGGTGTAGGCGTAGGCGGCCATACCCTCGGATGAGCTATCGGCAGGCCGCGCCTGCCGCTTGAGGATCAGCAGTCCGTGTTGCCGCTGTTGAACTGCGACCCGCCGCCGGTCGAGCAGTCGAACGTCGACGTCTGACGCGCGAGCACGGGCAGGTTCGGCTTCGTATCGCGCACGACGACCGTGACGGTCTTCGTCGCACGCTTGTTTCCCGCCGCGGCGGTCCGCGTGATGTACGTGTCGACGCGATACGCGTGCTTGTCGGGGCCGAGCAGGTTGTGGATCACCGTGCACGGATCCAGCGCGCCGGTGAACGACACGAAGCACGGGCCCGAGGAGATCACGAACTCGCCGCAGGGCGGCGTGCCGCCCGTGTGCGTCGTGCACGCGGGGTCGGCGAGATAGGTGGAGTCGGTGGTGCCGCTGTTGTAGAGCCCGATCCACCCGTAGGTCATCGCGCGGTACTGCTCCATCTGCCGGTCGGCGATCGCTCCCGCCGTCCCGACGCGCGCGGCCGCGGTCACACCCGCGCCCGCGGACGAGAAGCTCGCGACGATCGCGAGCAGGGCCACGTTGAGGATCACCATCGCCATCAGGAGCTCGACCAGGCCGAAGCCCTCTTCGCGTTTCAGAGCAGGCGTGCCCACACTGCGGGTATCGGCACCCCGCCGGGGAAGCTGAATCCCTACGGGGTGGCGAGCAGGACGAGCTTGTAGCGCTTGTCGTCGCTCGTGTTCATGAGCGTGACGGCCTTGCCCTTCTCGAGCGTGAGGGTCGCCTCGCCGGACTGGTACGAGCCGCCGACGATCCCGAGCTCGGCCTTGTCCTTGCCGAACGAGACGAGGCGGAAGACAGGCGAGCCCGACGGGAAGGTGCCGTCGCGGCCGACCTTCTCCGGGTGGCCGTTGACGGCGATCGTCACCGTCGCGCCGCTCGTCGCGGTCGTGCCCGTGGCCGTCGTGCCGCCGTCGCCGCCGCTCGCGGGGGTCGTGCCCGTCCCGCCCGTGGTGCCCGTGCCGTCGCCGGCGTCGCCGCCCGTGC
>JBKPLI010000053.1:0-10766 GCA_046731555.1 Actinomycetota bacterium | reverse complement strand
GCCTCGGCCTTCGGCTGCGGCTCGGCCTGCGCCTGCGCACCGCCGTTCCGGGGCGCGGTCATCTCGGCCTGGCCGACCTTGTTGCGGCCCGCCTCGATGCCCTCGGCGATCGCGCGGACGACGAGCGAGCACGACCGGATCGCGTCGTCGTTGCCGGGGATGACGTAGTCGGCCTCGTCGGGATCGCAGTTCGTGTCGACGAGCGCGATCACCGGCAGCCCGAGCCGCCGCGCCTCGCGCACCGCCAGCTGCTCCTTGCGCAGGTCGACGATGAAGACCGCGTCGGGCTGGCGCCGCATGTCGGCGACGCCGCCGAGGTTCGCCTCGAGCTTCTCGAGCTCGCCGAGCATCGAGATCCGCTCCTTCGCCGGGAGCAGGTCGAGCTGGCTCTCCTCCTGCAGGCCGCGCAGCTCGTGCAGGCGCTGGATGCGGTCGGAGATCGTGCGCCAGTTCGTGAGCAACCCGCCGAGCCAGCGGTGGTTCACGTACGGCATGCCGACGCGGCGCGCCTCGTTCTCGACGGCGTCCTGCGCCTGCTTCTTCGTGCCGACGAACAGCACGGAGCCGCCGCGCTCGCCGATCGCGCGGGCGAAGTTGTAGGCCTCGTCGATGAGCGCCTGCGTCTGCTGCAGGTCGATGATGTAGATGCCGCCGCGCTCCGTGAAGATGAACCGCTTCATCTTCGGATTCCAGCGGCGGGTCTGGTGGCCGAAGTGGACTCCGGCCTCCAGGAGGTCCTTCATGGAGACGACGGGCATCGATCGCCCCTTTCCTTGGTTTCGATTGCGCTACGGCCGGCGGCGTCTCGGTGGAGACCGCGAGTGCGGCCACCGCCACGTCGACCCTCCGCCGGGTCGGTGGGACTGGAAAACCGCTGAATGGTAGCGGGCCGTCACGTTTCCGGGCCCCTGTACGTTGTCCGGTCGTGGGGGTCGAGATCAGCGCCGCGCAGCCTGCGCCCGCCCTGGACGGCGACCGTCGGGACGCGCTCACGGGCCTCCTGAGCCGGGCGGCCTTCGACGAGGCCGTCGCGGGCGAGATCGAGCGCTGCGGCCGCTACGGCCACGGGTTCACGCTCGTCCGGCTCGCCGCGCTCCGCTTCGACGACCGCGCGCTGCAGGTCGTGGCGGCCCGGCTGCGGTCGCTCCTGCGCGCCTCGGACGTGGCGGCGCGGATCGGGAACGGCGACCTCGCGCTGCTCCTGCTCGAGTCGGACGTCCACGCGGGCGAGCGGGTGTCGCAGCGGCTTCGCGACGCCGCCGGCGCCTCGTTCGCGTTCGCGTCGGGGTCGGCGCACTACCCGACGGACGCACGTGCGGCCGGCGAGCTCTTGCGCGTCGCCGAGACGCGCGCCGGCGCGCGCTAGGCGTCGAGCGCGGCGACGAGCGCCGCGAGGTCGTCCGGCAGCGGCGACTCGACGTCGACGCGCTCGCCCGTCAGCGGGTGCGTGAACGCGAGCCGCGCCGAGTGGAGGAACTGGCGGCCGAGCCGCGCGTCGGGGACGCCGTAGACCGGGTCGCCGACGACGGGCAGGTCGATCGCCGCGAGGTGCACGCGGATCTGGTGCATGCGTCCCGTCTCGAGCCGGATGCGGAGCAGCGCGTGGCCGTCCCAGAGGCGCTCGACCTCGAAGTGCGTGATCGCGTCGCGCGACAGGTCGGTGTCGAGCGAGATGCGCGTCGGCTCTTTGCGGTCCCGCCCGATCGGCGCCTCGATCCGCCCGGTGCGCGACCGCGGCCGGCCGTGCACGAGCGCGAGGTAGGTGCGCTCGAGCCCGCGGCCGCGGACGAGGTCGGAAAGCGCCGCGTACCCCTGGTCGGTGCGCGCGACGACCATGAGCCCGGAGGTGTCGCGGTCGAGCCGGTGCACGATCCCCGGCCGCTCGGGGTCGTCGCCGCCGCCGATCGTCCCCGCGAGCGCGTCGACGAGCGTTCCCGTCGGGTTGCCGGCGCCGGGATGCACGACGAGCCCGGCCGGCTTGTCGACGACGAGCAGGTGCTCGTCCTCGAACGCAAGTTCAGGCCGTGTTAACGAACCTCGTCCGGGACGAGGTTGCTCAACATTCGCGGGCGCCTCGAGCTCGAGCTCTTCGCCGCCGGCGAGGCGGAAGCTCTTCGGCCGCTCGCGGCCGTCGACGCGCACGCCGGCATCCACCGCGCGCTCGGCGGCGCCGCGCGAGCCGACGTGCTCGGCGAGGAAGCGGTCGAGGCGCATGCCCGCCGCCTCCGGCGGGACGCGTAGCGTCGAGGTCATCGCGCCGCGACGTCGAGCGGCCGGCGCGGCGGCTCCTTCGGCCGCCGGTCGGCCACGACGAGCGCGAGCAGCAGCACCGCGACGCCGACGACGATGAACGTGTCGGCGAGGTTGAACGCGGGCCAGCGCTCGATGTCGAGGAAGTCCGTCACGTGCCCGAGCCGCACGCGGTCGACGAGGTTCGACACGCTGCCGCCGATGAGCAGCCCGAGCGCGGCGGGCAGCACCGGATGCCGCGCGCCCGAGCGCGTGAAGAACACGAGCATCCAGACGACGGCGACGGCCGTGAGGAGCGTCACCACCGCCGTGGCGCTCGCGAACAGGCCGAACGCGATCCCGGAGTTCTGGACGTGGTGGATCGAGAACGGCCCGATCACCTTCACCTCCTCGTCGAGCGCGAGCTCGCTCGAGACGATGTGCTTCGTCAGCTGGTCGGCGAAGACGGCCGCGACGACGACGGCGACGAGCCCGGCCCACTGCCACGGCCCGGCCGCGAGCGAGCGCTCGGCGACCGAGACGGGCGCGAGCCCGTTCGTCGACGAGCCGACGCGGACGTCGACCGGCCGCGCGGTCTCGGGTCTCGACCGCGCCACGCTCAGCCGCGGTCGGCCAGCCGCTGGTCGTCGATGCAGAGCGTCGCCCACGGCCGCGCGCGCAGACGCTCCTCGGGGATCGGCTTCCCGCAGCGCTCGCAGGTGCCGTAGGTCCCCTCGTCGATCCGGGCGAGCGCGCGCTCGATCTGCTCGAGCGTCTGCTGCGCACCCACCTCGAGCCCCTGATCGAGCTCGCGGTCGAACGTCACCGAGGCCATGTCGCCCATATGGTTGTCCGTGCCGCGGCCGCCGAGCTCGCCGAGCTCCTCCTCCATGTTCCCCGGGTTCTCCTGGTGGAGGTACTCGATCGCGTTCTTGATCCGCTCGCGTTCCTGCTCGAGCAGCGCGCGGAACTCCGTGGTGTCGATGGTGCTCACTGGGTGTCCTTTCCGACCGCGCCGACGAGGCGGCGTTCGGTCTCCTGCGGGTCGATCCCCGCCAGCGCGACGATCTTGTCGCGGCCGGAGTGCCCGGAGACGATCTCCACGTCGCTGCGCGACAAACCGAGCGTGTCGGCCAGGAGGCGCGCGACGGCGTCGTTCGCCTTTCCGCCCTCGGGGGCGGCGGCGACGCGCACCTTCCAGCCGGTGCCGTGCCGACCGACGACCCGAGCGCGCGCGGCACCGGGCGCGACGCGCAGCTGGAGCCGTGTCGACGCGGTCATGAGACTGCAATCTACCCCGCCGGTGCCCCCTGCTCCGTGCGGACGAGGAGCTTCCCGGGCCCGAACTCGCGCGTGTCCTCGCGATTCGGCCACGACTCTCCGAGCGATGCCGGCGAGCCGCTCGAGACCGGTTCGCTCACCGCTCCCTCTTGCATGATCCCGAGCGCCGACCGCAGCAGCGCCTCGATCCGGCGCGACTCGGCGAACAGGCGTTCCCGCTCGTTCTGCGCCGAGCGGAGGATGGAGCGCGCCTCCGTGTGCGCCTCAGCGACGATCAGCTCGGCCTCCCGCTGCGCGTTCGCCTTCGCGTCGGCGGCTGCCTTCTCGGCGGACACCAGCGTCGTTGCGAGCAGCTGCTCGCGTGCCTTCAAGCCTTCCAGCTCGCTCTCGACATCCTCGAGCTTGTCGGCGAGCTCGCCGCGCTCGCGCCAGACGTTTTCGAAGCTGTCCGCGACCTCCGCGAGCAGCTCGTCGATCGCCGCGCGCTTGTACCCGCGCACGAGCGTCTTCGCGGGTCGGATGTGTCTCAGCTCCACCGGGGTGTACGGCATTCCTCTCTCCTTTACGCGAAGGCCCCGAGCAGCGCGATCACGATCTTCGCGGCGACGGCGAGCGCCAGCACCGCGACGATCGGCGAGAAGTCCATCGGTCCGAACTGGAGCGGCAGGAGTCGCCGCCACAACCGGAGGTACGGCTCGCACACGTCGTAGAGGAACCGCTGCACGGGATTCAGGGAGTACGGCATGCGGATCCAGGAGGTGAGGATGTACGCCAGAATCACGAGCCCGTAGACCGTCGCGAACACGTAGACGAACGTCTGCAGGCTGGAGATCAAGTCCAGGATCGGCATCCGGCGTCCCTTCGCGTTCCTACAGGCGTTTCCTACGCCTGGTTGAAGAAGCCGCCGCGCTCGAGCAGCTGCGCCCGCTGTTCCGCCGAGACCTCGACGTTTCGAGGCGTGAGCAGGAACACCTTGTCGGCGACGCGCTGCATGCCGCCGTTGAGCGCGTACGTGAGGCCGCTCGCGAAGTCGATCAGCCGCTTCGAGAGCTCGGTGTCCGCGCTCTGGAGGTTGAGGATGACCGGGATCGACTGCTTGAACTTGTCGGCGATCTGCTGCGCGTCGTTGAAGCTCCGCGGCAGCACGAGGTGGACGCGCACCGCATTCGGATTCGGGACCGCCTCGATCGCCGCGCGCGCGTTACGCGACGGCCGGACCGCCGGCGCGCGCTGCGTCGAGGCGCGCTCGGCCTCCGAGTCGGTCCAGTCGTCGAACTCCTGGCCGCGCCGGCGCGGGGTCAGCCGGCGGACGTTCGGCCGCTCGCGGTAGCTCCGTTCGAGGCTCTCCTCGGCGAGGTAGCCGTCTTCGTCCTCGTCGATCCAGTCCTCGTCCTCCTCGGCGATGCCGAAGTACACGAGCGTGCGTGTCCAGAGGTCGCCGAAGCCCATGCGCGGCATCGTAACCGCCTAGGCAGCCGGATTCGCCTGCAAACAGTGGGCACCTGGGTACCCAGGCACAGTCACCGGCCCAACGTTGGGCCGCCCGCCGTCACCGGAAGAGGACGCTGCCGACGCGGACGTAGGTCGCGCCCTCCTCGGCCCCGACCGCGTAGTCCTGCGTCGTCCCCATCGAGAGCTCGGCGAGCCCGTGCTCGCGTGCGAGCTCGCGCAGCCGGCGGAACCACGTCCGCGACGCCTCGGGGTCGTCCGCGGCCGGCGGCATCGTCGAGAGGCCGCGCACGTCGTAGCCGAGGTACTCGCCGAGCTCCGGCGGCGCGACGCCGGACTTCGACCCCTCGCCGGCGAGGTTGACCTGCACGAGCGCCGGGATCTCGAGGCGGCGCGCGGCCGACTGCGAGTCGAGCGAGTGCACGAGCTCGCAGGTGCGGTTGACGACGCCGACCTTGTTCGACTGCAGGTGGCCGATGAAGTGCCACCGGAACGCGTCGCCGTACTCGGCGTGCTTCGCGGCGAGGTCCTGGGCGCGGTTCTCGCCGACGACCTCCACGCCGGCTTCGGCGAGCACGGCCATGTCGCGGAGCGAGACGTACTTCGTCGCGGCGACGACGGTCACGTTCGGCCCGACCTCCTCCTGCACGCGCGCGAGGCGCGCACGGATCTCGTCAGGCGAGAGCACCGATCACGCCCTGGACGCCGCGCGGCTTCCCGTCGCGGCGGTGCGAGAAGAACAGCTGCGGGTTGCAGTGCGTGCAGAGGTCGACGCGCTCGACGCGCGCGACGCCGCACGCGCGCAAGAGCCGCTCGGCGGCGGTCCACAGGTCGAGGCGGCGGTCGCGCGTGAGGTCGGCGTCGAACCGCTCCGACACCTCAGGCCCGACCTCGTAACAGCACGGCCCGATCGCAGGACCGACGATCGCCGCCTCGGAGCCGCCGATCGCGCCGACACCCGCCTCGACGACACCCTCGAGCAGGCCGCGCCACCCGGCGTGCAGCACCGCGAGGCGACCGTCGCCCGCGAGCGCGATCGGCACGCAGTCGGCCGACAGCGCGAGCATCGGCACGCCCGGCTCGTCGGTCCACAGCCCGTCGCCCGGCTCTCCACGCGCGCCCCGGTGCGCGCGGTGCACGGTCGGCGAGTGGATCTGGCGGTTGATCGCGAGATCCTCCGCGTCGAGCCCGAGTTCCGCGCACGCGCGCCGCCGGTTCTCGTCGACGCGCGCGGGGTCGTCGCCGGTCATGCGGCCGAGGTTCAGCGACGCGAACGGTCCCTCGCTCACGCCGCCCTCGCGCGTGGTGAACCCGACGAGGCAGCCCTCGTGCTCCCAGCGGATCATGCGGCGCGCAGCTCCTCGGCGCGCGCGAGCAGCCAGTCGCGACGGTTGAGCGACGGGTCGCCGACGACCTCGCGCAGCAGGCGGTCGAGCGCGCGGCCGAGCGCCGGACCCGGCTCGTAGCCGAGCTCGATCAGGTCGCGCCCGTCGACCGCGAGGTCGCCCAGCCGGTGCGGGCTCGACCGCTCCGCCTCGAGCACGTCGCGGAAGCGCGCGAGGGCCTCGAGCTCGGCCTCCGGGTTCGGCTTCCCGCGCAGGTCGGCCTCCTTGTGGTCGAGGAGGTCGAGCGCGAGCTTGTCGCCGTGCTGCGCGAGCAGCCGCCGCGCGCGCAGCGCGTCGCCCTTGCCGATGTCGAGCATGTGCCAGCGCACGATGCGCACGACGCGGCTGCGCAGGTCGTTCGCGTACCGCAACCGGCTCAGTGCGCGGCCGGCGAGCTCGGCGCCGACCTCCTCGTGGCTCTGCTCACCCTCGCGCGCGTAGAAGTGCAACCGGCCGTCACCGCCGCGCCACGCAACGAGCGGCTTGCCGAGGTCGTGGAACAACGCGGCGAGGCGCACGGCGAGCGACCGTCCCGCGTCGGCCGCAGCCTGCACGACGACGAACGTGTGCTCGTCGACCGTGAGCGAGTGGTAGCGGCTCTCCTGGTCGAAGCCGATCGCCGGTTCGAACTCCGGCAGCAGCGCGACCAGCACGCCCGTGTCGCGCGCGAGCCGCAGCGCGCGCGCCGGCTCGCGGCCGAGCAGCAGCTTCGACAGCTCCCCCATCCCGTCGGCCGCGAGCCCGCCGCCGACGCGCTCGCCGGAGACGAGGCTCACGCTGCCGGCCTCTTCTTGCATCTGCCGCAGCGTCTCGGCGTCCGGCTCTAGACCGAGCTGCGACACGAAGCGCAGCCCGCGCACGAGCCGCAGCGGGTCCTCTGCGAACGAGTGCTTCGACACCGTTCGCAGAACCCCGGCGCGGAGATCGCGCTCCCCGCCGAAGGGGTCCACGAGCGTGCCGTCGTCGAGGTGACGCGCCATCGCGTTCACCGTGAAGTCGCGCCGCGCGAGGTCGTCCTCGACACGCGCGTCGGGGTCGACCACGATCTCGAAGTCGTGCCGCCCGGGCCCGGTCGAGCGCTCGCGCCGCGGCGGCGCGAACTCGATCCCGGCCGGCACGAGCTGCCGCACCTCGCGGTCGTGCGGATGCAATCGCATCCCGACCAGGCGGCCCGCGACGACGAGGTCGTCGACCCACCCGTGCGGCGCGAGCCGCTCGCGCAGGCCCTCTGCGTCGACGCCCGGCACGAGGAAGTCGGCGTCCTTCGACTCGACGCCGCGCAACTCGTCGCGAACGGCGCCGCCGACCAGGTACGCGTCCAGGCTCAGGCTCCGCACGTAGTCCTCGATCCGGTCGACCACGCGCGCATTGTCGCGCGCGGCCTACGCGAGGGTCGCGACGGCCTCGATCTCGACGAGCGCGCCCGACGGCAGCTTCGCGACCTCGACGGTCGACCGCGCCGGCGGGTTCTCGCCCACGTGCTTCGCGTACACCTCGTTCATCCCGGCGAAGTCGTCGAGGTTCTGGAGGAAGACCGTCGTCTTCACGAGGCGGTCGAGCGTCGAGCCGGACTCCTCGAGGATCGCGCGCAGGTTCTCGAAGACCTGCTCCGTCTGCTCGCCGATCGACTCGCCCGCGAGGCCGTCGTGCCCCGGCCGCAGCGCGAGCTGGCCCGACACGAACACGAACCCGCCCGCCTTGATCGCCTGCGAGTACGGCGCGCCCTGGAACGGCGCCGGCGCCGTCTCCGTCCGCACGACCACCTTGCTCACGAGCCTCCTCCTTCCCCACCCGCGGGCCGGCAGGCCTGGCCGAGCGCGGCGCCGAGCGCCTTGAAGATCGCCACGAGCACGTGCTGCGGGTCGCGCCCCTCCCACAGGCGCACGTGAACGTTGATGCCCGCGCCCTCCGCGAGCGCGTTCAGGAACGTGGACACGACGTCCGACGAGAGCCCGCCGACGCGCTGGCCCGAGAAGTCGACGTTCGAGGCGACGAGCGGCCGGTCCGACACCTCGAGCGACGCGGCGGCGAGCGCCTCGTCCGCCGGCAGGAACGCCCACCCGTGTCCGGACGCCTCCCGCGCGCGCAGACGCTCGGCCAGCGCGCCGCCGAGCGCGCGGCCGGCGGCTGCGACCTCCTCGTCGGCGCTGCCCGGCGCGACCTCGAGCGCGACGCGCAGGCGAGCCGCTGTCGCAAGCTCGCGCAGCAGGTGATCGAGGACGGGCAGGCCTGTCGAGACGTTCGACTCGCCGCCCGGCTCGAGGCTCACACGCACGCCCGTCTGCGTCTCGGCCATCCAGTCGAGGGTACACGGAGCACGGCTTGCAAAGATGGGCCGGACCGTCCCCACGATGGGCCCGTCGGCCCTTTGCGCCCTGTCTCGCGGCTCGTAGGTTGAGTCCGGAGAATGCGGACTCCAGGGGCGATCGCTGCGGCCGTGATCGCTCTCGTCGTCGTTCCGGCGGCGTGGGCACAGGGCGGGAAGGTGTCGGTGGGCTACCGGACACCGGCGGCGCTGCGCGGTCTCGAGGTCGTCCAGCGCGTTGACAGCCTCCACGTCGCACAGGTACGCACCGCCGACGTCGCGTCGCTGCGCAGGCGGCCCGGCATCGAGTGGGTCCGGAAGACGGCGGTGCGCGACCGCGCGGCCGAGCCGGCGCTCGTGCCGTGGACGGCCGGCGCGGTGCCCGAGTGGCAGTGGACGGCGACGCGCGCGGACCTCGTCCCCGCGTGGGTGCAGCGCGCGGCGGCTCGCGTCACGATCGCCGTCGTCGACACCGGCGCCGACGTGACGGCACCCGATCTCGCGTCGAAGGGCGCGACGCTCCACAACGTCGTCACGCGCGGCGGCGACGTCACCGACACGGTCGGCCACGGGACGTTCGTCGCGTCGCTCGCCGCCGGCTCGGTGACGAACGGCGACGGCATCGCGGGCTTCGGCGGCGACGCGCGGCTGATGGTCGTCCAGGCCAGCCGCCACGGCGGCACGTTCAGCGACGTCGACGAGGCCGCCGCGATCGTCTGGGCCGTCGACAACGGCGCGAAGATCGTCAACCTGAGCTTCGGCGGGGCCACGACCTCGCGGGCGGAGCGGCAGGCGATCGAGTACGCGACCTCGAAGGGCGTGCTGCTCGTCGCCGCCGCGGGGAACCGCGGCCCGCACCGGAACTCCGTCGAGTACCCCGCCGCGTTGCTCGGCGACAGCGGCCTCGTCGTCGCCGCGTCGACGCCGTCGGGCGAGCGTGCCTCGTTCTCGAGCGCCGGCCGCCAGGTCGACGTCGCCGCGCCCGGGCTGAACGTGTTCGGCGCCCTCTCGTCGTCGTCGCCCGAGTCGGTGTTCCCGCGCGTCGCCCTCCCGGGCGCGGCGGGGGGGCTCTACGGCTTCGGCAGCGGCACCTCGTACGCCGCGCCGCAAGTTGCGGGCACGGCGGCGCTCGTGTGGGCCGCGAGCCCGTCGCTGACCGCGAAGGACGTCGCGACGATCATCCGCCAGACCGCGACCGGCGGCGGGCGCTGGACGAGCGAGCTCGGCTACGGCGTGATCGACGCGGCGGCCGCCGTCACGCGCGCAGGCCTCGTGACCGCCTCGCCGATCGCGGCCGCGAAGCCGGTCACCGCGAAGGCGAAGAAGCGCGCCGCACGCGCGAAGCGGCCGGCGCGCTCGCGGCGTTGAGCCGCTAGCCGTCGACCCGCTCGATCGAGGCACCGAGCGCGCGCAGGCGCTCGTCGATGCGCTCGTAGCCCTTGTCGATCTGGTACGCCTCGCCGATCGTCGACCGGCCCTCGGCGCACAGCGCGGCGATCAGCATCGCCATGCCGGCGCGGATGTCGGGGCTCGACATGCGCTGGCCGTAGAGCTTCGTCGGCCCGTTCACGATCACGCGGTGCGGGTCGCAGAGGACGATCCGCGCTCCCATCGAGTTCAGCTTGTCGACGAAGAACAGGCGGTTCTCGAACATCTTCTCGAAGACGAGGATCGTGCCGCGTGCCTGCGTCGCGACCGCGATCGCGATCGACGTGAGGTCGGCCGGAAACTGCGGCCACGGGCCGTCGTCGATCTTCGGGATCGCCCCGCCGAGGTCGTCCTGGATCACGAGCTCCTGGCCGGCGGGGACGCGCACGGACGCGCCGTTCATCTCGACGCGCAGGCCGAGCTTCTCGAACGCGGGCAGAATCGGCACGAGGTCCTCGGGTGACGCGTCGTCGATCGTCAGCTCGCCGCCGGTGACGGCCGCGAGGCCGATGAAGCTCGCGACCTCGATGTGCTCGGGACCGATGCGGTGCTCGCCGCCGAACAGCCGCTCGACGCCGGTGACGTGCAGCACGTTCGAGCCGACGCCGTCGATCTTCGCGCCGAGCCGGACGAGGAACCTGCAGAGGTCCTGCACGTGCGGCTCGCACGCGGCGTTCGAGATCGTCGTC
>JBKPLI010000052.1:0-42954 GCA_046731555.1 Actinomycetota bacterium | reverse complement strand
GCCCGCTCCATGTCCTGCACAGGCACCGACACGAAGTCGGTGCGCTCGACCTCGAACACGGTCACGGCGCGTACCTGCGGTGCAGGAGCAACGAGTTCCCGTCCGGGTCGGTGAAGAACGCCATGTGGCAGACGCCCGTGTCGAGCGTCTCGCCGTCGAACGCGATTCCGGCGGCCTCGAGCTTCGCGCGCGCGGCTGCCACATCGGGGACCCGCAGCGCGATCGACGACGACGCAGGCAGGAACTCGCCCTGGGGGACGAGCAGCGCGATCGTCAGGTTGCCGGTCTCGAACTCGGGATACGACTCGTGAGCGCTCGGGTTACGGCGAATGCCGAGCGTCTCGCCGTAGAACGTCTTCGCCCGCTCCATGTCCTGCACCGGCACCGACACGAAGTCGGTGCGCTCGACGTCGATCAACCGACCGACCCCTCCATCTGCAGCTGGATCAGGCGGTTCATCTCGACCGCGTACTCGAGCGGGAGCTCCTTCGTGATCGGCTCGACGAAGCCGGAGACGACCATCGCCGACGCCTCGGCCTCGGAGAGCCCGCGCGACATGAGGTAGAAGAGCTGCTCCTCGCCGATCTTCGACACGGTCGCCTCGTGGCCGATGTCGACCTCGTTCTCGTCGATGCGGATGTACGGGTACGTGTCGGAGCGCGACTCCTCGTCGAGGATCAGCGCGTCGCAGACGACCTTCGACTTCGAGGCCTTCGCGCCCTTCGCCACCTCCAGCAGGCCGCGGTAGCCGGCACGGCCGCCGTCCTTCGAGATCGACTTCGACGTGATCACCGAGGTCGTCTTCGGCGCGACGTGCACGCACTTGCCGCCCGCGTCCTGGTGCTGGCCCTTGCCCGCGAACGCGATCGACAGCACCTCGCCGTGCGCGCGCTCGCCGAGCAGCCAGATCGCCGGGTACTTCATCGTCAGCTTCGAGCCGAGGTTCCCGTCGACCCACTCCATCGTCGCGTCCTCGTACGCGACGGCGCGCTTCGTGACGAGGTTGTAGACGTTGTTCGACCAGTTCTGGATCGTCGTGTACCGGCAGCGGCCGCCCTTCTTCACCACGATCTCGACGACCGCGGAATGCAGCGAGTCGGACGAGTAGATCGGCGCCGTGCAACCTTCGACGTAGTGGACGTACGCGCCCTCGTCGACGAGGATCAGCGTGCGCTCGAACTGGCCCATGTTCTCCGCGTTGATGCGGAAGTAGGCCTGGAGCGGCATCTCGATCCTCACGCCCGGCGGCACGTAGATGAACGACCCACCCGACCACACCGCCGAGTTGAGCGCGGCGAACTTGTTGTCGTTCTGCGGGATGATCGTGCCGAAGTACTGCTTGAACAGCTCCTCGTGCTCGCGGAGCGCCGTGTCGGTGTCGAGGAAGATCACGCCCTGCGCGGTCAGGTGCTCCTGCAGCTTGTGGTACACGACCTCGCTCTCGTACTGCGCGCCGACGCCGGCGAGGTACTTCTTCTCCGCCTCCGGGATCCCGAGCTTGTCCCAGGTGTCCTTGATGTCGGCGGGCAGGTCCTCCCACTTGTCCGCCTGCTTCTCGGTCGGGCGGATGTAATAGAAGATGTTCTCGAAGTCGATGTCGCTGACGTTGCCGCCCCACGTCGGGAGCGGGCGCGCCAGGAAGTAGTCGAGCGACTTGTGGCGGAACTTCCGCATCCAGTCGGGCTCGTCCTTGTGCGAGGAGATGGCGTCGACGAGCTCGTGCGACAGGCCGCGCCCGGACTTGAAGAAGTAGTCCTCGGTGACGTGGAAGCCGTACTTGACCTCGTAGTCGGAGCCGATCCCCTGGACGATCTCGGTCTCGGTCTGTGCCATCAGGCAGCCACCTCTTCCACGCCGTACGGCGCATAGCCGTGCTCCTCGAGCTTCTCGGCCAACTCGGGCCCGCCCTCCTCGACGATCTTCCCACCGACGAAGACGTGCACGAAGTCGGGCTTGATGTAGTTCAGGATCCGCTGGTAGTGCGTGATCACGAGCGCGCCCATGTCGGGGCCGACGAGCTCCTTCACGCCGCCGGCCACGACGCGCAGCGCGTCGATGTCGAGCCCCGAGTCGGTCTCGTCGAGCACCGCGACGCGCGGCTTCAGCATCGCCATCTGCAGGATCTCGACGCGCTTCTTCTCGCCGCCGGAGAACCCGTCGTTCAAGTAGCGCGACGCGAGCTCGCGGGAGACCTTCAGGCGGTCCATCTGCGCGAGCAGCTCCTTGCGGAACGCGGGCACCGGCACCGGATCCTCGACGCCGTCGTTCCGCGCCTTGCGCGTTGCATTGATCGCCTGGCGGAGGAAGTTCGTGACCGTCACGCCCGGGATCGCGTGCGGGTACTGGAACGCGAGGAAGAGGCCGCGCTGCGCGCGCTCGTCGGCCCCGGCCTCCGTCACGTCCTCGCCGTCGAGCAGGATCTGCCCCTCGGTGATCTCGTAGGCGGGGTGCCCGGCGATCGCGTAGGCGAGCGTCGACTTGCCGGACCCGTTCGGGCCCATGATCGCGTGGACCTGGTCTGTGTCGACCGCGAGATCGACGCCCTTGACGATCTCGGGGCCGTCCTCGAGCGAGACGTGCAGGTTCTTGATCTCCAGCAATGCCAACTTGTGCGTCCTCTTCCCTCGATTTCGAGCCGATTCTCCGGCTGCTTTGTGCCTGCCCATCGTAGCCGTAACCAACCGCCCGCTAGCTTGTGACACGTGGCACGGACGTGGGTCGCTCTGCTGCGCGGAATCAACCTCGTCAAGCGGAACCGGGTCGCCATGCCCGAACTGAGACGCGCCCTGGAGGAAGCCGGCTACGGCGACGTGAGGACGTACATCGCGAGCGGCAACGTCGTCTTTACCACGCAGGCCAAGGACCGGAAGCGGCTCGCCCGGGCGCTCGAGCGGCTGGTGGAGGAGACGTTCGGCGTGCGGGCAGCGGTCGTGCTCCGGACGCCGGCGGAGCTCCGGCGCGTCGTCGACGCCCATCCGTTCGGACGCGACACGTCGAAGACACACGTCTCGTTCCTCGCCGAGAAGCCGCCCGCGAAGGCGGTCGCCGAGGTGCGGAAGCTGGACGTCGCCCCGGATCGAATCGAGGTCACGGGAAGCGAGATCTACCTCCACTACCCGAACGGCTACACGGGCGCGCGCGTGAAGCGGTCGATGCTCGAGCCGCTCGGCGTCGCGACCGACCGCAACTGGCGCACGGTCGCGAAGCTCGTCGAGCTCACGAGCGACTAGCTGTCACAGACGCACCGCCCGTCTCGTCTCCTTTCCGGAAGCACAGGAGAGGAGACTGAGATGAAGGTGTACGTCGCAGGCGCGACCGGCGCCATCGGACAGGCGCTCGTTCCACAGCTGCTCGCACGAGGACACGAGGTCGTCGGACAGACGCGGTCGCCGGAGAAGGCCGAGCGGCTGCGCGCACTCGGCGCGGAGGCGGTCGTCGCCGACGCGCTCGACGCGGACGCCGTGCGCCGCGCCGTCGTCGCGGCCGCGCCCGACGCGGTCGTGCACCAGCTGACCGCGCTACCGCCGGTGCTGAAGAGCTTCCGCAAGTTCGACGAGCACTTCGCGCTGACGAACCGCCTCCGCACGGAAGGGCTCGACGGGCTCCTCGCGGCGATGCGCGAGGCAGGCGCGCGGACGCTCGTTGTTCAGAGCTACGCCGGCTGGCCGTACGCGCGCGAGGGCGGGCGGATGAAGTCCGAGCACGACCCGCTCGATCCGGCGATCCCGAACGCGATGGCCGAGACGCTCGCGGCGATCCGGTACGCGGAGCGCACGACGCTCGAGGCCGGCGGCATCGTCCTCCGCTACGGCGGGTTCTACGGCCCCGGCACGAGCCTGGCGCCCGGCTCGCCGCAGGTCGAGCTCGTCCGCGCGCGGAAGTTCCCGCTCGTAGCCCCGGGCACGGGCATCTGGTCCTTCGTGCACGTCGACGACGCGGCAGCCGCGACGGTGGCCGCGATCGAGCGCGGCGGCACCGGCGTCTACAACATCGTCGACGACGATCCGGCACCGGTCGCGGAGTGGCTGCCTGCGCTCGCCGCAGCTGCGGGCGCGAAGCCGCCGCGCCGCATCCCCGCCTGGCTCGCGCGCATCGTCGCCGGGGACGCCGCGGTGTCGATGATGAACGAGGTGCGCGGCGCCTCGAACGCGAAGGCGAAGCGCGAGCTCGGCTGGACGCCCGCGCACCCGAGCTGGCGCGAGGGCTTCGTCAGCGTGCTCGGTGCCGCCGCAGCGCGGCCCGCACGTCCGCAACCGGTCCGAGGTGGCGCAGCTTGTCCGGATTGACGATCGACCGGACCGTCTGAACCTGGCCGCCGGCGATGTCGAGGGTCATCACGCTCGCGACCTCGCCGGCGGACGACCGGAACACGGCGCCCGGCTGGCCGTTGACGACCACGCGGTCGATCCTCGCGCCGAGCTCTCCCGCGGTGCGGAACCAGCCGGCGAGCAGCGCCGCCACGCGCTCGGCGCCGTGCACCGGCGCAGCGATCTGCGGCGCCTTCCCACCGCCGTCGCCGTGCACGACCACGTCCCCGGCGAGCAACTCGACGAGCGCGGCGGTGTCGCCGTCCACCGCCGCCGCGAAGAAGCGGTCTGCGAGCTCGTCCCGCTCCGCACGCGAGACCTCGAAGCGCGGTCGGCGCTCGTCGACGTGCCGGCGCGCGCGCGTCGCGATCTGGCGCGCGTTCACCTCGCTGCGGCCGACGACGTTCGCGATCTCGTCGTAGGGGTAGCCGAAGACCTCGCGCAGGAGGAAGACCGCGCGCTCGACCGGCGAGAGCGTCTCGAGCACGACGAGGAACGCGAGCGAGAGCTCGTCCGCCGTCTCGGCCGCGCCGGGCGCGGTGTCCCCGACGAGCGGCTCCGGCAGCCACTCGCCGACGTACTGCTCGCGCCGCACGCGCGCGGAACGGAGATGGTCGATCGAAAGCCGCGTGACGACCGCCGCCAGGTACGCCTTCGGCGACTCGACGTCCTCCGGCGCCGCGCGCTCGTAGCGGACGAACGCCTCCTGGACGAGGTCCTCCGCGTCGCTCACGCTCCCGGTCATGCGGTAGGCGATCGAGAAGAGGAGCGGCCGGAGCTCGGCGTAGAGCGCGTCGGTGTCCATCGTCCCCGAGACGGTGCAGGCGCCTCCTCTGTGACACTCAGCGCCGCACGAACGCCCGCGCCGCCGGCACGGCCGCGGCGACGGCCGCGGTCCCGACGAGCCACCGGCGCAGCCGCAGGGACGTCCAGAGCGTCGACCGGCGCGAGCGCGCCTCGAAGCGGCCGTGCGCACCGTGGTCGCCCGGCAGCGGCTCGAAGAGGTTGTCCGGCGAGCCGACCGGCTTGTCCTCGCCGGTGTGCTGCGCGCGCCAGCCGTTCCGGAGCAGCATCAGGTCGCCGAGCCGCGGCGCGAGCTTCTGACCCCAGAGGAGCTTCTGCGCGCCCCACCCCACCGGCAGCTCGCGCACGGGGTGCTCGAAGCAGTGCACGACCGCATCGGCGAACGGTTCGGGCTCGTAGATCGGCGGCACGGGCTGCGGCTGCTTGCCGAGGTACTGCCGCGCCACGTCGAACTGCGGCGTGTTGATCGCGCCCGGCAGGACGAGCGAGACGTCGACCGGGATGCCGTGCTTCGCGTGCTCGACGCGCGCGCTCTCGAAGAACGCGCGGCCGGCCGCCTTCGACGAGCAGTACGCCGCCTGCAGCGGAATGCCGCGATAGGCGAGCGCCGAGCTCACGTGCACGAACGTCCCGCGCGACTCCGTGAGCGCCGCGAGCGCCGCCCAGTAGCAGTTCACCGCGCCGAGGAAGTTCACGTCGAGCACTCGCCGCAGCTCCTCGGGCTCGAGGTCGCGCGCCTCCTGGTAGACGGTCACCATCGCGTTCGCGCAGAACGTGTCGATGCGGCCGAAGCGGTCGAGCGTCTCCTCGACCACTCGGTGGCAGTCGTCGAGCACGGCCACGTCCGCGACGACGCCGAGCGCCTCCGAACCACCCGCCTCGACCTCGGCGACGCAGGCGTCGAGGCCGTCGCTCCCGCGCGCGCACGCGACGATCCTGGCCCCGCGCAGCCCCGCCAGCCGGGCCACCGCACGGCCGAGACCTGCGGAGGCGCCGGAAACGACCACGACCTGCTCGCCGAGCGGCTTCTTCCGCATCCAACTCCCCGATTTTCCGGCGGCGAGGCCGTCGAAACCGGCTATGCTCGCCCCATGCCCTTCGGCATCGGCGCCACCGAGCTCATCATCCTGCTGATCGTCGTCCTGGTCGTCTTCGGCCCGAAGCGGCTGCCCGAGATGGGCCGCTCCCTCGGCAAGGGGATGCGGGAGTTCAAGGACTCCATCTCCGGCAAGGACAACGACGACGACCAGACCGTGCTCCCGATCGGGACGCAGGACACGACCGCGCACGAGCCGCCGCGCGAGCAGCGCGAGACCGAGCGCATCCCCTAGCCGTCGTGCCCCGTCTGCCGCGTCGCCTTGACCACGGCGAGGAGGCGACGCTCGTCGAGCACCTCGACGAGCTGCGGTCGCGCATCATCATCTGCCTGCTCGCGGTCCTCGTTCCGACGGTCGTCGCGTACATCTTCCACCGCCGGATCATCGAGTTCCTCGTCGAGCCGCTGCCCGAGGACCACCGCAAGCTCGTCACGCTCGCGCCGCTCGAGCCGTTCACCACGTCGGTGCGCATCAGCATCTACGCCGGCCTGCTCGTCGCGCTGCCGATCGTGCTCTGGCAGCTGTGGTCGTTCCTCGCGCCGGCGATGGAGGAGCGCGCGCAGCGCGCGATCTCGGCGATGGCGGCCTTCGCGACGCTGCTGCTCGTCGCGGGGATCGTCTTCTCGTACTACGTCGTCCTCCCGGGGGCCCTGCACTTCCTGACGAACTACGACGACGACCTCTTC
Source organism: Actinomycetota bacterium (assembly GCA_046731555.1). GTDB lineage: Bacteria > Actinomycetota > Thermoleophilia > Gaiellales > Gaiellaceae > PALSA-600. The sequence goes on along the minus strand of JBKPLI010000052.1, from coordinate 36,060 downwards.
AACGTCCAGATCCGTGCGCGCGAGTACCTGTCGTTCGCGGTCACGACGATCCTCGCCTGCGCCGTCGTGTTCGAGCTGCCGATCTTCATCCTCGGCCTCGTGCGCGTCGGTGTGCTCTCGACCGCGCAGCTGAAGCGCAACCGGCGCATCGGCTACGTGGCGTGCGTCGCCGTCGCCGTGCTGCTGCCGAGCGTCGACCCGGTGTCGCTCGCCCTCGAGTCGATCCCCCTGATCATCCTGTTCGAGCTCTCGATCTGGCTGTCGGCGTTCTTCGAGCGGCGCTGGCAGCGGGCCGGCGTGCTCTGGACCGCGACCGAGTGACGAGCGTCTCCGCGGCGTGGGTCGTGCCGGTCGACGGCGCGCCGATCGAGGACGGCTCCGTGTCGTGGGACGACGCCGGCGCGATCGTGTCGGTCGCACCCGGCCGCGGCGACCGGCACTTCGACGACGCCGTGATCGTGCCTGGCTTCGTCAACGCGCACTCGCACGTCGAGTACGCGGTCTACGCCGGCTTCGGCGACGGGCTGCCGTTCGGGCCGTGGATCGCGCTGCACGTCGCGCGCAAGCGCGAGCTCTCGCACGACGACATGCTCGCGATCGCGCGACGCGGCGTCGCCGACTCGCTCGCGTCGGGCGTGACGACGACCGCCGACTACTCGTTCGCCGGCCTCGCGTCGGTCGCGGCCGCCGAGCTCGGGCTGCGCGCGATCGTCTACCTCGAGGTCTTCGCCCGCGATCCGGCCGACGCCGAGCGCCAGTTCGAGGAGACGCGCGCCCGCGCGCGCGAGGCAGAGCACGTCCGGATCGGCGTCTCGCCGCACGCGCCGTACTCGTGCTCCGTCGACGTCTACCGCTGGTGCCTCTCGCTCGGCGTCCCCGTCGGGACGCACCTCGCGGAGAGCGCGAACGAGATCGAGTGGCTCGGCCACGGCAGCGGCCCGCTGCAGGGGATCGCCGAGTACCTCGTCCCGCCGACCGGCCAGCGCCCGATCGCGACGCTCGAGGACGTCCTCGGCCCCGACCTGCTCTGCGCGCACTGCGTCGAGGTCGACGCCGGCGAGATCGCCTTCCTCGCCGAGCGCGACGTGCCCGTGGCCCACTGCCCGCGCTCGAACGCGCTGCTCGGCTGCGGCGTCGCCCCGCTCGCCGCGCTGCGGGCCGCAGGCGTCCGCGTCGGGCTGGGGACGGACTCGCCGGCCTCGACGCCGTCCTTCGACGTCTTCGAGGAGCTCCGCGCCGCCGTCTACGCGGCGCGGGCGCGCGAGCGACGCCCGGAGGCGCTCACGGCCGCCGAAGCCCTCCGGCTCGCCACGCACGATGCGGCCCGCGCCCTGCGAATGGACGCGGAGGTGGGTACCCTGAGGCCCGGCAAGCGCGCCGACCTGACCATCGTGTCGCTGGCCGGGAGCCCATACCATCCGGTGGAGGACCCGGCGGCGGCGGTCGTGTTCGGCGGCTCGCCCGACCGAGTGCTCGAGACGATCGTCGACGGCAAGACCCGCTACCGCAAAGGGGACACCGAGTGGCAAGAGGTACGCAGCACCGCAAGCGCCGCCCGGCTGCGAATGCTCGCGCCGCCCAAGTCGTAGCGGAGAAGCCGAAAGGAAAGGTCAAGCACCCGAGCTGGGAGGACGACCTCTTCTTCAACCGGCTCCGGCGCCACGCGAAGTGGGTGTACGTGCTGCTCATCCTCGTCTTCGCGCTCGGCTTCGTGCTCCTCGGCGTCGGCTCCGGCTCGAGCGGGATCGGCGACATCCTCCAGAACTTCTTCCAGCGCGACAGTGCGAGCGGCCCCTCGATGAGCTCCCTGGAGAAGCGCGTGCAGGAGCACCCGAAGGACCCGGCCGCCTGGCGCGCCCTCGCGACGCGGCTCGAGCAGGATCAGAAGACCGAGGAGGCGATCGACGCCCTAACGCGCCTGACGGCGCTGAAGCCGAAGGACGAGGACGCGCTGCAGGAGCTCGCGGGCCTGTACTCGCGGCGCGCCGACGACTTCCGCAACGAGGCGACCGCCGCGCAGAACGAGTCCGCCCTCGTCGCGCCCGGCGCGCTCTTCCAGCCCGCGGCGACGACGCAGTTCGGGAAGCTCTTCAACGACCCGAACGCGCTGCAGGACCCGATCTCGAACGCCGCCTCGACGCAGGCGAACGCGAAGGTCAGCGACGCGTACTCCAAGCTAGCGGCAGTCGAGACGAAGGCCGTCGCGGTCCTCAAGCGCCTCATCGCCCTGAACCCCGACGACGCCACGCGCCAGCTCCAGCTCGGCCAGGCCGCGCAGAACGCGGGCGACACGAAGACGGCCGTCGCGGCCTACCAGCGGTTCCTCAAGCTCGCCCCGGACGACCCGGTCGCACCGGCCGTCAAGGAGCAGCTGAAGTCGCTCGCCAGTTCCACGGCTCCGGCAACGGCAGCCGGGTAGACTCCCCCGGCCGGGAATCGAAGACGGGGGACCGATGAACTTCGACATCAAGACGGAGCAGCTGTCCGAGAACACGTACGTGATCTCGCTCGCGGGAGAGGTCGACCTCTACACCGCGCCCGAGTTCAAGCAGCAGCTGCTCGAGGTCATCGGCCAGGGCGGGAAGCAGGTCGTCGTCGACTTCACGAACACGACGTTCATCGACTCGACGACGCTGGGCGTGCTCGTCGGGGGTGTGAAGCGGCTCCGGACGAACGACGGCCAGCTGTCGCTCGTCTGCAGCGACCGCAACATCACCAAGATCTTCGAAATCACCGGCCTCGACCGCGTGTTCGCGATCTACGGGACGCGCGACGAAGCCGTGTCGAAGCTGGACGGCGGGACGCAGCCGCCCGCGTAGCGTGGGTCTCCGCGCAGCGCTCGCCGCGTCCGCCCTGGCGTGCCTCGTGCTCGCAACGGGCTGCGGCGCGGTCGGCCGCTCGACGAGCGGCGACGCCTCGACGGGCAAGGCGCTCTTCGTCGCCTCGCCGGGCTCCGGCAAGCCTTCCTGCGGCTCGTGCCACACGCTCGCGGACGCGAAGTCGAAGGGCACGCTCGGCCCGAACCTCGACGACGCGTTCGAGTCCGACCGCATGCAGGGCTTCGACGAGTCGACGATCCGCGACGTCGTGCGCGGACAGATCGCCTACCCGGAGGAGCCCATGCCGCCGAACCTCTACGAGGGCGACGACGCCGACGACGTGGCCGCCTACCTCGGCAAGTGCGCCGGCGTCCCGACCTGCGGCGTGACCGCGGCGAAGACCGGGACGACCACCACCGGCGGCGGGGGCGGTGGCGGTGGCGGAGGCGGCGGCGGCGGCGCCGATCAGGGGAAGAGCGTCTTCACCGACAACTGCGCGAGCTGCCACACGCTGGAGGCGGCCGGCGCGAGCGGCACCGTCGGCCCGAACCTCGACGAGCTGAAGCCGCCGAAGGCGATCGTGCAGAAGCAGGTCGAGAACGGCGGCGGCGGCATGCCGGCCTTCAAGGACACGCTCACGCCCGAGCAGATCAGCGCGGTCGCGACGTTCGTCGCCTCCAGCGCCGGCAAGTAAGCCGCTACAGCCGCTTGCCGAGCACGATCGAGCGGCCGTAGCCCTCGCCCCACGCGATCGCGGCGAGCTCCTGCCAACCGTGCTTCGCGTAGAACGAGCGCGCCTGCTGCGAGCTCTCACGCGCCGTCAGGACGGCGCGGTCGTGCGGCTGGCGCGCGAGCAGGTCGTCGAGCAGGCGCGTGCCGATGCCCTGACGGTGCCGGTCGGGCCGCACGTGCAACTCCACGACCTCGAAGTGCGGCGGATCGAGCCATGCCGCGCTCTGCCCCGGGTCGAGCACGTCCGCGACGCGGTCCGTCCACCACTGCCCGTAGGTGCCGGCGTAGCCGTACGTGAAGCCGACGACCTCGACGCCGTCCCGCGCCACGAGGAAGACGAAGTCGGCCCGCTCGGCGTGGCGCGGCAGCCACTCGCCGAACCAGCGCTCGCCGTTCTCGCTCTCGAGCGCGGCGTCGTAGATCGCGACGACCGCGTCGCGCACGTCGCGCGGGTCGACGGTCTCGATCGTCAGCGCGGTTCGGGCTCGGGTTCGGCCTCGAGGTCGACGACCACGTGCGTCACCGGCACGGTGAAGCGCTCGCGCGCCCGGTCGACCACGCCGCGCTCGAGCCAGTGCGAGCGGCCCTCGGGGTGCGTCGAGATGATCAGCTCGTCGGGCGCGAAGGTGCGCACCGCGTCCGCGATCGCCTGCAGCGGGTCGCCGTCGCCGATCTCGCCCGCCGCGTCGACGCCGGCCGCGCGCAGCGCCGCGAGCGACCGGTTCAGCCGCGCCTGGGCGGCCGCGCGCGCCTCGTCCTCGTCGGAGACCCAGTGACGGAGCGGCGAGTTCAACGCCGGGCAGACGACGAGCACCTTCTCGTCCACCTCCTCGCTGCGGCGCGTGACCGTGTCGAGCAGCTCGCGCCCGCCGACCGTCTCGTTCGCGACGACGAGGATGCGCCGCTCGCCCTCGGGATGACCGGGCCCCGCGACCATCTCGGGCTGCTCGGGCTCGCCGCGGAAGAACACCCACCAGACGAGCGCGGCGGCCTCGGCGACGAACACCGCCAGCCCGAGCCAGCGGTTGATCCACGACGCGAGCGCGATGAGCAGGAGCCCGCCCAGAGAGAACCAGACCGTCCGATACGCGTCGGCCTCGCTGCGAAACGGGTTCTTCACTGCGACCCCCTCTCTAGAGGAGATACACCGTCACGTACACCACGATCCACATTACGTCGACGAAGTGCCAGTAGATCCCGCCGATCTCGACCCCGTGGTGCTCCTCCGGCGTGAAGTGGCCTCGGAAGGCGCGGATCGTCATCACGAGCAGGATCGTGAGGCCCACGAAGACGTGCCCTCCGTGGAGGCCGGTGAGGCCGAAGAACGTCGCCGCGAACGCCCCGTCGCTCGTGTTGAAGCCGATGCGGGCGTACTCGATCACCTGCGTGAGCAGGAACGTGAGGCCCATGAAGAAGGTCAGCACGAGCCCCGCCTGCAGGCCGGCGCGGTTGCCCTTCTTGATCGCCGTCGTCGCCCAGTGCATCGTGAAGCTCGACGTCACGAGGATGCACGTGTTCACGAGCGCGATGAACCACGGGCGCTCGAACGGCGGCGGCGGCCACTCCGGCGGGTTCGCGACGACGCGGTCGAAGAAGTAGACCGTGAAGAACGAGCCGAAGAGCATGATCTCGGACGCGATGAAGAGGAACATCCCGAGGACCGCCGGGCTGACGCGCGAGCTGTAGTGGATCGGCGGCGGGTGGCCGGCGCCGTGCCCGTGGCCGTGTGCTTCGGCGGCGGCGCTCACGATCCGGACACCACGTGCTCGACGGGAAGCTTCGTCACCGAGCGGAGCCGCTCGACGAGGTCGCGCCGCAGCCAGCCCGAGCGCTGGCCCGGGAAGGTCGAGACGATGATCTCGTCGACGCGCTCGTCGTTCGTCGCGTGCATCGCGGCCGTGAACGGATCCGGGTGCACGACCTGGCCGTGTGCGTCGATGCCCTCGCCGCGCAGCATCGTCAGCGCGCGACGGAGGCGGCGCTCGGCCTCGGGGTGCTCGGCGTCGTCGCTCTGCGGCGCCACGATGAGGAAGCTCGCAGGCCCCTGGGCTGCACGCTTCCGGATGCGGTCGATCAGCTCGTCGGAGACCACGGTCTCGTTCGCGATCACGAGGACGTTGCGGTCGGCGTCGGCCTCGGCCTGGAGGTCGACGACGACGTGCTGCACGGGCCGCGGCGCCGCCGCGCGCTCGATGTCCTCGACGACGTTGCGCCGCATCCACCCGGAGCGCGACTCCGGGTGCGTGGACACGACGATCTCGTCGGGCGGCGGCTCGAGCATCTGGAGGCCGTCCTTCACCGCCTGCACCGGGCCTGTCTCGACGACGAACCCGAGCGCGGCGATGCCGCCCTCGCGCAGGACCTTCAGCGTCTTGTCGAGGCGGCGGCCCGCGGACGCGCGCCGCGTGTCGTCGTAGATCACGAGGCCCTGCCGCGGCTCGTTCACCGGCGCGATCACGGTCACCGTGTCGCTGCCGGGCGTCACGCGCGCGCGCAGCGCGTCGAGCAGCGTGTGCGACGCCGCCGTCTCGTTCGCGATCACGAGGTAGTGCGCCATCAGTCGGCGGCGACGGGCTCAGGTGCGGTCGCGCCGAAGATCGCGTGCCGCGCGTTCGGGACGCCGTACTCGTACGGGTTGCCGACGACCGTCGGCGGCTCGTCGAAGTTGAAGACCGGCGGCGGCGAGCTCACCTGCCACTCGAGCGTGAGCGAGCGCCACGGGTTCGCCTCGGCGAGCGGGCCGTGCGCCCACGAGCGGACCATGTTGTAGAGGAAGCAGACGGTCGAGGCTCCGAGCCCGAACGACGCGATCGAGATGAAGAGGTTGAAGTCCGCGAAGCGGTCGGCGTAGTCGGCGACGCGGCGCGGCATCCCCTGCAGCCCGATGTAGTGCATCGGGAAGAACGTCAGGTTGAAGCCGATGAACGTCAGCCAGAAATGCAGCTTGCCGAGGCGTTCGTCGTACATCCGGCCGGTCATCTTCGGGAACCAGTAGTAGATGCCCGCGAAGATCGTGAACACGGAGCCGCCGAAGAGCACGTAGTGGATGTGCGCGACGATGAAGTACGTGTCCGACGCGTGGATGTCGATCGGCACCGACGCGAGGTAGATGCCGGACAGGCCGCCGATCACGAACATCGACAGGAAGCCGAGCACGAACAACATGGGCGTCGTCAGGTGTATTCGCCCTTCCCACATCGTGGCGAGCCACGAGAAGACCTTGATGCCGGTCGGGACGGCGATGACCATCGACGTGACCATCATCGGCACGCGCAGCCACGACGCCATGCCGGCCACGAACATGTGGTGCGCCCACACGGAGAAGCCGAGCACGAGGATCGCCATCAGCGACAGCGCCATCAGGCGGTAGCCGAAGATCGGCTTGCGGGCCATCACGGCGATCACCTCGGAGACGATCCCGAAGCCGGGCAGCATCATGATGTAGACGGCCGGGTGCGAGTAGAACCAGAAGATGTGCTGGTAGCCCAGCACGTAGCCGCCTCCGTCGACCTCGAAGAAGTGCGTGTGCATCACGCGGTCGAACATGACGAAGAACTGCGAGCCGGCGATGAACGGCGTCGCGATCACGACGAGCAGTGAGGTCGTGAAGTTCGCCCACACGAGGAGCGGCATGCGCCAGAACGTCATGCCGGGCGCGCGCATCGTGATGATCGTGACCAGGAAGTTGAGCGCGGTCATGATCGAGCTCGCGCCGGCCCACTGCACCGCCATGTTGAAGAACACCTGCCCGAGCGGCTGGTGGGTGCAGAGCGGCGCGTAGCACGTCCACCCCGCCGACGGCCCGCCGCCCGGCGTGACCATGCCCGCGATGAGCATCACGCCGGCGATCGGCAGCAGCCAGAACGAGAGCGCGTTCAGGCGCGGGAACGCCATGTCGGGCGCGCCGAGCATGAGCGGGATGACGTAGTTCCCGAGCCCGGCGAACGCGGGGATGATGAACAGGAAGATCATCAGCGCCGCGTGGTTCGACACGAGCACGTTGAACGTCTGCGGGTTGAAGTACTGGTCGCCCGGCTGCGCGAGCTCTGCGCGGAACAGCATCGCGAGCACGCCGCCGACGCAGAAGAAGACGATCGTCGTGACGACGTACTGGATCCCGATCACCTTGTGGTCGGTGTTGATCCGGAAGTAGTCCTTCCAGCTGTACGCGCCGTGCCCGGAGTGATCCTCGGGCCGCGTCTTCCTCCCGCTCGCGTAATAGGCCCAGTAGTCGAAGCCGCCGAGGCCGACGAGGAAGCCGAGCGGGATCACGACGAGCTGGACGGTCAGGATCGGCGGCGCGAACCAGACCGGGTCCCAGCCGGCGAGCCAGCGGAGGCCGCAGACGATCGCGAAGCCGATGCCGCTGAAGACCGGGATGACCCACAGGACGCGCAGCCAGCCGGGCGCGGTCCAGCGGTGGATGCCGGTCGGGGGCGGGGGTGCGTGGTGGGTCTCGTGCTCGGCGACGGCAGTCATCTACTGGGCATTCTCCGCGAGGAACTTTACGAGCGCGTCGAGGTCGTCAGGCTGGATCTGGTCGGCGAAGCTCGGCATCACGCCGGGCGAGTACCCGGGCTGGACGTAGGCGTTCGGATCCTCGATCGACTCGCGGATGAAGTCGTCGACCGGCTTCTTCGCCGTCGCGGCCTCCTCCTTCAGCTTGTCGAGGTCCGGTCCGACCTTGCCGCCCGAGCTTGCGGCCTGGAACGTGTGGCAGCCGCCGCAGCCGAACTGGTTGAAGACGGCGAGCCCGGGATCCTGGTTCGGCTTCCGCCCGCCGGTCCGGAGCCACCGTGCGAAGTCGGCCTTCGACTTGACCTCGACGCGGCTCCGCATGAGCGAGTGCCCGAGCCCGCAGAGCTCCGTGCAGACGATCGGGTACGTGTTGATCTTCGTCGGGGTGATCAGGAGCTTGTTGTGCTGGCCGACCACCGCGTCCTGCTTCTGCGACAGCTGCGGCACCCAGAACGAGTGGAGGACGTCCTTGGCCGTGATGTCGAGCTCGGTCGTCCGGTTCACCGGGACCGTCAGGTGGCCGAAGGTCTGCCCGTTCGGGTACGTGAACTGCCAGGCGAACTGCTGTGCGACGACCCGGATCCGGAGTGGGTTGTCGCCGGCGTGGCTGTTCTGCGCCAGGACGATCGCGCTCACGATCGAGATCGCCGTCACGAGCACCGTCGGGATCGCCGTCCAGACGATCTCGAGGCCGGTGTGCCCGTGCACCGGCGGGCCGTCGGAGTCGTCGTCCGGCCGGGCGCGGAACTTCAGGACGGAGTAGGTGAGGACCGCCGCCACGACCGAGAACACGCCGATCGCGATGATCGTCGTGAACCAGTAGACGAAGTGGATCCGGTCGGCCTCCTCGCCGCCCGCCTCCGGCAGCCAGGGCACCACCCAGGCGACGACGGCGGTGATCGCAGCGGCGACCAACCCGAGCAGGATCAGCTGTACGAGCGAGCCACGGCGCACCCCGATCGAACCCTACTGCAACGACCGACGAGACCGGGGCGCAACCGAATTCCCTGCTCGACCGTTGTTTCCATGCCCCTCCGTCACAGGGCAACCAAACGGGAGACGACAGAACCAAGGAGGTTCGAGGAAATGGGAATCGGTGTGAGCTTGATCCTGATCGCGGTCGGCGCCATCTTGACGTGGGCGGTGAACGCGACGGTGTCCGGGCTCGAGCTGAACACGATCGGGGTCATCCTCATGATCGTGGGCGCGATCGGGCTGCTGCTGTCACTCATTTTCTGGTCGAGCTGGGGCGGCTTCGGCGGCGCCCGGCGGCGCACCACGTACGTCGAAGACGCTCCGCCGCCCGGCTACTAGGACGGCGAGCGGAACGCATCCTCGAAGGGCGGCCCCACGGCCGCCCTTCCTCGTTCAGAAGGCGATGCGTGCGTGCGCCGTGACCTCGGCGTCGGTGCCGGCGATCGGCAGCTCGAACGTGAACGTGGAGCCGCGGCCGGTCTCCGACTCCACCCAGATCCTTCCGTGCATCCGGCGCACGAGCTCGCGGCAGATGTAGAGGCCGAGCCCTGTGCCGCCGATTCCCCGGGTCATGTTGGGGTCGAGGCGGTAGAACTTCTCGAAGATCCGCCGCTGCTCCGCGTGCGGGATGCCGAGGCCCTCGTCGGCGACGGAGAAGCGCACCTGCGCACCGACCCCCGTCAGCTCGACCTGCACGCGGCCGCCGTCGGGTGAATACTTCACGGCGTTCTCGACGAGGTTGACGAGCACCTGCCGCACCTTGTCGGGGTCGGCCGCGACCGGCGCCAGCCCCTCCTCGGCGGTGAGCTGCACGTCGATACCGGGCGGGAGGTGCGCGAGCTGGGCCTCGACCACGTCGGTCGCGAGCGCGGCCGCGTCGCAGCTCTCGATCGCGACCTTCAGCGTGTCTGTGTCGATCCGGCTCGCGTAGAGGATGTCGTTCACCGTGCGCGCGAGCCGGTCCGCCTCGTTCGCGATCACCGACAGCAGCACGTCGCGCTGCTCCTCGCCGAGCGCGACGTCCTCGCGCCGGAGCGTCATAGCGGCGCCGTAGATCGCCGCGAGTGGCGTGCGCAGCTCGTGCGACACGGTCGACACGAACTCGGTCTTCATCTCGTCGAGCGCGCGCTCCTCCGTCAGGTCGCGGAACGCGTACACGACGCCGTCGACGACGTCGACGCCTGACGTCGAGAGCCAGAGCTCGCGGTGGCCGAGCGCGAGCGGCAGGGACTCCGCACGCGGGTTCGTCGTGCCCTCGGCCGCGATCGGGATGCGCGCGGACACGGCGGCCCATCCGGGAATCGCCTCCGCCACCGGCCGGTCGATCACCTGCTCGCGCGCGAGCCCCGTGATCGACGCCGCGGCACGGTTCCAGTAGCGCACGAACCCGAGGCGGTCGACGAGCATGACGCCGTCGCCGACGGACGCGAGCACGCGCGCCGCCTGCGCCCGCTCGGCCGCCTCGCGGTAGAGCTGCGCGTTGTCGACCGCGACGCCGGCGCGGCGGCCGAGGTCCTCGGCGAAGCGGAGGTCGGCCTCTCCGAAGGCCGCGGGCGTCTCCGCACGCACGAGCGTGAGCGCGCCGAGCGTCCTGCCCCGCGCCCGCAACGGCACGATCAAGCACGAGTGGACGCCGGCCTCGCGGACGGGCCCGCCGAGCAGCTCCGCCGGCACGATCGGCCACAGCTCGGACTCCCCGCTGCGCACGACGTGCCCGACGCCGTGCGGCCCGTTCACGCTCGGCGTCAGCGCGGCGGCGTAGGCACGCGCCTCGTCCGCCTTCGTCGGGTCGGCGTGCGCGATCGTGACGAGCCGCGGCAGCCCGTGCTCGTCGACGAGGTGGATCGAGCACCAGTCGGCGATGCGACCGACAACGAGGGTGCCGAGCCGCTCGAGCGCCGTCTCGGCGTCGAGCGCGGAGGCGAGGAGCCCGCTTGCCTCGGCGAGGAACGCGAGCCGGTCGCGGCTCTCGCTCGACTCGCGGTAGAGGCGCGCGTTGTCGACCGCGACGGCGGCGCGCGCCGCGAGCTCCTGCGCGTAGACGAGGTCGGCGTTGCCGAATCGGCGGCCGCTCTCGGCCATCGCGAACGAGAGCGCGCCGATCCCGCGTCCGCGCGCGACGAGCGGCACGATCATCCGCGAGCACACGCCGAGCTCGAGCAGCGTGTCGCGCAGCTCGGGGGCGAACTCGTCGAGCGCCTCCGGCGTGAGGTCCGCGACGAGCTCGGGCTCGCGCGTGCGGATGACGCGCGGCACGCCCCGCTCGGCGTCGGTCTGCAGCGGGTGGCGCGCGACCAGCTTCCAGCCGAGGTCGACCTTGCCCTTGTCGGCGTGCGCGACAGCGACCCGTTCGATCGTCCCGTCGTCCGCCACGACGTCGACGGCGCACCAGTCTGCGAGCCGCGGGACGGCGAGCTCGGCCACGCGCGCGAGCGGGTCCCCGAACTCGAGCGACGACGCGAGCACGGCGCTCGCCTCCCCGAGGAAGGCGAGCCGCTCCTGCGTCTCGCGCTCGGTCTCCGACAGCGCCGCCTGGCTGATCGCGAGCGCGAGGCGGTCGGCGATCAGCTCGAGCAGCCGCGCGTCCTCGGGCGCGAAGTGCGCGCGCTCCGTCGAGCCGGCATGGAAGACGCCGATCACGTCGTCCTCGACGACGAGCGGGATCGCGACGAGCGACCGGATGCCGCGCGCACGCAACACGGGGCTCACGAGGTCGATCTCGTCGAGGTCGTCGACGAGGCGCGACATGCGCGACGACGCCACGGTGCCGGCGAGGCCCTCGCCGAGAGGGATCGGGACGGCGAGCGCGAGCTCGTTCTCGAGCCCGACGCTCGCGCGGACGGTGAGCAGCGACGTCTCGCCGTCGAGCAAGAGGATCGCGGCGCTGTCTGCGGCGAGCACGTCGACGACGCGTGCGAGCAGCGAGTCGAGCAGGTCGCGGAGCCACATGTGCGAGAGCGCCGCCTCCGTCACCTGCGCGAGGCGCGCGAGCGTCGCGGCGGCCGTCTCCGCCGCCGCGCGTGCGCGCTGCTCGCGCTCGAACAGGCGCTGTCGCTCGATGAACTGCCCGACGTTGTTGCCGAGCGCGCCGACGACGTCGAGCAGCTCCGGGTCGGGCTCGCGCGCGTCGCGTGCGAAGAACTCGAGGATGCCGACGACCTCGCCGCCGCCGACCAGCGCCGGGAACCCGAAGCCGCTCGTGATGCCGAGCTCGGCCGCGGCGTTCGTCTGCGGGACGTCGTCACGGGTGCTGAGGTCGGGGATCCAGAACGGCCCGCCGCGCGCCCAGATCTCGCCCGCAAGGCTGACTCCCGGGCGCACACGATGGCCGAGCGTCGCCTCGGCGAACGGCTCGAGCCCGGGCGCCGCGTAGATGAACTCGCACGTCGCCTCGTCCGTGCCGGGGTCGGGTCGCCAGTACGCGCCGACGTCCCACTCGAAGAGCTGTGCGATCGCCTCGAGCGTGTGTGGGAGCGCATCGGCGGTCGTGCGCGCCTCCGCGAGGATCCGCGTGACCGCGTACTGCACGCGCAGGCGCTGGTCGGCGCGGCGGCGGTCGGTCGTCTCGAGCACCACCGCGCCCATCCCCACGACCTCGCCCTCGGCGTCGCGGATCGGGTAGTAGCTCCCGAGCCACGAGCGGCGGACGCCCGGCCGCGCGGGCGTCTCGCCGTACACGTCGATGTCGTGCGCCGGCTCGCCCGTCGCGATCACGCGCCGGTAGACGTCGACGATCTTGTGGCCGAGGTCCGGCAGCACCTCCTCGAGCGTGCGCCCGACGTGGTCCTCCGGGTCGGCGCCGTTCATGTCGGCCAGCGCGCGGTTGACGCGCACGAAGCGCAGGTCGCGGTCCCAGAACCCGAGGCCGATCGGGGCGCTAGCGAACAGCGCGTCGAGCAGCGCCTCGGAGCGGCGCGTCTCGCGGAACAGGACCGAGTTGTCGATCGCCGTCGCGACGCGGCGCGCGAGGTCCTCGGCGAACTCGAGGTCCCCTTCCGCGAAGCGCCGGTGCGGCTGGGTGAGGCCGAGCGTCAGCGCGCCGAGCGTCTGCCCGCGCACGGCGATCGGGACGCAGACGCACGCGCGCAGCTCGTCGGCGTCCAGTACGAGCGATGAGCGGCCCGTCCGGACGGTCGCGCCGGGGCCGGTCGCGTCGTCGAACGACGTCGGCTTGCGGCGTGCGCGCTCCGAGGCGGCACGTTCGATCTCGGGGTCCAGATACGTGGCCGCAACGCGCCGCAGCCCGCCGTCCTCGTCGAGGAGGTCGACGAGGCAGACGTCGGCGAGGCGCGGAACGACGAGGTCCGTGACCGCGCGCAGCGTCGCCTCATGCCGGAGCGACGAGCCGAGCACCTCGCCCGCCTCGACCAGGAACGATTCGCGCGCGATGCGCCGCCGCTCGTCGGTGACCTCGCGGAAGAAGTTGATGACGTACCGGACGGCGCCCTCGTCGTCGAGCACGGGCACGGCGCGCACGACGGAGACGCGCTCCTCGCCGCCGCCCGCCGACCGGAAGTGGATGACCGCATCGTGCGGACGCCCGTCCGCGAGTGCCCGCCGGCCGGGCAGGTCCTCGGGGGGCATCGGCGCCCCGTCGGGCCCGAACAGGTCGAATCGCGAGCGTGCGACCCCGTGGCCGAGCCGCATGAGCTCCTCGACGGAGTCGACGCCGATCGTCCGCGCGGCGATCTCGTTCGCGTACAGGAACGCGCCGTCGGGGTCCGTGACGGTCACGCCCTCGGCGACGTTGCGCAAGATGATCTCGAGCTGCTCGCGCGACGCGCCCAGCTGCGAGGTCGTCCCCTCGACGATCCGTCCCTCGGCGAGATCGCTCACCCGATCCGCCCCCTCTCGTTGCGGCCCCGGAATCAGGTTACTCGCGCGGTCGCCGGGGTGCGAGCGCCGCTACTGGGACTGATTGCGCTGCAGGACGAGGATCGCGTCGCCGTCCGGCAGCGGCTCGAACTGCGCGGGATACGTGTGCTGCCCCGTGAGCGCGTCGATGAGGTTCTTCTCCTGCACGTCGACCTGGGACGGCGCCGGCGGCTGGCCGGGCGGTATGAGGTTGCGCAGCGGCCGCTTGAGCACGTCCGAGAACTCGTCCTTGCGCAGGAACACCGCGTTCGAACGCGCGTCGGTCGAGCCGGCCGTCGGCGGCAGGAGCGACACGACCTGCTCCACGCGGTCGAGGTACTTGAACGAGTAGAGAGCGACCTCGAGCGCCTCGCGCCGCAGCAGGTGGTCGACGCCGTCCGCGGTCGCATCCGGGATCGAGCAGTTCTGCCCGAGCCCGCAGAACGCGTAGATCAGCGTGCGTCGGCCGCCGTAGAGCGCGATGTACGGGTCGATCCGCCGGTTGCCGCCGGTGCGACGGATCCCGACCGCCTCAAGGTCGAGGCCCTGCACGACAGGCGGGTGCTCCTGGATCGCGACGAGCTGCCCGCCGCTGTCGAGCTTGTACTTCGCCGAGACGCGCTGCGCGATCTCGCGCGCGCCGGTGAGGTCGTCGGCCGCCGGCTTCCACGCCGACCACGGCACCGGCTTCGACTGGTCCGGCCGCGTCATGAGGTACGTGAACCCGGCGACGGACACCCAGAACGCGAGCACCAGCACGCCGTACGCGAGCCGGAACAGGTGCCGCTCTCTCACAGCCGGGGCCACGCCTCGTCCTTCGTGAGGTCGACCACGGGCAGTTCGAGGCTCTGGGCGTCGAGGAGGTGGACCACCTCGTCGCCGTGCAGCTCTCGGCGTTGGATCAGCGCATCGGCGACGTTCTCGACTGCCTCGCGGTTCGCCTCCATGAGGTGGTGCGCGCGCAGGTACGCCTGGCCGAGGAGCTGCTCGACCATCGCGCGCTGCGACGGGTCGGAGAGCACTGCGCCGATCGAGTCGGTGTGCATGCCGCCGCCGGAGCGCGTGCGGTTGATGATCTGCGTGCCGATGCGCTGGAAGCGGCGCATGATCCGCTCGCGCGTCTCGTCCTCGCTCTCGTCGTCGAAGTGCGTCACCTCGATGAACTCGGGCGCCATGCCGCACGCGCCGACCATCCACGCCGCGCGGTCGGTCGCGGCCTGCACGTCGCCACCGACGCCCGTCGAGTTCTCGCCGTAGAACACGCGCTCCGCCGCCATCGCGCCGAGCGCCCATACGAGCCGCGCGATCTCCTCCGAGCGCCAGGACGAGAAGCGCTCGTCCTTCTGCAGCGCCATGTGGTGGCCGAGCGAGGAGCCGCGCCGGCGGATCGAGATGCGCGTCGACTCGGCGCCCTCGAGGTACGCGTGCGCGGCGACCGCGTGACCCGCCTCGTGGATCGCGACCGCGCGCGTCTCGTCGGGGACGTAGTCGATGTTCACGGCCGTGCCGGACTCGACCGTGGTCATCGCCTCGACGATGTCGTCCCACCCGAACTCCTCGCGCCCGGTGTGGTGCGCGATCGTCAGCGCCATCGAGCACACCTGCTCGATCATCGCGGGCGAGTAGCCCATCGTCATGCGCGCGAGCTCGTCGCGCCGCTGCGGCCGATCGAGGTCCGGGTGGTGCGTGACCTTGCCGAGGTAAAGGTCGAAGATGTCCTGACGGTCCTGCTTCGTCGGCGTGCGGAACCAGACGTGGCGGCCCATGCGCCCCGGCCGCGTGAGCGCCGGGTCGAGCTGACCGATCGGCACGTTCGTCGCGCCGATGAAGTAGATCTGCTCACGGCGCGGCTTCGGCGGTGAGAGGCGCAGCGAGTGCCCGCGGACGCGCGGCGGGATCACGTAGCTCGCGTCGAGCATCGTGTTCATGAAGCTCGTCATCATCCGCTTGCCGAGCGGCGGCGAGTCGAGGCCGTCCATCACGACGAGCAGCTGGTTGAGCGCGAGCCCGCCGCCCATCCCGCCCATGCCGGGGAAGAGCTGGTTCACGATCGTGTACATCCGCGGCGGCCCCGGCCGCTCCGGCGCGCGCTCCGCGAAGACGCGCTCACGCCACGCGCGAGTCTCGAGCACGAGGTCGCCGGACCGCTCGAACGTCGGCTCCTCGAACGCGCCCGCGACCTCGCCGCCGCCGAGCGACTGCCGGCGCATGCCGACGGCGTCGATCTCGTCGATGAACACGATGCACTGCCCGCCCCACTTCCGCGCGAGGCGCTTCGCCTTGCGCGCGAGGTAGCGCACGAGGATCGCGTCGAGCCCCATGAAGCTCTGCTGGAACCCCGATCCCGGGATGGTTACGAACGGGCAGTTGAACCCGGTCGCGATCGCCTTCGCGAGCATCGTCTTGCCGGTGCCCGGCGAGCCGAGGAAGAGGATGCCGCGCTCCCGCTTGCCGCCGTGGCGCTCGAACTGCTCGCCCGACTGCCACAGCGAGACGATGCGGCGGATCTCCTCCTTCGCCTCCGCCTGGCCGCGGACGTCGTCGAGCTTGACGCCCCACTCCGCGTCACCGGGCTGATAGCCGCGGATCTGCGCGATGCCCATCGCGAGCATCGGGCCGAAGATGATCGCGAAGTTGATGAGGAAGAAGAGCGGCAGAATGATCAGCTGTCCCGCGAGCGACCAGCTGCCCTTGATCGCGTCCCAGATCCCGGTGGCGACCTCGACGGGCGTGACGCTGTGCTGGAAGAACACGAGCAGCGCCCACACGAACAAGACGACGATCAGCACCCACTGGACGCACTTCCAGAACGTCCGCCAGAACGACGCTCGGCGGCGCGCGATCACATCGTCCGCGCGCAGCACCGGATCGTCGGTGCCGAACAGGCTCGGCCACGGGATGAAGCGCCGGAAGAGGATCTCGATCAGCCCGCGGAACGCCGCGATCTCGAACAACGTCGCCGCGAGCGCGTAACGCACGTCCCAGCCCTCGTGCGAGTGCAGCCAGACGAAGACGGCGGGCGCGGTGAGGATCGAGACGAGCGTGGCGGTGCGGGCCAGCGCACGCCAGCTGGCTCCAAGCTCGAGGGAGGCTTCGGCCTGCGGCGGCGGAGCTGCGCGCGCGTCGGTCGCCACTGTCACGTCACCTTAGACCGGTTTCCCGGAATCGTGTTGTGTTGTTGGAGTTAAGCGAGATGCACGATTTCTCATCTCAGGAGGTCGCGCGGGCGCGGCGGTACCACCGGCCGCTGTACGTCGCCCTCGGTGTCGACGTGGTGCTGGCGCTCGCCGTACCGGCGGCGCTGCTGCCGCTCGACCTGCCGCTCCCGTGGTGGGGCGAGGTCATGGCAGGGCCGGCGATCGTGGTCGCGTGCGGCTGGGCCGTGGGACTCGTCACGGCGTGGTGGCGGCTGCGGCACGAGCGCGCGTGGGGCTTCTCGACCCAGACGACCCGCGGGTGGTGGACCGACCGGATGCGCGGGCTGGCCGTCGGTCTCGTCGCGGGTGTCGTCTCCGTCGGCGGCCTGCTGGCGCTGGCGCATCTCTTCCCCCGCGGGTGGCCGTGGCTCGCCGCCGCCGGCGGAGCCGGACTGGCGCTCCTCCTCTCGTTCGTCGCGCCGGTCGTGCTCGAGCCCGTGTTCAACCGGTTCCGGCCGCTGGAGGGCGAGCTCGCCGCGCGCCTGCATGCGACGGCCGAGCGCGCCGGCGTGCCGGTTCGGGACGTCCTCGTCGCGGACGCGAGCCGGCGGACGCGCAAGCAGAACGCCTACGTCTCCGGGCTCGGCCGCACACGGCGCGTCGTGCTCTGGGACACGCTGCTCGAGGCGCCGCCGAGCGAGGTCGAGCTCGTCGTCGCCCACGAACTCGGCCACCGGAAGCTGCACCACGTACTCCAGGCGACGCTCCTCGCGATGACGGCGCCCGTCCTCTCGGTGCTCGTCCTGCGCGCGATCTCCCCGCGGCCCGACCCGTCGGACGCCGCTCTCGTCGTGCTCGTCGGCACGGCCGTCCACCTGGCCCTCCTGCCCTTCGGGACGGCGTTCTCGCGCCGGTGCGAGCGCGCCGCCGACCGCTTCTCGCTCGTCCTCGTACCCGACCTCGCCGTCTTCGAGGGCCTGATGCGGCGACTTGCCGCCGCGAATCTCGCCGATCTGACGCCGCCGAGATGGCTCTACTATGCGGTATTCACCCACCCGACACCACCGGAGCGTCTCCGCAATGCGCGATTGGTGTTTGACAGACTGCATTCGTGATGTCATAGTGCTGTCACGATGAATCTGACGATCATTCTCGAGTCGCTCCAGGACGATCTGCAGGGTGTCGCGGAGCTCGGCGACGAGCGCGTCGCCACGGTCGCCCGGCGGCTCTCCGACACGCTCGCCTCCAGCCTGCGCCTGAAGCTGTTCGACGTGCTCTCGCAGGCGGCGGTCGAGATGTCGGCCAAGCTCCCGAATGGCCACATCGAGGTCCGCCTCGCCGGCCAGGAGCCCGAGTTCGTCTTCGTCGAGGGCACCGCCGGCGATGCAGCGGCCGGCGAGGAGCTCTCGGCCCGGATCACCCTTCGCCTTCCCGACTCGCTGAAGAACGCCGTCGAGCGTTCCGCCGAGCGGGAGGGCGTCTCCGTCAACACGTGGCTCGTCCGCGCGATCGCGCGGGCGGCCGAGTCGCGGCCGACCCAGGTCACAGGCAAGCGGCTGAGCGGCTACGCGCAGAGCTGAGAGGAGTGGCAATGGAGAGAAGCTTCGAGACGCAGAATTGGCCCGTCACGCTCGACCTGCGCGTGCCGTTCGGCGAGATCTCGATCGATCCGTCGACCGAGGGCGGCGTCTCCGTCGACCTCGAGGGCGACGACGAGGAGACGCTCGCGCTGATCGAGCGCACCCGCATCGAGCAGCACGGCGACCGGATCCTCGTCGACGTGCCGTCGAAGAACCGCGGCTTCGGGCTCGCGTCGTTCTTCTCCGGACGCGGGAACTTCACGTGCCGCGTTCGCTGCCCGCGCGGGACGAACGCCGAGGTTCGCTCGAAGTCGGCCGATCTCGAGGCGTACGGGACGCTCGGGAACGTCGACGTGAACACGGCCTCGGGCGAGGTCGAGCTCCGCGACGTCGACGGCGCACTCAACGTGAAGACGGCGAGCGGCGACGTCCGTGCCGGACGCGTCACGCGCAACGCCGACGTCCACACGGCCTCGGGCGACGTCGACCTCGAGTTCGTCGGCGGAACGGTGCGCATCAACGCCGTGTCGGGCGACGTCCGCATCGGCGAGGCCGGCGGCGACACGAACGTGACCACCGTGAGCGGCGACCAGGAGCACGAGGCCGTCTTCAACGGCGGCGTCACGTCGCAGTCGGTCTCCGGGGACGTGACGGTCGCCGTTCGCCGCGGCGCCCGCGTCTACCTCGACTGCAACACCCTGAGCGGCGACACCAGCTCGGATCTCGACATGTCCGGCGAGCCCAGCGGCGACCGGCCCCTGATCGAGATCCGCGTCAAGACAGTCAGCGGCGACATCCGGATCACGCGGGCGCCCGCGCCCGCCGACAGCGCGCAGGAGGTGCACGCATGAACCGTATTTCGTGGGACACCACCGCCCCCCGCCGCCCCGACCGCGTGCGGGAGCCCAGGCCGGAGCAGCGGGGGCTCGAGGCCGAGGCCGAGCTCTTGCGGCCTGCCTGGGACGAGCTCCGCAAGGTCCACCGGCTCTAGTCCTCCTTTCTCGACGACATGCGAGAGCGGCGAAGGCCCGCAGAATGCGGGCCTTTGTCGTTCCCGGGCCAATCCGTCTGGCCACCGGCAGCGAACTTCCAACTGCCATTTCCACGCGTTCGACGTCTCACTCTGAGGGAGGGGCGAGAGTCGATGGACGAGCTGACCGACAAGGAAGCACGCCTGCTGCTGCGGCGCACGAAGCGAGCTCTCACGGAGCGCGGCGACGCCGATTTTGCCGCCCGCCTCCTCGAGCACGTGGACGAGGAGGAGGTTCGGCAGATCTTCAACCGCGCCGCGCGCCAGGTCGCCGAGGAGCATCTGGACGACTTCCTCGACGCCTTCGCCGACCATCTGTGCCTCGCGGCGACGGGGAAAACGCCGTCGCTCGTCCGCGAGCCCTAGCTGCGTGCGAGGAAGCGGAGGCTTCCTCGCGGCGGGATGGGCCGTGTAGGGATCGAACCTACGACCTTGGGATTAAGAGTCCCCTGCTCTACCAGCTGAGCTAACGGCCCGCGGGACGGCCGCATTGTAGCCGCCCCCCACACCGGTTCCCCGCCGCGTCCGCGCGCGGCGCGGAGTGTCAGTTCGTCATGACCGGGCGCTCCGGCGCCTTGGCGGGGACATGATCCTCGCCCTCGGGGGTCTCGGAGAAGACGTTGGCCGCCACCTGGCGCAGCTTCTCCATGGCGTGCTCGCTGAACAGGCCGACGAGCACGGCGACCGCGGCGAAACCGAACGGGCTCGCCTCGCTCACCGACGTCGACGGCGAGAACAGGCCGGCCCGCAGCACGAGGTAGAACACCGTCCCGCCGAGCGCGCCCACGATCGGGAGCATCAGGTTGAACGGCACCCAGCTCCAGCGGAAGTCGCGGTTGCCGACGTACCAGCAGAGCGAGCGGATCGTGTGGATCAAACCGCCGAGGAACCCCGCCGCCGCGACGACGACGAAGAACAACGACTCGCGCTGCACCGCGTGGATCCTCCAGCCGAACCACCTGACGTCCTGGAAACGCGCCGGCTTCGCGTTCGCCGCGCTGGAGGCGTCGGGCCACCAGGCCCACATCGTGTAGAGCACCAGCCAGGCAGTCAGAGCCGTGAGGCCGAACATCACCGCGATCAGCCGGATCGAGACGTAGGAGTCGCCCGGCCCGAGGCCCCCCGGGGTGCTCGTGCCCTCGCCGGTCGAGCTCGGCGGGCCGTTCGCAGACGCCGGTTCGCTCGAAGCGACTACCTCGCTCACGGCGACTTCCTCGGTCACCAGCGGCTCCTCGCCGACAACCGGCTCCTCGCTCGCGACCGGCTCATTCGTCGGAGCTACCTCGCCGCGCAGAGCTTCGTCCTCGGTCATCGCTGGCTCCTTCCTCAGGCGACGAAAGTCGATTCCTCGCTCGATTGTGCGACTCCTCGGCGCCGGTGTCTAGCGTTCCGCCGATGCGCGTCCTCTCGGTGATCGGGAACCGCCCGCAGTTCGTCAAGTCGGCGCCGCTCTCCGTGGCGCTCCGCGACGCGGGGCTCGAGGAAGTCGTCGTGCACACCGGCCAGCACTGGGACCGCGAGCTCTCGGGCGTGTTCTTCGACGAACTCGGCCTCGCCGAGCCGCAGCACCGGCTCGACCTGCACACGCGCGACGTCGAGGCCATGCGCGCGCCGATCGCGGCTCTCGTCGAGCGCGAGCGGCCGGACTCGGTGCTCGTCTACGGCGACACGAACTCAACGCTCGCGGGCGCGCAGGCCGCGGGTGAGGTGCCGGTCGCCCACGTCGAGGCCGGGCTGCGGAGCTTCGACCTGTCGATGCCCGAGGAGCGCAACCGCATCGAGGTCGACCGCATCTCGGCACTGCTCTTCTGCCCCGACGAGCGCTCGGCGCGCCAGCTCGAGACCGAGGGCGTGCCGGGGCGCGCGGAGGTCGTCGGCGACGTGATGGCCGACGCCGCGCGGCTCTTCGTCCCGATCGCGAAGGAGCGCTCCCGGATCCTCGAGCGGCTCGAGCTGGCGCCGGGCACGTACGTCCTCGCGACGATCCACCGCGAGGGCAACGTCACCGACGACGAGCGCCTGCGCGCGATCGCCGGCTCGCTCGCGCAGCTCGACGGCCCCGTCGTCTTCCCGGCGCACCCGCGCACGCGCGGCGCGCTCAGCCGGCTCGGGCTCGACGTGCCGACGATCGAGCCGCTGGGCTACCTCGACTTCGCGGCGCTCGCAGCGCAGGCACACGTGATCGTCACCGACTCGGGCGGGCTGCAGAAGGAGGCGTACTGGTACCGCGTGCCGTGCGTGACCGTTCGGCCGAACACGGAATGGGTCGACACCGTCGCCGCGCAGGCCAACGTGCTCGTCGAGCCGGAAACGATTCCCGCGGCGGTCGCGGCGGCCTCGTTTCCGGCCGATCCGCCGCCGCTCTACGGGGACGGTTATGCCGCCGAGCGCATCGCCGCCGCTCTGTACGCTACGCGGCCGTGACCTGGGACCTTGCAGTCGTCGGCGCCGGCTATGTCGGCGTCCCGCTCGCCTACACGTTCGCCGAGGCGGGCCAGCGCGTACTGCTCGTCGACGTGCAGTCGCACGTCGTGGACGCACTCAACCGCGGCGAGAGCCACATCGAGGACGTGGAGTCCGAGCAGCTGAAGCCGCACACGGACGCCGGCCGGATCACGGCCACGACGGACTACGAGCAGGCCAAGCAGGCGGCGGCCGTGCTGATCGCGCTGCCGACGCCGCTCTCGAAGCAGCGCGAGCCGGACCTCTCGTACATCGAGGCGGCCGGTCGCAGCCTCGCGCCGGTCCTGCAGCGCGGCCAGCTCGTGGTGCTCGAGTCAACGACGTGGCCCGGCACCACGCGCGAGGTGCTGCAGCCGATCCTCGAGGAAGGGAGCGGGCTGAAGGCGGGCGAGGACTTCCACCTCGCGATGTCGCCGGAGCGCGTCGACCCGGGCCGCACCGACTGGACGACGAAGACGACGCCGAAGGTCGTCGGGGGGATCAACGCCGCGTCGACAAAGGCCGCGGCCGAGCTCTACCGCAAGGCGATCGACACCGTCGTCGAGGTGTCGACGCCCGAGGCGGCCGAGCTGACGAAGCTGCTCGAGAACATCTACCGCGCGGTGAACATCGCGCTCATGAACGAGCTCGCGCAGCTGACGGAGCGCATGGAGATCGACGTCTGGGAGGTCGTCGACGCGGCCGCGACGAAGCCGTTCGGGTTCATGTCCTTCCAGCCCGGTCCGGGCCTGGGCGGGCACTGCATCCCGATCGACCCCTTCTACCTGACGTGGAAGGCGCGCGAGTACGACTTCTCGACGCGCTTCATCGAGCTCGCCGGCGAGATCAACAACAACATGCCGTACTTCTGCCGCTCGGTCGTGTCGCAGGCGTTGAACCACGGCTCGCAGAAGTCGCTCAAGGGCGCGACGATCCTCGTGCTCGGTGTCTCGTACAAGGCCGACATCGGCGACATGCGCGAGTCGCCTGCCGAGAAGATCGTGCACCTGCTGAAGAAGGGAGGTGCCGAGGTCTCGTACCACGACCCGCACGTCCCCGAGTTCAACGGCATGCGCTCGGTCGACCTCGTGCCCGAGGACTACGACTGCGTCACGATCGTGACCGCGCACAAGAGCGTCGACTACGGCGAGCTCGTCCGCCGCGCCCAGATCGTCGTCGACTTCCGCAACGCGACGAAGGGGCACGAGGTCGAGGGCAAGGTGTGGAAGCTGTAGTCCGGGTCGGGCAGGTCGGGCTCGGTTACTGGGGCAAGAACCTCGTTCGCAACTTCGACGACCTCGCCGAGCTGACGTGGTTGTGCGACGCGGAGGAGGAGAACCGCACCCAGTTCGCGCGCCGCTTCCCGAGCGCGCGCGTGACCGGCTCGTTCGAGGACGTGCTCGCGGACGACGCCGTCGAGGCGGTCGTGATCGCCACGCCCGTCCCGACGCACTACCCGCTCGCGAAGCAGGCGCTCGAGGCCGGCAAGCACGTGTTCGTCGAGAAGCCGCCCGCCATGCGCGCGACCGAGATGGAGGAGCTCGTCGCGCTTGCCGAGGAGCGGAACCTCGTGCTCATGCCCGGGCACCTGCTGCTCTACCACCCCGGCGTGCGCAAGCTGAAGGAGCTCGTCGACTCGAGCGACCTCGGCGACGTGCTCTGCATCTACGGCAACCGCCAGAACCTCGGGAAGATCCGCAAGGACGAGAACGCGCTGTGGTCGCTCGGCGTCCACGACCTCTCGATCATCCTGTGGCTCGTCGACGAGGAGCCGTCCGAGGTGTGGGCCCACGGCAACGCGTTCCTCACGCCCGGCGTCGAGGACGTCGTCTTCTGCTATCTGCGCTTCCCGAGCGGCAAGATCGCGCACATGCACCTGTCGTGGCTCGACCCACACAAGATGCGGAAGATCACGGTCGTCGGCCGCGACCGCATGGTCGTGTTCGACGACATGGAGCTCGAGCGCAAGGTCACGGTGTACGAGAAGGCGCCCTGGGAGCCGGCCGGCACGTACGGCGAGTGGCGCACGCGCACGGGCGACATCTTCAGCCCGAAGATCCCGAACGACGAGCCACTGCGGCTCGAGTGCGAGCACTTCCTGCGCCTCGTGCGCGAGGGGCCGACGCACGTGGAGGCGCGCGACGGGCTCGCGGTCGTGCGCACGCTCGAGCAGCTGCAGGACTCGCTCGCGGCCGTGCGCGCGTGAGCGCCGAGGTGCACCCGACCGCGATCGTCCATCCGGGCACGGTGCTGGGCGAAGGCGTGAAGGTGCTCGAGCACGCGGTCGTCGGCAAGCAGCCGTCGCTCTCGCCGCGCTCGACGGCGAGGCGCGAGCCGCTGCCGCCGACGACGATCGGCGACGGGACGATCGTCTCGACCGGCGCGATCGTCTTCGCCGGCTCGGAGATCGGTTCGCGCGTGATCCTCGGCGACCAGTCGTGCGTGCGCGAGCGTGTGACGATCGGCGACGACGTCGTCGTTGGGCGCGGGTCGCTCGTCGAGAACGACACGACGATCGGCGCGCTGACGAAGATCCAGGCCGAGGCGTACATCACCGCGTACTCGACGCTCGAGGACAACGTCTTCATCGCGCCGTGCGTCGTGACGACGAACGACAACTTCATGGGCCGCACCGAGCGCCGTCACGAGCTGATGAAGGGCCCGACGATCCGGCGCGGTGCGCGGGTCGGGGGCGGCGCGATCCTCTGCCCCGCGGTCGAGATCGGCGAGGAGGCGTTCGTGGGCGCCGGCGCGGTCGTCGTGCAGGACGTGCCGCCGCGTACGCTCGTCGTCGGCAATCCTGCGCGCGTGCTCCGCGCCGTCGCCGACGAGGAGTTGCTCGAAAACCAGTAGCTAGGTGTGCCGCGTGGCGACGGCGAGCTTGTACGTCACCGGGTCCTGCGTCGGCGCGACGAGCTTCACCTGCAGGTAGTACATGCCCGGAGCGCGCGCCGTGTAGGCGAGGCGTTCCTGCGTGGCGACGCGGACCGAGTGCGACGCCTGGTTCGAAAGCGCCACGCGCAGGCCGTCGACGCGCGTCGTCTGTGGTTTCCACAGCACGAGCTTGAGCGCCGCACGCGGCGGCGGCGACAGGCGCGCGAAGAGGCGCTGCGCGCGGCCGAGCTTGATCGCGTAGACGTCGATCTGGTCGTCCCAGAAGTCGAGCGTCGCGGAGATCGTGCGCGGTCGCCCGTACCGCCGCGCCCACGCGCCGGCGTCGTCGTTCGGCTCGAACGAGTCCGGGCGCGGCGGCGGCGGGCCGTTCTGCAGCTGCAGCAGCGCGTCGAGGATATTGAGGCGGCCCCAGCCCGTGTACGCGTCGCGGCCGGGCCGGCACTTGTCGCAGCCCGTGGCCGCGTTGACGTCGTTGGCCGTCCGCTCGAGGAGCCACGCGACCTGCTCCGGCCGCAGGTCGGGGCGCTGGCCGAGCACGAGCGCGGCGGCCGCCGTCACCTGCGGCGCGGCGAACGAGGTGCCGATCGCGTTCTTGAACTCGAATGGGCCGCAGTCGGAGTACGGATGCTCCGCGCACCCCGGGCGTTCCTCGACGAGCTCACGCGGGATCGTCGAGAAGATCGCGTCGCCCGGCGCCGTGATGTCGTTGTAGACCGCGTCGCGGTTCGAGTAGTCCGGCACCGAGCCGCTCTGGCGGATCGCGCTCACGCCGATCGTGTGCGGCAGCGCGGCCGGATAGTGCGCGTAGCTCCACGGCTGGCGCGGCGACTGTGGGCCGTTCCCGACCGCGGCGACGACGACTGCGCCCTTCGCGAACGCGTAGTCGACCGCGGCCTGCTCGAGCGGCGAGTACGTGTCGACCCTCGGGTCGAACGGGTCGCGCACGCCGCCGAGGCTGAGGTTGATCACGCGCGCGCCGTTGTCGACCGCCCAGCGGATCGCCTCGACCTCGCCCTGGAGCGACACGGACCCGTCGGTCTGCACGACCTTCGCGACCATCAGCTGCGCGTTGAACGCGATGCCCGAGATGCCGTCGTTGTTCGCCGAGTTCGCGGCGATCAGGCCGGCGACGAACGTGCCGTGCCCCTCGGTGTCGCGCAGCGCGGACGTGCCGACGAAGCTCTTCCACGCGACGACGCGCCCGAGGAACTCCGGGTGCTCGCCGTCGATCCCCGAGTCGACGATGGCTACCTTCACGGGCTCGAGCGTCGTAGGACGCGTCGGCCAGAAGTCCCAGGCGGCGATCTGCTGGAGGTACCACTGCTTCGCGGCGAGCGGCTCCGTGTTGTCGAACGCGAGGCGCCGCACGCCGTCGAGGCGCTCCACGAACGTCGCGCCGCGGATGCGCGGCCGGGTCGGGGCGTCCATCAGCACGGCGCGTCCGGGCACGAGCGTCTTCGCCCCCGGCCACGACGGGACGCCGACCGCCCAACGGGCGGCCGAGGCCGTACCCGGCGCGAGCAGTGCGAGGCCGACCGCGGCTGCGAGGACGACGCGCCTCATCCGATCGACGTGGCCGAGACGCCCGGCACGAGTCCGTGGCCGGGCGCGACGCGCACGCGGTAGCTGCCCGGGACGACGTCGGTCGACTGCACGGAGAACGCGCCGGCGAGGTCGGTCGCGGCGGTGCCGACCGTCGTCCAGGTCACGCCGTCCTGGCGCTGCAGCTGCACGGCCGCGCCGACGAGCGGCGGGGCGATCTTGCCGGTCGCGGAACCCTGCGCGAACGTCGCGTCGACGCGTGGGGCGACGGGCACCTTCGCGAGCGCTGCGCGGACGTTCCCGGCCGCGAGCCGGTACTCGGTGGTGAGCTGCGGACGCACGAGGGTCGTGAACGCGCCGGTCGGGCCGGGTGCGGGCGTGCCGGCCGGCTGCCACAGGCCGCCGGGGACCCGCGACTCGAGCGAGACCGGGCCGAGGCCGCGCGCAGCGCCGGCGAGCGCCGCGGCGCCGCCGTAGACGACGGGCGCAGTCGGCGGCGTGAGGGAGAGCCAGCCGGCGGTGAACCACGTCGAGCGCAGGTCGAGCAGCTTCCGCAGGTCGGTGCCGCTCAGGCTCTTCGCGTCTGTCGCGCTGACGCCGGTCGCCTCGTGCACGCGCCCGGTCCGGTCGAGCGTCATCTGCAGGTCGGTGAGCTGCCCCTTGAGCTTGAGCTGCTTCGCGACCTTCGCCGCGTCGAGCAGCATCGGTCCCCAGTTGTGGTACGGGGATGCGGTGTCGTAGGGGTCCGGCACCGAGACGAGGTAGGGCACGGGCTTGCCTGTCACGTCGCCGGCCGACACGGTCTTGCCGCCGGAGGTCGAGAAGAAGTACGTCGTCGCGACCTTGCCCGCGTAGAGGACGACCTGGCCCGCGGTCGCGTCGATCGCGCCGTTCGTCGCCGTCGTCTCGGCCTTCAGGCCGCCGTACACCTGGCTGCGCACGTCGCTGTAGAGGTCGAAGTCGCCGCCCTTCGCGAGGTTCGCGAGCGCGTACGACCGCGCTGCCACCGCCTGCGCCTTCAGCGCCTCCGGATGCCAGTTGAACGGCATCTCCGACGGGACGACGCCCTTCAGGTACGCCTCGAGCCCGAGCACGTCGATCACGCGCAGCTTGTCCTTGACGACGAGCACGCGGATCGCGCCGCGGTACGGCTTGCCGTTCACGAGCACCGGGTTCCCGGTGAAGCGCGCGCTCTCGCCGAGCGCGAGCGGCTCGTCGGCACCGGTGTCGACCTCGAGCTTCGGGGTCAGCGTGAGCTTCCCCGGCTCGAGGTCGTGCGGCGCACCGCTCTCGTCGAACGCGCGCCACGGGCCGGCCGACTCGAGCACCACCTTCGCCTTGGCGTCCGCGAGCAGGACCCGCACGGACTTCACGGGCGCCGGCCCGAGCGTCGTGCCGCGGTAGTAGTGGGCGAGGATGCGGTCGTAGGTCCAGCCGCGCTTGGCGTAGCCGTAGGCGCCCCACTGGCTCATGCCCATGCCGTGGCCCCAGCCGTGGCCGTTGAGCACGATCGTCGCCTTCGCCGCGCTCGTCGTGGTCGCGGCGGTCGTCCCGGTCGTGGTCGCGGCCTTCCCGGCGGCCCCGGCCGGCACGGCCAATAGGTAGGCAGAGGCCGCCCCACAGACCGCAAGGGCGGATGCAGCGGCGAGAGGGAAGACGCGCCGGAGCACGTGGGGCACGGTAGCCGAGGTGTGTTAGGGAGGTTTTCGAGCTTCCCGTCCCCGGTACGGTTCGCGAGGCCGCTCAGGACGGCGGCCGGCCATGGCTGCGAGCACCCCGATCCTTCCGACGCGCTACCGGGACGTCGAGCGCATCGCCACCGGCGGCATGGGCGAGATCTACCGCGCCGTGGACGAGGAGCTGGGCCGCCTCGTGGTGATCAAGGTCATGTCCGAGGCGTACGCCCAGGACGACTCGCTGCGGCAGCGGTTCAAGCGCGAGGCGCTCGCCGCCGCCCGGCTGTCGGGGGCGCCGAACATCGTCACGATCTTCGACGTCGGCGAGCACGAGTCGCGGCCGTTCATCGTCATGGAGTACCTGCGCGGCGGCTCGCTGCAAGACCGGATCGGCGACGACGGGCCGTGTGCGCCGCCGCAGGTGCTCGAGTGGCTCGAGGACGCGGCGAACGGCATCGACATGGCACACCGCGAGGGCGTCGTGCACCGGGACGTGAAGCCGGCGAACCTGCTGCTCGACGAGCGCGGCCGTGTCTATGTCGCGGATTTCGGCATCGCGAGCGCCGTGGGCATGGCCTCGTTCACGAAGACGGGGACGATCCTCGGCACCGCCGGCTACCTCGCGCCCGAGCAGGCGCAGGGCAAGCGCGCCGGTGCGGCGAGCGACCTCTACGCACTCGCCGTCGTCGCATTCGAGCTGCTCGCCGGACGACGTCCGTTCCAGGCCGACTCGCCGACGGCCGAGGCGGCCGCGCACATCCAGCAGCCCGTGCCGTCCGCGCATGCATTCAACCCGGACCTGCCGCCCGAGCTCGACCGCGTCTTCGAGCGCGCGCTCGCCAAGGACCCGGCCGAGCGCTACCCGACAGCGGCCGAGTTCGTCGCCGAGCTGCGGCACGCCCTGCACGAGTCGGCGGGCGCGACGACGATCTCCGAGCCGACCGGGCCGACGCACGGGATGGCGTCGACGGCGCGGACGCGCCGCTGGTGGATTCCCGTGCTCGCCGCGCTCCTCGTCGGCGTGGGCCTGGTCGCCGCGTACGCCGCCGCCACGCGCGACGGCGGGGAGACGAGCGCGCCGACGGAGCGCACGATCGTCCGCACCGTGACGCGGCCCGGCACCACGGTAGAGCGCACGGTCACGACCGCCCCGCAGACCACGACGGCACCGGCGACAACGGCGCCGGCGACAACGGCGAGGGCGACGACGGCGCAGAGCACGGCGAGCGGCGAGGAGTTGAACAACGCGGGCTTCGAGAAGCTTCGCCAGCGCGACGCAGCCGGCGCGCTGCCGCTCCTCGAGCAGGCGGTGCAGAAGCTGCAGGGCACCGGCTCGCTGACCGAGGCCTACGCCAGCTACAACCTCGCGCTCGCACGCTTCTCGCTGGGGCGCTGCGACGGCGTGGTCGACCTCCTCGACCGCTCGGAGTCGATCCAGGGCCGGCGGAAGGAGATCGACCGGCTACGGAAGAGCGCCGAGCGCAGCTGCGACGAGCAGGGCTAGCTCTGCGCGAGCCGTTCGGCGTACTGCCGCTCGTAGTACTCGCGGTAGCCGCCCGACTGCTTGATCGGCTCCCACCACGCGCGGTTCTCGCGGTACCACGCGACCGTCCGCGCGAAGCCCTCGGCCAGCGGGACCTGCGGCGACCAGCCGAGCTCCTCGCGGATCTTCGTCGTGTCGAGCGAGTAGCGGCGGTCGTGGCCCGCGCGGTCCTCGACCGGGCGCACGAGCGACTCGTCGCGGCCGGTCGCCTCGAGGATCATCTGCGTGATCTCGCGGTTCTCGCGCTCGTCGCCGCCGCCGATGTTGTAGACCTCGCCGGCCCGGCCCCGGCGCAGCGCGGCCTCGATGCCGGCGCAGTGATCCTCGACGAAGAGCCAGTCCCGGATCTGGCGGCCGTCGCCGTAGAGCGGCAGCGGCTCGCCGTCGAGCGCGTTCGTGATGAAGAGCGGCAGCACCTTCTCGGGGTACTGGTTCGGCCCGTACGTGTTCGAGCCGCGCGTGATGAGCGCGTCGACGTCGTAGGTGCGGACGTAGGCGAGCACCTGCAGGTCGCCGCCCGCCTTCGCGGCGCTGTACGGGCTCGAGGGGTGCAGCGGGTCGCCCTCCTTCGACGAACCGCCGCGCTCGAGGTCGCCGTACACCTCGTCGGTCGAGACGTGCAGCATCCGCGCATCGTGCTCGCGCGCCCACTCGAGCAGCGTCTGGACGCCGACGATGTTCGTGTCGATGAGGTCGCGCGAGCTGAGGATCGAGCGGTCGACGTGCGTCTCGGCCGCGAAGTTCACGATCGCCTCGCAGCCCTCGGCCGCGCGCGCGACCACGTCGGCGTCCGCGATGTCGCCGGTCACGAGCTCGGCGTCGACGTCGACGAGATTCGCCGGGTTGCCCGCGTAGGTGAGCTTGTCGAGGACGAACACCTCGTCGCCCGCCGCGGCAAGGCGGCGCACGAAATGGGAGCCGATGAACCCGGCTCCGCCGGTGACGAGCACGCGCACGGCGGACAGGCTACCGTGCCGTCGTCGTGGTCCTGCGCGGGCACCGCAAACGCCAGGTCGTGACGGCCTTCGTCGCGGTGGCCGCGATCGCGCTCTTCGTCCTGCAGTGGTCTCAGGCGCCCCGGGTGACCGCGAGCGCGACGGTCACGCGCCAGCTGCCGTCGGTGCGCGGGCAGCTCTACCTCGGCGAGACGTTCGAGGGCCTGCCGCTGCGCACGGTCGCGCCGTTCCTCTACAGCGATTGCGAGCCCGGCAAGGAGAAGGTCTCGCCCGTGCCGTGCAAGTGGGTGCGCGTCGAGGGCGGCCGTGTGGCCGGCCACGACCCGAAGCAGGTCGACCGGGCTAGGAAGAAGCTGCGCCCAGTCGCCTGAGGCACTCGCGCAGGCCGTCGCGCCAGTGCGGGAGCTCGGGGGCGCCCTTCTCGGAGCGCAAGACCGAGTACGCGGGCCGCGCTGCCTTCGCGCCGAACTCCGCGGTCGTGATCCGGCGCACGCGCGTCGAGAGGCCGGCCTCGTCGAAGATCGCCTCGGCGAAGTCGGCCCACGTGCAGTCGCCGCCGGCGGCGACGTGGTAGACGCCGAACGGCAGCTCGAGGAGCTCGCGCGTCGCCGTCGCGAGGTGACCGACGTACGTCGGCGACCC
This sequence comes from Actinomycetota bacterium, assembly GCA_046731555.1. Taxonomy (GTDB): domain Bacteria; phylum Actinomycetota; class Thermoleophilia; order Gaiellales; family Gaiellaceae; genus PALSA-600. The sequence goes on along the minus strand of JBKPLI010000052.1, from coordinate 4,719 downwards.
CCGCTGGTCGTCCACGACCGCGACCTCGTTCCGCTCGGCGCCGAGGCGGAGCATCGTGCGGACGAAGTTGTGGCTCGTCGGCCCGAACAGCCACGACGAGCGGACAACCCACGCCTGCTCTCCGGCGGCGGCCTCGCCGTGCAGCTTCGTGCGGCCGTACGCACCGAGCGGCGCGGGGGCGTCGGACTCGACGTACGGCTCGCGCTTCGCGCCGTCGAAGACGTAGTCGGTCGAGTAGTAGACGAGGGGCGCGCCGAGCTCTGCCGCGTGCGCGGCGCCGCCGACGTTCACCGCGGCCGCGGCCTGCGGATCGTCCTCCGCGCCGTCGACGTTCGTCCACGCCGCCGCGTGCAGGACGAGGCCCGGGTCGAGGCCCGGAGGCGGCGGGTATTCCACGTCCCACTCGGCGCGCGTCAGCGGCAGGGCCTCCGGGAACTCCTCCGCGAGCGCGCGGCCGAGCTGGCCGCCCGCGCCCGTGATCAGAGCGCGACGGCCTTGTCCCGGTCCGACAGGATCGGCGATCGCGTGCTCCAGAGGTCGACGACCCGCGGGTCGTTCCACGCGACGCCGTGCTCGTCCGGGTTCGCGGGGTCGTACTCCTCGGTGACGAAGTAGCAGAACAGGCAGTCCGTCAGCGCCTCGTAGCCGTGCGCGTTCTCGCCCTCGACGTAGATCGCGACGGGGTTGTCGTCGCCGATGTCCTCCGTGAAGGTCTCGCCCGTCTCGCGGTCGAGCACGACGACGCGCACCATCCCCTGGAGGCACACGAAGAGGTCGTCCTGCCCGCGCTCGTGGTAGTGCAGCGCGCGGATCACGCCCTTGCGCGAGTGGGCGAGGTTCGCCTGGCGGATCGGCTTCGGGAGGTCGCCCGCGCGCACGAGCTCCTGGAACCAGCCGCGGTCGTCCGCGTGCCGCTGGAGCGGATACCGCTTGATCACTTGTTGACGCCCGTCTCCTCGATGAGGCGGCCGACCTCGGCGAGATCGCCCCAGTGCTTGCCGCCGTCGTGCCACCAGCCCTCGACGCGCTGCACCACGAGCTGGCCGCGTCGCGCGTACTCGCGGTTGACGTCCGTGATCTCGAGCTCGCCGCGGCTCGACGGCTGCAGCGTGTCGATGATCTCGAACACGTCCGGCGGGTAGCAGTAGAGACCGACGACCGCGTCGTTCGACGGCGGCGAGTCGTAGCGCTTGTCGACGACGCCCGCCTTCTCGACGATGTCCGCGACGTTGCCGTCGCCGTCGTATGCGACCACGCCGAAGTTCTCCGGGTCGGGCACGTCCTTCGCGAACACGAGCGCGCCGCTCTGCCACGAGCGGATCGCGTCGGCGTGCGCGTGCTCGAAGATGTTGTCGCCGAGGCACACGACGAGCTGGTCGCCGGCCGCGAAGTCGCGCGCCATGCCGACGACCTGTGCGATGCCGCCGGCTTCGACCTGCACCTTGTACGAGAGGTCGACGTCGAATAGCAGCTCGTCGCTCCCGCGCGCGCTCACGCGGCCGTTGCCGAGCAGGTCGATGAAGTCGCCCGCGTGCTGCTGGCCGGTGACGAGCAGCACCTCGCGCACGCCGACCCGCTGCAGGAGCTGGAGCGGGTAGTAGACCATCGGCCACCGGCCGACCGGCAGCAGGTGCTTGTTCGTGACGCGCGTCAGCTCCTCGAGCCGTGTCGCGGTGCCGCCCGCGCAGATGAGTCCTTTCACGGCGCGGGATGCTACTTGTAGATCGCGATCGGCTGGATGACGACCCCGGGCGCGAGCGCGGTCGCATCGGTCTGCAGATCCGTCGCCATGCTCGTGTCGGACTCGGCGCCGCCGTCCCTCGCGTACAGGGCGTCCATCGCCCTGACGGGCTGGAGCCAGGCGGAGTAGGCGGCGTCGTCGAGGTAGTCCTCGCTCGGGTCGCGGACGGCGCGCAGCAGCTTCCCGACGATCGTGACCGGGCCGGCGAGGACGCTGGGATCGTCGTTCAGCAGGCCGAGGCGAATCGGGAAGAGCACGTCGAGCGTGCGCGGCGCGTAGACGACGCGGCCGGAGCAGCTCGCAAGCGGCACGCGCGGGTTCTTCCCCACGGCGGCCGCGAAGCGCTCGGCGCCGCGCATCATCTCCGTCCGAGGGACCTTGTGCGCCACCGCGATGCTCGGCATGCCCATGCGCGGGACGTTTGCGGGCTTCAGCATCTCGCGCGCGTTGTACAGCGCCTCCTGGCCGGCGTATGCGGCGCTGCTCATGTAGTTCGCCGGGAAGAGCTGCACCCGCGCACGCCGGACGTCCAGTGCGAGCTTCGCGTACGACGGGACGACCGCGCGACAGTTGCCGATGCGGACGAAGTCGCCCTCGGGCACGTCGCGCAGTTGGCGGGCGACCTGCTTCAGGCCGTCTGCCACGTCGACCGTGTGGAGGTAGCTCTTCGCGCGCAGCCGGTCGAGCAGCCGGTAGAAGCGCGTCGTCGCGGTCGGCGTCACGACGCGTTCGACGAACTGCTCCTGGGAAACCGAGCCGCCGACCTGGATGCCGCTCGCCGAGACGCCGCCGCTGCGCTCGCGGGTCACCTGCTCGGTGAGCTTCTCACTCGACGAGAGTCCGCCCTCGATCTGCGAGAGGTAGGCAAGGACTCGGGCGTTGTCGAGGTACACGTACTCGGGCGGCGGGATGCCGGGGTCCGCCGACAGCGAGTCGTCCCCGCTGCCGAAGACGAACCACGCGACGGCGAGCACACCCGCGCCGAGCAGCAAGCCGACGGCGAACGGACGCAGGCGCCTGAGGACGTCGGCCGGACCCATGAGACCGCGCCGATCGTCCCAGCGCGGACGGTCCCGGGTCAAGCAGGCGCGAGCGCCTCGCTCGACGGCACCGGACGCCCGCGCACGGCGGCGGCGCCGGCGAGCCCCGCGACGACCGAGATCGCGGCGACGCACGTCCACATCGTCGCGTCGCCCCACTGCGAGCGGATCTGCAGGCCGAGGAACGGCGCCAGCGCGAAGGCGATCGACCACGAGCTGCCGAAGAAGCCCATGTACGCGCCACGGATGTCGGCCGGCGCGAAGGCAGCGACGGCCGCCTGGGAGGTCGGCACCCAGAGCATCTCGCCGACGACGAACACGGCGACGACAAGCAGGACGACAGGCACCGCGGCCGACACCGGGAGCAGCAGGAACGGCAGCCCCATCAGCGGCATCGCGACGCCGAGCTTCAGAGCCGCGGGCACGGACGACGTCCACCGGATGAGCCGCAGCTGCATCAGCACGACGAGCGCCGGGTTCACGATCACGATCGCGCCCCACAGCGCCGGCGCGAGGCCGTACGTCGTCACGAGGGAGATCGGCAGCAAGACCTCGTACGACATGTAGGTCATCGACGCGAGGATCGACGAGCCGAGGAAGAGCAGGAACGGCCGGTCGCGCAGGATCACGCGGCCGGAGCCGCGCCGCGGCGGCTCGTCCGGCGAGTACGCACCGCGGCGCGGGATGTACCGCCACGCCACGAGGAACGCTACGCCGCAGAGCGCAGACGTCCCGACGAAGAACACGGGCCAGCTGTGCGCCAGCAGCAGCAGGCCGCCGATCGGCGGACCGAACGTCACGCCGAGGTTCGCGGCCACGCGGACGGCGGCGTAGCCGGCCTCGTGCCGTTCCGGCGGAACGAGGTCGGCGACCATCGCCTGGTCGGCGGCGCCGCCGATCGCGCCGAGCGCGGGCGCGAGCGCAGCGCACGCGAGCCCTGCGGTCGTGTTGCGTCCGACGAGCGCGAACCCGAGCAGCATCGCCGTCTCGCCGCCCCAGCCGGCGAGGATCAGCGGGCGCCGGCCGACGTGGTCCGAGATGTGACCGCCGACATACCCGGCCGCACCGGCGAGCAGCGCCCCGGCGAGGAACGCGACCCCGAGCGCGGTGTCGCTCGCACCGAGATGCTCCTTCGCCCAGATCCCGATGAAGATCCACGCCGCCGAGCCCGCCGTCGACGAGACGAGCTGCACGGTGAGCACCGGACGCAGCGCACGGTCGACGTCGTCGCCCCAGACGAGGCGGAACAGGCGTCCGAAGAGGCGCACCCCGGCAAGCTAGCGCCGGGTGCCCTGGCGCCAGCGCGACTAGTGCGGGAGGACGAGCACGAGCGTCGCGAAGATCCCCGCGATGGCTGCGATGTAGCGCATGGCCTGATCGTGATTCGTTGCTGTGGCCGGTCCGTATCGGTCCTGTACGGAAACCGTTAGCGTTGCCGCGATGTCGCCCCGCCGCCGCCGCTCGTGCCTCACGGTGCCGGGCGACGACGAGCGGAAGCTCGAGAAGGCGGCGCGGCTCGCGCCCGACGAGGTGATCCTCGACCTCGAGGACGCGGTCGCGTCCGCGCGCAAGGACGTCGCGCGCGAGACGGTGGCGCGCGCCCTGCGCGAGCTCGAGTGGCAGGCGGCGACGGTGGCCGTGCGCGTGAACCGCGGCTCGGCCGAGGACCACGCGATGGTCGCCGAGGCGCGTCCCGACGTCGTCGTGCTGCCGAAAGTCGAGTCCGCAGACGAGGTCGCGGCCGCGCCGCTGCCGGCCGAGGCGCAGATCGAGACGGCGCTCGGCCTCGTCGAGTGCGAGCGCATCGCCGCCGCGCCGGGGCTCGAGGCGCTGATCCTCGGGCCGGGCGACCTCGCCGCGTCGCTCGGCGTGCCCGAGCTCACGATCGGCGAAGGGCCGCACGTGCCGTACGCGCTCGTGCGGATGCTCGTCGCGGCG
>JBKPLI010000051.1:0-4539 GCA_046731555.1 Actinomycetota bacterium | reverse complement strand
CGACGGTCCCGTCCTCGCCTCGGCGGTCGGCACGCTCAACGTCGCGATCAACTCGGCGTCCGAGGGCTCCGACGGCGGGTCCTCGGGCGGCGGCGGCGTCGTCACCACCACGACGACCACGACCACCGTCCCCACGCCCGGCGGCCCGGGCCAGGCGCCGCCGTGCGGACGCGGCACGCTCTTCGGCGCGCGGGTCGTCGGCAGCGAGGGCAACGACTGCCTCTACGGCACGGCCGGCCCCGACGTGATCCTCGGTATGGGCGGCAAGGACCTGATCGTGGGCGTCGCGGGCGCGGACCGCCTGCTCGGCGGCCTCGGCAACGACCTCGTCTCGGGCGGGAACGGCAACGACCGCGCCGCGGGCGGCCCGGGGGTCGACCGCGTCGACGGCGGCAACGGCAAGGACCGGCTCTACGGCGGGACCGGCAACGACACGCTCCGCGGCGGCACCGGGAACGACCGCCTCGAGGGCGACCCCGGCCGCGACCGCATCGAGGGCGGCGCCGGCAACGACTACCTCATCGGCGGCCCGGGGAACGACCGCCTGATCGGCGGCCCCGGCCTCGACATCTGCGTGCCGTTCGGCGGCCGCGACACGATGGTGTCGTGCGAGAGACTCCGTCGGCGATGAGGCGCTTCGGCCGCACGACGAAGATCCTGGTCGTGACGATCGTCGCCGGCGGCGCGATCGCCGCGGCCGCGGGCGCCGCAGCCGTCGGGATCGTCTCCGGCAAGATCGCGATCTTCTCCGAGCCGATCACGCACGCCTCCTGCACCATCCCGGGCACGGGCGTCTCGGACGATTCGTACACGCAGCAGGCATCGCCGAACGCCACCGCGGGCACCGCGACGACGATCAGCATCTCCCCCCTGACGAACAACCGGCGCTACGGCTGGCTCATGTTCAACCTCGCGGCGTGCGGCATCCCGGCGGGTGCGCAGGTCGACTCGGCGACGCTGAGCGTCCGCGTCACGACCGCCGCGACCGGACGCACGATCACGGTCACCGAGGCCACCGGCACGTGGACGGAGGGAGCGGTGACGTGGAACACGAATCCGAGCGTCGCCGGCACGGCCACGGGCACCTTCTCGGCCGCGACGACCGGTGCGAAGACGGTCGACGTGAGCGCGGACGTCGCCGACTGGGTTTCGGGCGCAGCCTCGAACTTCGGCTGGCGCCTGGCCGACCTCGGCGCGTCCGCCATCGCGACCTCGGCTCTCGGCTCGTCGGAGAACGGCACGACGACGAACCGGCCGACGCTCGCGATCACGTATGCGCAGTAGCGACCTCCGGCGGGCGTGGTCGATCGCGCGCTGGGTCCTGGTCGCTCTCGTCGTCGTCTTCTGGTTCGTCGCGCTGCGCCCGCAGGGCCTCGGCGGGCCGGCGGGCTTCGTGCTCGTCTCGGGCGACTCGATGCTCCCGACGATGCACACGAGCGACCTCGTGATCGTCCACGAGCACGACACGTACGCGAAGGGCGACGTGATCGCCTACCACGTGCCGGAGCCGGACCCGGCGGCGGGCGCGCAGGTGATCCACCGGATCGTCGGCGGCTCGGCGCGGGACGGCTACGTCGTGCGGGGCGACAACCGCACCGCGCCGGACATCTGGCACCCGAAGCCGAAGGACGTGATCGGCAGCGAGTGGGTGCACATCCCGCGGCTCGGCAAGCTCGTCGTGTGGATGCACACGCCGCTCTTCATCGGCGCGTTCGCGGCGTTCTGCGTCGTGCTCTGGATCCTCTTCAGCGGCAACGACTCGACCGACGAGGACGAGCCGAAGCCCGGGAGCTAGCCGGCCGGCAGCTCGATCACGAAGGTCGCGCCCGCGCCCGGCTCCGAGCGGACGTCGAGGCGGCCGCCCATGCGGCGCATCAGCTCGCGTGAGATGTAGAGGCCGAGGCCGGTGCCGCCCGGCGCGTGCGTCAGCTGAGGGTCGCCGCGGTAGAACTTGTCGAAGATGCGCTGCTGCTCGGCGCGCGGGATCCCCGGCCCGCCGTCGCTGACCGCGACGCGCACGACCCCCGTGCCGCCCGCGACACGCACCATCACGTCCCCGCCGCCGTACTTCACGGCGTTGTCGAAGAGGTTGATGAGCACCTGCTGGATGCGGTCGGCGTCGCCGTAGGCCGCCACGTCCGACGGGGCGACCACCTCGATCGACTGGCCCTCGTCCGTCGAGCTCTGCGCCGCCTCGGCCGCGGCGCGCACCAGGCCGGCGAGGTCGACCCGCTCGCGCTCGACGGGCAGGTCGCCACGGTCGAGCCGGCTCGCGAGCAGGACGTCCTCGACGATCTGCGACAGCCGTGTCGACTGCACGGCGATCATCTCGAGCAGGCGCCGCGCGCTCTCGGGGTCGAGCTCCGCGCCGCGGCGAAGCAGCGTCTGCGAGGCGCCGTACACGGCGGCCATCGGCGTGCGCAGCTCGTGCGACACGGTCGCGACGAAGTCGCTCTTCTCCTCGTCGAGCCGCCGCTCGGCGGTCACGTCGCGGAACGCGTAGACGATGCCGTCGGGACCGCGGACGGCGACGAACGAGAGCCATACGTCGCGGCCGCCGAGGTCGAGCGGGAGCGTCACCGAACGCCGGGCGACCCCGCCCTCCGCGACGGGGATGCTCAGCGACACGTCGCTCCAGCGCGGCAGGACGTCGGCGGCCGGCCGGCCCGTGACGTCGTCGGCCGCAAGCCCTGTCACGACCTCGGCCGCGCGGTTCCAGAGCCGGATCAGGCCGTCGGCGTCGACGAGGAAGATCCCGTCGCCCACGATCTGCAGCACCTGAGCCGCCTGCTCCCGCTCGGCCGCGACGAACCGCGCTGCCTCTTCGGCCGCCTGCAGCCGGACGCGCTCCTTCTGGAGGCGCACGTTGCGCACGGCGGCCGCCATCTGCCCGACGAGCCCCTCGAAGAGCTCGAGCTCGTGCGAGTCGTACGCTCCGCTGTCACTCATCAGCTGCACGACGCCGACGACGCGGCCCTCGTGCTTGACGGGCACCATCATCACCGCCTGCGTGCCGGGCGGCCCCGACTCCGGCAGCTTGCGCACCTCGCCCTTCGCGTCCACGTCGTAGTACGTGCCCGGCCCCTGCACGCGCTCGGTCACGTCGTTGAAGAGCAGCGGCTCGCCGCGGACGATCACCTGGCTCTGCATGCCGCCCTCCGGGTTCAGCTTGACGGGCGGGAAGATCGACGGGTCGAGGCGGTTGCCTTCGACCCAGGCGTACTCGCAGCGGATGAACCCGTCGCCGTCGTCGTAGGAGGAGACGACGACCGCGTCGTGCTGCACGCGCGCGGCGAGCAGGTCGTGGAAGCGGTCGTAGACGCTCTCGGGCTCGAGCGTCTCGCCGAGCTGCCGCGCAGCGTCGAGCAAGAGCTCCGCGATCTCCGCCTTGCGCGCGAGCTCCCGGTCGAACACGCCCTAAGCGTATGCCGCTCGGACGACAGGAGACCGGAGCCGCCACGCCGCGGCCCCGGCCTCGGTTCTCGGACTAGCAGGTCCCGAGGCGGTCGCCGTGCTTCAGGTGCGCTTTCACCGCCGGCTGGGCGACACGGATCGTGTGGCCCTTGTGGCAGATCGCGACCTTGTTCTTGCCGTACTGCTTCCCGCCCGGACCGTACTGGGACTGCGCGGCGCTCGCGGCCGGCGCCGGGGCGACGGGCGCAGCCGCCTTGCCGTTGCCCTTGCCGTTCCCGTTGCCGTTGCCGTTCCCGTTGCCCTTGCCGGGCGGCGGGGCGGCGACGGCCGTGACCGCGATCGTCAGCACCACGGCGAGCGCCGCGGTGACCGCGAGACGAGCCCTCGAGATGTGTCTCTTCATGGCACTCCTCTGTCGACAGTCCTGTGTGTCCTCAAGTTGGATGCCGGGCCGCAGCCGAACTTGCGCTCTGCCAGGACCGCGATTCCGCAGGCGAGCCCGGCCACGGTCACGGCCGGCATCTCCCAGTCCCAGTCCACGCCTGCGTGGAAGAGAAAGGCGACGTAGGCGCCCGTCGCGACGGCGGCCACGTCGGTCCGCGCGCCGAAAGCCGCCACGAGCGGCACGGCCAGCGCGCCCAGGATGAGGACGACGCCGAGCGGGCCGACCTCCACGAGCGTCTCGAGGTAGAGGCTGTGCGCATCGCGCACAAACGCCTCGATGGGCGCGCCGGCCGCCCAGATCAGGTCGAACGTCCCCGCACCCGAGCCGAGCAGCGGCCGGTCGTCGACCGCGTTCCACGCCGTCCACCAGTAGTAGGGCCGATCGCTCAGGAAGCGCTCGAGCGTCGACGGGCTGACGACGAGCGGCGAGGCCAGCACCACCGCGACGAGCGCTCCGACGAGCGCGAGCCACGCGGCGCGCAGACGCCTCGCGTGGAGAAAGACGGCCGTCGTCGCGACGCCGAGAACCGTCGCCGCCCACGCGCCGCGGCTCGACGTCAGCGCGAGCGCGACGAGCGCCACGGCGCCGCAGACGGCGAACGCGACCCGCTCGCGCGCCGTCCTCGTCGTCGCGACGAAGCCCGCGGCGATCACGACGGCCAGCCCGGCCAGGATTCCGAG
>JBKPLI010000050.1:0-17967 GCA_046731555.1 Actinomycetota bacterium | reverse complement strand
GTCGCGCGCACGTCGCGCGGCATCGCGCGCAGGCCGCTCGGCGGCGGCATGCCGGCGACGACGGACACGTGCGCGACGCGCGACGGGAGCGCGTGCGCGACCGCGAGCGCGTGCGGCCCGCCGGCCGACCAGCCGAGGACGGAGAAGCGTCCCAGCCCGAGGTCGTCGGCGATGCGCTCGACGTCGCGCCCGAACCCGCGCAGCGTGCGCTTCGGGTCGACGAGCCCGCAGCGCTCGATCGCGACGAGGCGGATGCCGACCGAGCGCAGGATCGAGTCGTCCGGGTGCCGCGTCAGCCGCGAGTCGCCGCCGCCATGGAAGTAGAGGACGGGGATCCCGCGCGGGTCGCCGACGTCGTCCCAGATCAGCGCGTCACGACGAGCGCCGCGCTCATCCCGCGCTTCCTGTGGTCCCCGATCGAGCACCACAGTGAGTATCGCCCCGGCGGCAGGCGGAGCGTCAGCTGCGCCCGCTGGCCCGGCGCGACCTCGCGGAGCCCGGCGATGTGCCGAGCGCCGCGGCGCTGCAGCCGCAGGTCGTGCGGGTCCTCGCCGAAGTTCGCGAGCTCGACGACCGCCGTTCCACTCTTCACCTTCAGCCGCGAGAGCGAGAACGAGTACTCCTTCGCGACGACCTGCAGGCGCGCGGGCGCCGGCGTCGCGACGAGTGCGAGCGCGGCGAGCGCGAGCGCCTTCACCGCACGAGCTTCGGCCGCGCGAAGCGGCGCGCGTTCGGGATCACCGCGTCCGCGTCGTGGTCGAGCCACTGCTCGAGCAGGCCCGCGTACAGGCCGCGGAAGTCCGACGTCGCGCGCAGGTTACCGTCGCGGTCGAGGGTCTGCAGGCCGGGGAACTCGCCCACCATCTTCCCGGCCGCGCGCGTGCCGATCAGGAAGCCCGTGCCGGCGGCGCCGTGGTCCGTCCCGGCCGAGCCGTTCTCCTCTGCGCGGCGGCCGAACTCCGACCACACGAACGTGAGGACGCGGTCGGCGATGCCGCGCGTCTCGAGGTCGCGCTGGAACGCGAGCAGCGAGGCGGCGGTGACCTGCAGGTTCTGCGCGAGCTCCGTGGGCTGGTCCGCGTGCGTGTCGTACTGGCCCGTCGCCTCGATTGCGACACAACGCAGCGGCAGCCCCGCCGCGATCACGGCCGCGAGCTGCGCGAGCCGCTGCGGGAACTGATCCTTCGTCTGCGGGTACTGCGTCGTCGCGCCGAGCGCGTCCTTCTTCGCGAACGGCGACAGCTGCCGGCGCAGCCGGTCGACCTGCGCCGTCACCTCCGTCACGGACGCCGCAGCAGGATCCTTGTGACGCGCGCGCCCGAGCGTGCCGAGCGCATCGAGCATGCGCGTCTCGACCTCGCCCCACACGCCCGGCACCCAGAAGTCGTAGCCGTCGAGGCCCGACACGGCCGCGACGGGGACGCGCGCCGTCGCGAGCGTCGGCTGTAGCTGCCCGCCGAGCGACAGGCCCTGCAACGGGTTGTCCTTCGTGCCGACCCGGTCGAGGTAGCGCCCCATCCAGCCGGTGTTGAGCCGCGCGTCCGTCGCGCCCACCTCCCAGTAGTGGCGCGAGGTGAAGTGCGACTGGTCCGGCTGGTCGTAGCCGATCGACGGCAGCACGGTCACCTTGCCCTCGGCGTGCAGCTGCGCGAGCGGCGAGAGCGACGGGTGCCAGCGGAGGCGGCCGTCCTCGGCGAACGGCTGCCCGGACCCGGACGGCAGCGCGAGCTTCGGGCGCAGCTTCCGGTAGAGCGGGTCGCCCTCGGGGTAGAGCATCGACAGGGAATCGGCGCCGCCCTGCAGGAACACCGTGACGAGGATGCGGTTGTCGGCGCCCGCCGCAGCCGCGGCCGCGGCGATCCCGTCGTCGAAGACGTCGAGGCGGCCGGCGCCGTACACCGCGAGCGCGAGACCGACGGAGCGGGCGACGAAGCTGCGCCTCGTGAGACCCGTGCCGGCGGGCACCGGCATGCCGTCCTCGATCGCCGGCAGGCCCTGCCCTGCGGTCGCGCGCAGCAGCGCGGCGCGGGAGAACTCGTTGCAGCAGTCGGCCATCTACGACGTCTGGAGGTCGGGGGACACGGCGATCAGGTGCCTGAGGGCGTTCTCGACGAGGGCCGGGTACTGCTTGAGCTTCCAGCTCTGCTTCCTCGCGTCGCCCATCGCCTTGGTCGCGAAGTCGAGGAGCGCGGCGCGCGTCGGCTCGGAGAGCGGCGGGTCGTGCCAGAACGCGAGTGCGCGGTCGAGCAGCAGCTTCGGCTCGACCGGCATGTTCGCCGGCGGGTGCCCGGGGTCGAGGCGGCGCTTGTCGAGGATGTGCTGCACGCCGACCCAGCGGCCGCGGTAGGTCGACGTGTCGAGCCACCGCGTGTCGTCCCAGCCCGACACGTTCGGCGGGTAGAAGAGCTGCTGGCCGGCGAGCTCGCCGATCCACGACCAGCTCGTGTCGACGGCGAGCCCGAGCCGGCGCAGGAGACCCGCGGCGTGCACCGCGGGCGGCTTGACCATCCGCGGGCCGAGGTACAGCGCGGGATGGCGCAGGATCGCCTCGACGACGGGCCGGACCTCGCGCGTCCGGTAGAGCGCCTCGAGGTCGCGCTGCGTCGCGCGGTCGGGCGCGACGGGCACGAAGTAGCTCCACAGCTTCTGCACGAAGAACGACGAATGCTTCGGGTGCTGGAGGCAGAGGTTGCACGCGTCCCTCCAGTCGAACGTCCCGCGGTGGCCGAAGATCAGCTTCCCGCCGGGGTCGTGCGCCTTGCGCTCGTAGCGGAAGTTGACGGGGCCGCGGCCGCGCGCCCACGAGTACCGAAAGCCTGTCAGCGCGCGCGCCTGCTCGCGCACGTCGCGCTCGGAGTAGGCGCCGCGGTTCGCGCCGAGCGTGAAGAGCTCCATCAGCTCGCGCGCGTAGTTCTCGTTCGGCTCGTCCTTCGTGTTCTGCACGCCGTTGAGCCAGAGCAGCATCGCCGGGTCGTGCGTGACGTCGAGCAGGAGGTCCTTGAACGAGCCGAGCGCGCGCCGCCGAAAGAGGTCGTTCTGCCGCAGCATCAGCGCCTGGCTGCCGACGCCCGCGTTCGACGTCGCGAACCAGTCGTGCCAGACGAGCGTCATGCGTTCGACGAGCGGGCGGCTCGTGCGCACCATGCGGTCGAGCCACCACGCGTGGTCGTGTCCCCACGCGTCGGCGGGCGCGAGCGGACGCCCCTTGTCGTCGTGCGGCTTGGGGCCGACGAGCTTCTCCGGACCCGGATGCGTCAACGAGCGGACGGCGCCGTCGAGACCGAGCTTCGCGAGCCGCCTGGCCTCACCCGGGCGCGGGCCGAAGCCCGCGCGCCAGAGCAGGCGCTCGGCCTGAGCCTCCCCGAATGGACCACGGTAAACCGGCGGCATGGGTCAATCGTCGGCGTTCGCGGCCGAAGGCTAAAGCCCTCGGAAGAGGTCCGGTGCGATCGTCCGCGGCGTGCGCCCGCCGTCGCTCTCCGCATCGGGGTCGGCGCCTGCCGCGACGAGGAGGCGCACCATCTCCGAGCTGCCGACCATCGCCGCGGTGTGCAGCGCCGTGGCGGCGCCGCCCTGACGACGGTGCGGGTCGGCGCCGGCCGCGAGGAGGAGCCGCACGCACTCGACTGCCTCGTCGAGCGACGACATGTCGGTGGCTGCCGCGCTGTTGATCGGGGCGACGCCGTTGAACCCGGGCGCGTGCTCGTCGAGCGGCGCGCCGCGCTCGATCAGCACGCGCACCGCATCCGGATGCGAGAAGAACGCGGCGAAGTGCAGCGGTTGCGCGCCGTCGGGCGACCACTCGGCCGCCCGCGCGGGCTCGTCGTCGAGCAGCGCGCCCAGACGCGGGGCGTCGCCGACCGCCGCCGCCTCGTGCACCGTCAGCTCGTGCCCGCTCGCGCGCAGACGCTCGACCGTCTCGGCGTCGCCGCGGTACTGCGCGGCCATCAGTTCCGAGATCTCGGCCACGCGCGGAGTCAACCACGCCGGACGAGCAGCACGCGCGCCTCGCCCTGCCCGTCGTAGTCGTCGTCCACGCGCTCGACCTCGAACCCGAGCGCGCGATGGAACGCGACGGACGACTCGTTCACGGGCGAGGTAACCGCGCGCACGACCGTGCGCGGCCGCACCGCTTCGAAGAAGCGCTCGTACAGCAGCCGCCCGAGCCCGGAGCCGCGCTGCGCGGGGTCGACGCCGACGAAGTGGATGTACGCCTCGTCGTCGAACGTCTGCGACCGGAAACCGCACAGGAAGCCGGCGAGCCGGCCGTCGTCCTCTGCGACGAACGACGTGTCGCGGAAGTGGACGAAGAAGAGCTTCGGCAGCATCGCCGCCATCTGCCGTCCGCCCCACCAGTCGTCGACGACCGCGATCACGCGCGCGTAGTCCGCAGGCTCGGCGTGGCGGATCACGGCCGCCACTCGATCACGTCGGGCAGCCGGATCGCGGCCCAGCGGTCGAAGTCGTAGCCGAGGAACAGGCTCAGCACCGTCGCGTGCGTCACGACCGCCGCGTCGTCGACGCCCTCGAGCGCCTCGCGGAAGCGCGCGAGCGCCGCGTCGCGCGCCTCCCACCCGTCGACCGGCTCGCCGTCGAGGTACGCGCGCACGGCGGCGCGGTGCGCGTCCGCGTCGGGCAGGTTCCGCGCGCGCTCGACTTCGCGCAGACGGTCGTCGACCTCGACCGCGACGCCGGAGCGCCGCGCGAGCGGCTCGGCCGTCGCGACTGCCTTCGGCTCCGGGCTCGACAGCACGCGCGGCACCGGCGCAAGGCGCACGGCCAGTTCCTCCGCGGCAGCATGGCCCGCGTCGTCGAGCGTCCACGTCGATGCCGGTTCCTCGAGACGCAACTCGACGGTTGCGTGACGAACGAGCCAGAGCATAGGCTGACGGTATGCGAATCCTCGTTCTCGGCGGCACCAAGTTCCTCGGCCGCCACACCGTCGAAGCAGCGCTCGAACGCGGTCACGACGTCACGTTGTTCAACCGCGGGCAGACGAACCCCGAGCTCTTCCTCGAGACGGAGAAGCTCCACGGCGACCGCGACGGCGACCTCGGCGCGCTCGCCGGCCGCGAGTTCGACGCGGTCGTCGACACGTCGGGCTACCTGCCGCGCGTCGTGCGCGCGACGCTCGACGCGATCGAAGGAGAGCCGCACTACACGTTCGTCTCGTCGATCTCGGTGTACGCCGACCTGTCGCAGCCGCCGACGGAGTCGTCGCCGACGGCCGAGCTGAAGGAGGAGACGGAGGACTTCCGCAGCGAGGCGTACGGGCCGCTGAAGGCGCTCTGCGAGCAGGCCGTGCTCGAGCGCTTCCCCGATGCGTTCGTCGTCCGGCCGGGGCTGATCGTCGGCCCGTGGGACCCGACGGGCCGGTTCACGTACTGGCCGGAGCGCGTCGCCGAGGGCGGCCGCCTGCTCGCGCCGGCGCCGCCCGAGCGCAGCGTGCAGGTGATCGACGCGCGCGACCTCGCGGCGTGGAACGTCGACGCGATCGAGCGTCGGCTCGCCGGCACCTACAACGTCGTCTCCCCCGTCTTCACGTTCGCGGAGCTGCTCGAGTCGTGCCGCCGCGTCGCCGACGTCGACGCCGAGTTCGTGTGGGTCGACCCCGACTTCCTCGCCGAGCAGAGCGTCGACGAGTGGATGGAGCTGCCGCTGTGGCTCCACGACCCCCGCTACGCGCAGATGCTGAGCACCGACTCGTCGGCCGCGCTCGCGAACGGCCTCACGATCCGGCCGCTGGACGAGACGGTGGCCGCCACGCTCGCGTGGGTACGCACCGGCGAGGCGCCGACAGAGACGGGCGCAGGGCTCGCGCGGGAGAAGGAACGGCAGGTCCTTGACGCCTGGCTCTCGAAAGACTAGTTTCGAAATGTGTCTTTCGATGAGTCTGCGACTTCCGGCCGCGCGCTGATCTTCAGCGACCGCCGCCTCACCGCTCTCCTGGCGGCCGAGGTGGTGTCGTCGCTCGGCACGCAGATGACGTGGCTCGCGCTGCCGTGGTTCGTGCTCCGCGCGACCGGCTCGCCGCAGCGGATGACATGGGTGATCATCGCCGAGATCGTCCCCGTCGCCGTGCTGGGCTTCTGGGGCGGCGCGATCGCGGCGCGTGTCGGCACGCGTCGCACGATGCTCATCTGCGACATCGCGCGCGCGCCGCTCCTCGCAGCGATCCCGCTGCTGCACGCGGCGGGGCTCCTCTCGTTCCCGCTCCTGCTCGCACTCGTCGCCGCGACCGGCGTCTTCATCGCGCCGTACTTCGCCGTGCAGCGCTCGGTCATCCCGGAGCTCGTCGGCGAGGAGCAGGGCGACGTCGCCGAGGCGTCCGCGTACTTCCAGGCCGCGAACCGCTTGACGATCTTCCTCGGCCCGCCGCTCGCGGGGCTCCTCATCGGCCTCGTCGGGACCGCGCAGGTGCTCTACATCGACGCGGCGTCGTTCGTGCTCTCGTTCGTCCTCGTCGCGCTCTTCGTGCACCCGCCGGAGTTCGAGGCGCCGGAGGACAAGCGCGGGGTGCTCGCGGGCGCGCGCTTCATCGTCAAGGAACGGCTGCTGCGCGTGTGGTTCCCCGCGTTCACGGTGCTCGACGTCTGCTGGACGCTCCTCTTCGCGTCGCTGCCCGTTCTCGTCGTAACCGAGTACGCGGCGAACCCGAAGATCGTCGGCTGGCTGTTCGGTGCGCTCGGAGGCGGCGCGGTCATCGGTGCGTTGGCGGCGCTGAAGCTCGTGCGTCGGGTCGAGCCGCTGACGATGACGGCCGTGTGCTTCGTGTGCCAGATGAGCTCGATCTGGCTCGTGGACGTCCCGGGCTCGTGGGTGATCGCCGCGGCCGGCATGGCGCTCGCCGGGTTCTTCATGTCGCTCGTCAACGCGCCGCTGCACGCGCTCATAACGCTGCGCGTGCCGCGCGAGCTCCGCCCCCAGGCGCTCGCGGCGGGCGGCGTGTTGCAGTCCATCGGGTCGCCGATCGGTCTGCTGCTCGCGGGCTGGGCGCTGACCCGTTTCGACACGCGCTCCGTGCTCGCATTCGTGCTCGCGACGCAGACGCTCGCCGTCGCGACGATCGTCTCGGCCGCGCTCGCAGAGCGATCCTCGCTGCGTTCGGCGACCGTAGACTCCGCCGCCTGAGACTCGCGGGCAAGCACGTCGTCGTCACCGGTGCGGGCACCGGCATCGGCCGCGCGATCGCCGAGCGGCTGGCGGCCGAGGGCGCGCGGCTGACGCTGCTCGCGCGCGACGAGTCTCGTCTGCAAGACGTCGTCGAGGGCGCGAAGACGCGCTCGGTCGACATCCGCGACCGCGACGCCGTGCGCGCCACGATCGACGGCCCGCTCGACGCGCTCGTCGCGAACGCCGGCATCGGCGGGCAGAACGAGGACGGCGACGGCGACCGGTGGGATGACATCGTGCAGACGAACCTCTACGGCACGTACTGGTGCGCCCGCGCGGCCGAGGCGCACCTGCCCGACGGCGGGCGCATCGTCGTCACGTCGTCGATCCTCGCGCGGATCGGCGTCCCGGGCTACACGGCGTACTGCGCGTCGAAGGCCGGCCTGCTCGGCCTCGTGCGCGCCTTCGCGGCCGAGCTCGCGCCGCGCCGCATCCAGGTGAACGCGATCTGTCCCGGCTGGGTGAACACCGACATGGCGTGGTCCGGCCTCGACGCGATGCCGGGCCTCACGCGCGAGCAGGCGTTCGAGGAGGCGATGCGCGAGGTGCCGCTGCGCCGGATGAGCGAGCCGGCCGAGATCGCGGGCACCGTCGCGTGGCTCCTGTCGGACGACGCGCTCGGCATGACGGGGCAGGCGATCGACCACAACAACGGCGCGTTCATGAGCTGACGCGGGCGCCGTCCGACGCCCTTCGTAGCCTTCTGCGCCAGTGGAAGGCGACTATCTCCGCCGTGCCGCAGGCGAGTTCGTCGGCACCTTCGCGCTCGTCTTCATCGGCGTCGGCTCGCTGATCTACGGGAACATCGTCGGCGTCGCGTTCGCGCACGGCCTCGTCATCGCCGTCATGGCCTCGGCGGTCGGCCACATTACCGGCGGCCACTTCAACCCGGCCGTGACACTCGGCTTCCTCGTCACGCGGCGCATGGCGGCGTCGCTCGCAGCGCTCTACATGATCGTGCAGGTCGGGGCCGCGACGCTTGCGGCCCTCGTTCTGAAGTGGGTGCTGCCGAACGCCGCGTACGACGGCGTGAACGGCGGCGCGCCCTCGCTGCAGAACGGCCTCAACGGCGGCCAGGGCGTCGTCGTCGAGGCGATCCTCACCTTCTTCCTGCTCTGGGTGATCTTCGCGACGGCCGCCGACCCGCGCGGCACGTTCAAGCAGATCGCCGGCCTCGCGATCGGCCTCACGATCGTGCTCGACATCCTCATGGGCGGCGGCCTCACCGGCGCCGCGATGAACCCGGCGCGCTCACTCGGGCCGGAGATCGTCAGCGGCAACTGGGACGACTGGTGGGTCTACATCATCGGGCCGTTCTGCGGCGGCGTGATTGCGGCGGTCATCTACGAGGTGCTCTACCTCCGGCCGGCGCGCCCCGCGCCCGTTGGCCCGCCCGAAACCGGCCTCGAAGAGCCGCGGCCGGGCGATGCGGCGCTCGAGTAACTCGATCCGGTAGTTTCCGCCGGCATGTTGATGGGGCTCGCAACGGGCAACGCGATCGCGCTCGCGGCGATGGCGGCGATCTTCATCGCGTTCGCGCTCGTGTCGGCGTTCGTGATCCCGCGCCGGTCGCCGAACTTCCCGGGCCGCCGGCTCGGCTGGTACCTCTTCGGCACGGTCGTCCTCTTCCTCGCGATGATCAGCACGGTGCTCGTCTTCGGGAAGGAGGAGAAGGAGGCCGAGGGCGCGACAGGCGAGACGCCGCCGGCGGAGACGTCGACGGGCGAGACCACGACCGGCGAGACGTCGACCGGCGGGACGCCTGCGGGCGACGCCGCCGCCGGCAAGCAGGTGTTCGCCACGGCCGGCTGCGGCGGCTGTCACACGCTGAAGGCCGCCGGCTCGAGCGGCAACGTCGGGCCGAACCTCGACGACGTGAAGCCCGACGAGGCGCTCATCAAGGACCGCGTCGAGAACGGCAAGCCGCCGATGCCCGCGTTCGGCAAGAGCGGCCAGCTGTCGCAGAAGCAGATCGACGACGTCGTGGCGTTCGTCTACACGTCGACGCACTGAGCGGCGAAAACAGCCCCTAGAAACAGCGAAGCCCGCCTCGGGGGACGGGACGTGCTTCGCCGCAGGATGTGTGCCGGGTTATCGGGGGGAGCCGGCTCGCGCATGGTGCCTCCGGTACCACACCCTGTCACCCCTCCGAAGGGTGATCTGCGACGAGACGGAGAAGGAGGGATTCGAACCCTCGAGGCAGGGATTTCCCCACCTAACGCCTTAGCAGGGCGCCGCCTTCAGCCACTCGGCCACTTCTCCGGGCGCGCGCATCGTACCGAAGGCCCAGGCGCGCGAAAGCCCGCGAACGCGGGCTTTCGGGCGACGGAGAGGGCGGGATTTGAACCCGCGACCCACCTTTCAGCAGGTACGCGATTTCCAGTCGCGCTCCTTAGACCACTCGGACACCTCTCCCCGGCCGCGACAGCGTAGCCGGGGGTCGCGCCGAGAACCGCGGGTTACGCGGCGGCAGCGTACTCGCTCGACTCGGCGCCTTCGAGCATCACGGCCTGGACGACGGCGTACGCCTCCGCCCACGCCTGCGTGTAGTCGTCGCTCCAAGCGTCGCCGGCGATCTCGGCCATCGACGCGATCAGCACCTCGCCGACCACGGGATAGGCGTCCGGCGTCGCGCCGTACGCAACGTGGCGCGCGCCGAGCTCACGCAGCTTGGGCACGATCGGGTCGAGGTTGCGCAACGACTTGCGCAGCAGCACGAGCGCCGCGAGCAGCATCGAGCGCTGCCGCTTCATGTCGACGTGGGCGAAGAGCGGACGTACGTGCGGCGCCCGCTCGAACAAACGGCGGTAGAAGACGGAGACGAGCTCGTCGCCGCGCGGCGCGACTAGGTCGAAGCTCGACTCGAGGGCGATGACGTTCAAGGGCACTCCCTTCTCGTTGCCTGCCGCAGCCCACGCTACGAAGGCGGCGAGCCGGTTTCGTCGGCCGCAGGGACGAACTCGGCTCCGCCATCCGGATGAGAGAGTCCGTCGAGGTCGTGCGGTTTTCAGCGCGAAAAACGCCGAAACCCCGCACAGCTCAGACGGGGTTTCGGGCTGGTCGAAACGGAGGGGGAGGGATTTGAACCCTCGATCCGCCTTGCGACGGATAACGGTTTTCGAGACCGCCGCATTCGACCGCTCTGCCACCCCTCCGGCGATGCGGCGAAAGAGTAGCGACGTCGCCGACTAGTCGTGAATCCGGGCGATCAGGTCCTCGCGCTTCAGCACGCGGACGCGGTGGCTCGAGCGCGCGAGGCGGACCTCGAAGCCGGCGTCGCGCGGGAAGAGCACCTTGTCGCCCGGGTCGACGCCCGTCACGTCGCTGCCGACCGCGGCGACGATGCCCGTCCTGCACTGCGCGGCCTCGTTCACCGGGACGATCAGGCCGCTCGGCGTCTCCGTGTCGTCGAGCGGCTCTACGACGAGGTAGTCGTCGAGCGGCTCGAGCGTGACGTCGGTCGCGGGAATTGGATCCAGCATGCTCTCAGGGTACCGCGGTACGCTGCCCGCGATGACGCGCTTGCTCGATCTCCGCCTGCCGCTGTACGGCGAGGACCGCGAGCGCGGGGACCTCCGCGACTGAGACGGCGCCGTCCGCCGTCCCGTCGTCCGAAGGAGGAACGTTGACCACATACTTCGCAGTCGCAGCGGCCACGTGGGGCGTCGCGATGGCGCTCGCGCCGCTGCTGCAGGTGCGCGCGATGCGCGTGCACCAGAGCTCGAAGGCCGTCTCGGTCGGGTACCAGCAGGTGCTGCTCGTCGGCTTCGCGCTCTGGCTCGCGTACGGCATCGCGCTGCACAACCTCGCGCTCATCATCCCGAACACGATCGCCGGCATCGTGTCGCTCACGACGATCCTGGTCGCGATCCGCTTCCGTCGCACCGCTCCCTAGAGCCGTCCGGCGGCGACGATCCGCTGGAGGAACTGCTGCGTGCGGGGCTCGCGCGGCGAGCCGAAGATCTGCTCGGGGTCGCCCTGCTCGAGGATCGCGCCGTCGTCGAGGAAGCACACGCGGTCGGCGATCTCGCGCGCGAAGCTCATCTCGTGCGTCGCGATCAGCATCGTCATCCCGCCGTCGGCGAGCTCGCGGATCACCTCGAGCACCTCGGCGACGAGCTCCGGATCGAGCGCGCTCGTCACCTCGTCGAGCAGCATCAGCTGCGGGCGCATCGCGAGCGCGCGCACGATGGCGACGCGCTGCTGCTGGCCCCCCGAGAGCCTGTCGGGGTAGTCGCGCGCCTTGTCGGCGAGGCCGAAGCGCGACAGCAGCTCGAGCGCGCGCTGCTCCGCCTCGCGGCGCGACAGGCCGAGCGCCTCGCGCGGCGCGAGCGTCACGTTGCGCAGCACGCTCATGTGCGGGAACAGGTTGTACGCCTGGAAGACGATCCCGATGCTGCGGCGGATGCGGTTCACGTCGACGCCGCGCGCGGTGATCTCCTCGCCCTCGACGACGATGCGCCCGGCGTCGATCGGCTCGACGAGGTTGATGCAGCGCAGCAGCGTCGACTTGCCGGAGCCGGACGCGCCGATGAGGCACACCACGTCGTGCTCGCCGACCGCGAGGTCGATGCCGCGCAGCACCTCGTGCTTGCCGAACGACTTCCACACGCCTTCGACAACGAGCGCGTCGGTCACGCGGCGACTCCCGCGGCCTGCCGGCGGCGACGGTCGCGCGCGATCAGCCAGTCGGTGAAGCGAGCGAGCGGAATCGTGATCGCGACGAAGAGCAGCGCGGCCGCGACGTACGGCGTGTAGTTGAACGTCGCCGACGTGTCGATCGCGGCCTGGTTGAACGCCTCGACCGCGCCGAGCGTGCCGACGAGGGCCGTGTCCTTCTGCAGGCCGATGAAGTCGTTGAGGAGCGGCGGGATCACGCGCCGCACGGCCTGCGGGAGGATCACGAAGCGCAGCGCTTGCCCGCGCGTCAGGCCGAGCGAGCGAGCGGCGGCCTCCTGCGACGGATGCACCGACTCGATGCCGGCGCGATACACCTCCGACACGTATGCGGTGTAGACGAGGACGAGCGAGACGATCCCCCAGAACGTCACCGACGTCGGGACGCCCTTGAGCTGCAGCGCCGGCGCGCCGAAGCCGAGCAGCGAGATCACGAGGATCGTCGGTACGCCGCGGAAGAAGTCCGCGTAGACGATCGCGAGCGCGCGCAGCGGGAAGAACACCGGCCCCGGCAGCGAGCGGAGCACGGCGACGATCAGCGCGAAGACGAGGATGAAGACCTCCGCGATGCAGAAGATCTTCACGTTGAGCTTGAACGCGCGCGCGATCTCGGGCAGCGAGTCTTTGAAGACGTCCCAGTCGAAGAACGTGCGCTTGACCTCGTCCCAGCCGGGCGAGTTCGTGATCACGATCGCGACGACGATCGCGAAGACGAGCGTGCTGCCGAGCGCGACGGTGACGCTCCGGCCTTCGCCGGAGCGCCAACCGCCGAGAATGCGCGAGCGCCGCTCTACTTCAGGACGGGCGCGCCGGTCGCCTTCGCCAGCCACTGCTGCTGGATCTTCGCAAGCGACCCGTTCCGCTTCAGCACCGCGAGAGCCCTGTCGACGCAGCGTGCGAGCGAGTTGCCCTTCTGGAACACCATCCCGAAGTGCTCGTCGACCCGCCCGCTCGGGAACTGGCCGAGGATCTTCCCGTTCGGCACCTGCACGGCCGTGACGTAGAAGGCCGTCGGCAGGTCGACGACGAGGCCGTCGATCTGCTTGTTCTTCAGCGCCTGCACGGCGGCGTCGTTCTTCGGGAACACCGACGGCTTCTGGGTCGGCCTGATCTTCGCGGCGATGTACTGGTAGCTCGTCGTCCCGAGCTGCGCGCCGAGCTTGTACGACTTCAGCCCCTTCACGGAGCGAACGGACGCGATCTTCGTGCCCTTCACGACGACGATCGCCTGGTTCACGTCGTAGTACGACGTGCTGAACGTGACGACCTTCGCGCGCTGCGGGGTGAACGAGATCTGGTTGATGTCGAAGTCGAAGCTCTTCGGCCCCGGCGCGAAGGCCCTGTTGAACGGCGTGTAGACCCACTTGACGTCGCCCTTCGCGAAGCCGAGCTGCTTCGCGACCGCGTACGCGACGGCGGACTCGAACCCCTTGCCCGTCGTCGGGTCGTTGATCTTCCACGACGAGCCCTTCGGCGTGCCGCCGCCGAACCACGGCGGGTAGGCGGGGTTGTCGGTGCCGATCGTCAACGCGCCGTCGGAGACGAGGTTGAGCGAGTCAGGCGCGCACCCCGCGACCGCCGCCGGCGACGCCTGCGACGGGGCGGACGCGAAGGCCGCCGTGGCCGCGAGCGCGCCCAGCGCCGCAAGCGCGATCAGAATCTTCCTCATGCTGTGCAAGTCCTCCTGTCGTGACCCGGAATGACCAGCGTAACGAACCCGGACAAGGTGTTCTTCCCCGCGCGCGGGCTCACGAAGGGCGACCTCGTCGCCTACTACCTCGACGTGGCGGAGCACGCCCTCCCCCACCTCCGCCGGCGGCCGTTCCACATGAAACGGTTCCCGAACGGCGTCGAGCAGGACTCTTTCCACCAGAAGCGCGTGCCGAAGAACCACCCGCCGTTCGTCGACGACGTCTTCGTGCAGTTCCCGAGCGGGCACTCGACGGTGTTCGCGATCGTCGACAACCCGGAGGCGCTCGCGTGGGTCGTGAACCTCGGCTGCATCGAGCTCCACACGTGGCACTCGCGCGTGCCGGAGATCGAGCGGCCGGATTACCTGCTGATCGACCTCGACCCGACGAGCGACGGCCAGTGGCCGTACGTGCGCGACATCGCGCTCGTCGTCCGCGAGGTGATGGACGAGCTCGGGCTCGCGTCGTATCCGAAGACGTCCGGCGCGACCGGGTTGCACATCCTCGCGCCGATCGTGCCCGAGCTCGTGTTCCCGGAGGTCCGCCGGTTCGCGAAGGCGCTGGCGGAGGAGGTCGAGCGCCGCGTCGGCGACCAATCGGTCGCGACGACGACCTGGCGCGTCGCGGACCGCCTCGGGGTCTTCGTCGACTTCGGCCAGAACGCGCGCGACCGGACGATCGCGGCCGCCTACTCGGTGCGGCCGACACCGGACGCGCGCGTGTCGGCGCCGCTCCTGTGGGACGAGGTGCCGGACGTCGAGCCCACCGCGTTCACGCTCGAGACGATGCGCGGGCGCATCGCGGCGGTCGACGACCCGACGGCCGGCATGTGGGAGCGCGCGGCGCCGCTCGCACCGCGCTTCGAGCAGCTCGGGCTCGAGCCTCCCGCGTCCGAACCTGATTCGTAAATCACCCTTACACGGCTCTAAAGACAACCCGGCTACGGTGGCCCGATGCGCCGCGGCCTCGTCCTCGTCATCGCGCTCGTCGCCGCCGCGGTCGCGGTCGTGCCGTCGCAGGCGGACGCATCGCCCTACGTGCGGTACGGACTCCAGGACGACGCGTGGCTCGAGTACGGGCCGGGCTCGCTCGAGGATCGCCTGCAGCGCCTCGAGGACATGGGTGTCGACCTCGTGCGCGTGACGCTCCCCTGGAACACGATGGAGGCGAAGCGCGGCAAGGTCGACTGGACGCGCTCCGACGCGCTGCTCCGCGGGCTGCGCGCACACGGGATCGAGCCGGTCGTGACGCTGTACGGCGCTCCGCGCTGGTCGAACAAGGGCCGCGGGCCGCAGTGGGCGCCGACGAGCCGCGGCACGTTCGCGTCGTTCGCGCGCCGCGTCGCCGCGCGTTACCCGTTCGTGCACCGCTACCTGATCTGGAACGAGCCGAACCAGGCTCGCTGGCTGCGGCCGACGACGCCGGCGACGTACGTCAGCCGTCTGCTCAACCCGGCCTACGCGGCGATTCACGCCGTCCGCAGAGGCGCGCTCGTGGCGGGAGGGGTCACCGCGCCGCGCGCTTCGCGGGGCGGCGTGTCCCCCGTCGACTGGATCGCCGGGATGAAGAAGGCGCGCGCGAAGCTCGACGCGTACGCGCACAACCCGTACCCGCTCCGGCCCGGCGAGACGCCGTGGGCCGGCGGGTGCGATCACTGCGAGACGATCACCATGGCCACGCTCGAGCGCCTCCTTACGCATGTGCGGCGCGCGTGGGGCGCCAAGCGGATCTGGCTGACGGAGTTCGGCTACCAGACGAACCCGCCGGACCGGCTCCTCGGCGTCTCGAAGACGAAGCAGGCGCGGTACACGGCCGACGCGGCGCTGCGCGCGTACCTCGCTCCGCAGGTCGACATGCTCGTGCACTACCTGCTCGTCGACGAGCCCGAGATCGCGCGCTGGCAGAGCGGCCTGTTCGCACCGGGCGGCCTGCGCAAGCCGGCCTACAACGCGTTCGTCCTACCGCTCGCGCAGACGTCACGCGTGAAGACGCGCACGACGCTCTGGGGCCAGATCCGCCCGCGCGCCGGGCGGCAGACCTACCGCCTGCAGCAGTTCCGCGCCGGTAAGTGGCGCTCCGTCGGCGGCACGCAGCGGACGAGCGCGCGCGGCTCCTACACGCGCACGGTCAACGCCGGCAAGGGCGCGCGCTTCCGCGTGTGGTCGCCGAAGGACCACACGTACAGCCCGATCCTCACCGTCCGCTAGCGAGCCTAGGCGAACAGCGCCTCGACGCCGGGCGCGTTCGGGTCGCGCGGCGGGCGGAGCTCAAGCCACGTGCAGTCGGCGGGGTCCTTGTCCTCGCGCCAGCGCAGGAGCTTCGTGCCGTGGCGGAAGCGGTTGCCCTGCACCTTGTCGTAGCGCACCTCGACGACGAGCTCGGGCCGCACGGCGGCCTGCTCGAGCTCGCCCGTGCCCCAGCGGTTCGGCTCGGAGAAGGTCCGGTCCTGCGCGCCCTTTCGCAGCGGCAGCAGCCGGTCCGCGACCTCCTGGCGGCGAGACGCGGCGACCGCGGCCGAGCCGACGTAGTCGATCTCGCCGTCGTCGCGGTAGAGGCCGAGCAGGATCGTCGCGACGTGCTCCCGGTCGCGGCTCCAGCGGAACCCGATCACGGCGCAGTCGGCCGTCTTCTCCTCCTTCACCTTCACGACCGCGCCGCGCTCGCCCGGCAGGTACGGCGAGGCGACCTGCTTCGCGACGACGCCGTCGAGGCCCATCGCCTCGAAGCGGTCGAGCCAGCCGCGCGCCTCCGAGAGCTCGCCGGTCGCCGGCGAGAGCCGAAAGCCCTCGAGCGCCTCGACGCGCCGGCGCCGCTCCTCGAGGGGCAGCTTCCAGACCTCCTCCCCGTCCCAGAGCAGCACGTCGAACACGACGTACTCGGCGGGAATCTCGGCCGACAGCTTGCGGATGCGCGACTCGGCCGGGTGGAGGCGCGTCTGCATCGAGTCGAAGTCGAGCGCGCCGTCGCGCGAGATCACGATCTCGCCGTCGAGCGCGGACCGCGGCGGCATCAGGTCGCCGAGCGGCCGCAGCTCGGGGAAGTAGCGCAGGAGCGGCCGCGCCTTCCGCGACCACAGCGCGAGCTCGTCGCCGAGGTTCTCGAGCACGCCGCGGAAGCCGTCCCACTTCGGCTCGTACTGCCAGCCGTCCCCCTCGGGCAGCGTGCGGACGAGCTCGGCCTCCATCGGCGGGAAGGGCAGCCCGCGGCGCGGCGACTCGACGACGTCCTTCGCGGCCATGCGGGAAGCCTAGACAGGGGCGTGCGCCCCGGCTGCTACTGCAGCCAGGGCGCGAGGAACCGCTCGATGTCGCGGCAGCCGCGCGGTGCTTCGAGCCGCGCGGACACGAGCTTGTTCTCGACGATCACGAGCGACGGGAGCTCGCCGATCGCGAACTTCTCGACGAGATCGGGCCGTTCCTCGGATGCGACGGAGTAGAACTTGAACGTCTCGTGGTTGCGGCGGCGCTGCAGCACCTGCGCGAGGAAGCCCTCGACGCGGCGGCAGCGTCCCGAGACGCTGGAATGGAAGAAGACGAGGCCGGGCTTGTTGGCGGCCAGCGCAGCCTGGGGCAAGGGACTACCTCCCGATGAGGGCGCGGGGGCCGGGCGCCGGTTTGGCGAACGTTCTTCCCCAAAGCCTGCGTGCGCAAACAAGTTCGGCGCGACGGACTAAGCTGCCGCCCGTGAAACGCGTGGCCGTGACCGGTCTCGGTGCCGTGACGCCGCTCGGCGTCGACGCGGCCTCGACGTGGCGCGCCGCCCTCGCGGGCGAGAGCGGTATCGACTGGATCAGCGCGTTCGACACGGAGGGCCTGCCGGTGCGCGTCGCGGCCGAAGTGACGGGCTTCGACCCCACGAGCGTCGCGTCGCCGAAGGAGGTGCGCAAGCTCGAGCGCAACGTGCTGTTCGGGCTCGCGGCCGCGCGCGAGGCGCTAGACGACGCCGGCCTGAACGGGTTCGACCCGACGCGGGTCGGCATCGTCTTCGGGTCGGCGATCGGCGGCGTGCCCGGGATCGTGGAGCAGGCGGACACGCTGCGCGAGCGCGGGCCGGACCGCGTCTCGCCGAACTTCCTCCCCAACGTGCTCGTCGACTCGGCGTCCGGTCAGCTCGCGATCTCGCTCGGCATCAAGGGCCCGAACTACGCGGTCGTCTCGGCCTGCGCGACGGGCTCGCACGCGGTCGGAGAGGCGGCCGAGCTGATCAAGCGCGGCGACGCCGACGCGGTGATCGCGGGCGGCACCGAGTCGTGCATCCACCCGCTGATCCTTGCCGGCTTCACCGCGATGCGCGGCCTCGCGGCCGAGGACGAGCATCCGCCGCGCGCCTCGCGGCCGTTCGATGCGACGCGCGCCGGGTTCGTGATGGGCGAGGGCGCGGGCGCGCTCCTCCTCGAGGACTGGGATACGGCCGAGCGGCGAGGCGC
>JBKPLI010000049.1:0-18295 GCA_046731555.1 Actinomycetota bacterium | reverse complement strand
ACCGTGTCGAGCGCGAGCGCGCCCGCGACGGCCTGCGCCTCCGGCCCGTCGGTGAACGCCGCGTACGGCTCGACGACGCCGACGAGCGCGACCCGCGCCGCGTCGTGTGCGTCGCCGTCGCCGTTCGGGTCGACGGCGCGGTCGAGCCCGGCGATCAGCTGGTCGCTGCGCCCGTAGACCGCGTACTTGCCCTCGGCGTCGGTCTGCCAGCCCGCCACGCGGATCGGCAGGATCGTCGCGCCGGTCGTGGCGCCGTGCAGGCCGCCCGGCCCGCCGCCGCCGACGAGGAGCCCGGCGAGCGCGGTCCCGTGCTGCTCGCGCTGCGCGGGATCCTGCGGGTTCGCGCGCGCGTCGGCCGTCTCGCCGCCGCCGACGATGTCGATCCCGCGCGCGACGCGCCCGCGCAGGTACGGCTGTGCACGGTCGACGCCCGTGTCGAGGAGCGCGATCGTCACGCCGCGTCCGTCGAAGCCCGGAAGCTCGACGTCGGTGCGCCGCCCCTGCCCCTCGGCGAACTCCGGCCCCTCGAGCAGCTCCGTCGAGAGCGAGGCCGGGAACGCGGTCCGCACGGGGTAGATGCCCTTCACCTCGCGCTCGTCCTGAAGCAGCGCGACGGCGCGCGGGTCGAGCGGCGCCGAGAACCCGTTGACGACGCGCGCGTAGCTGTGGTCGGGCTTGACGCCGAGCCCGTGGCTCGCGAGCACGGTGAGCACCTGCTGCTGCGCGGCGTAGGCCTGCGTCGCCCACCGCCGCTCGTCGCGCTCCGTCGCGAACCGGTGCCGGCGGATCTGCTCGGCCACGGACGGCGTGCGGAGGACGACGATCATCCGCTGGCCGAGCGCCACCTGCACCCGTTGCTCGCCGACGAGGCCGCGCCACGTCACCGGCCCGGGCTGGGGCGCACGGGTCGCTCCTCCGCCCGAGGAGACGCTCACGAGCAGCGCTGCGGTGACCGCGACGGCCGCCAGCGCACCGACGCGCCGGTCAAAGGGCCGTGGCATACGCATCGAGCGAAAGGTACCCGGGATACGGGACGGCCTCGGCGTAGCGCGCCGCGGACGCGATCATGGCCGCGTTGTCGGTGCAGAGAGCGAGCGGCGCGAGCGCGGCGTCCGGCAGCGACGCCCGCAGCTCGGAGTTCGCAGCCACTCCGCCGACGACCGCGACGCGCTCCGCGCCGGTCGCCTCGACGCGCTCGACGAGCGCCCGCACGATCGCGCGCTGGTAGCTCGCCGCGAGATCCGCCCGCCGCGCCTCGAGCTCCGCGGGCGGCAGGTCGCGCACCCGGTAGAGCAGCGCCGTCTTGAGCCCCGAGAACGAGAAGTCGAGCCCGGCGAGCCGCGCGACCGGGAAGTCGTACGCCTCGGCGTCGCCCTCGCGCGCGAGCCGGTCGATCTCCGCGCCGCCCGGGTAGCCGAGCCCGAGCAGCCGCGCCCCCTTGTCGAACGCCTCGCCGGCGGCGTCGTCGAGGGTCGTGC
Source organism: Actinomycetota bacterium (assembly GCA_046731555.1). GTDB lineage: Bacteria > Actinomycetota > Thermoleophilia > Gaiellales > Gaiellaceae > PALSA-600. Next base: position 16,817 of record JBKPLI010000049.1, on the reverse strand, counting down.
CCAGCACCTCGAACCCGGCGCGGTCGCGCACGTCGAGCAGCAGGGTGTGCCCGCCCGACGCGAGCAGGCAGGTGAACGGCGGCTCGAGGTCGAGCGGCTTCAGGTACAGCGACGCGACGTGCCCGCGCAGGTGGTCGACGGGCACGAGCGGCAACCGCCGAGCCCACGCGATCGCCTTCGCCGCGGCCACGCCGACGAGCAGCGCCCCGATGAGCCCCGGGCCGGCGGTGACGGCGACCGAGTCGACGTCGTCGAGGGTTGCGCCGGCCTCGTCGAGCGCCCCCTGCACCACAGGGTTGACGAGCTCAAGGTGCCGGCGCGACGCGATCTCCGGCACCACGCCCCCGTACCGCGCGTGCAGGTCGGCCTGCGACGCGACTACGTTCGATCGGATCGCGCCGTCGCGCGTGACGAGCGCCGCTGCGGTCTCGTCGCACGACGTCTCGATGGCGAGGATCACGCAGACCTGGAGTCGCGCCACATGATCAGCGCATCCTCGCGGTTGTCCGTGTAGTAGCCGCGACGGACGCCGCGCGAGCTGAAGCCGAGGCTCTCGTAGAGGCGGATCGCGTCGCTGTTCGAGACGCGCACCTCGAGCGTGTAGCCGCGGCGGTCGTCGCCCTCCGTCAGCTCGAAGACGCGTTCGAGGAGCTGCGTCGCGATGCCGCGGCGCTGGAAGTCGGGGTCGACGGCGACGTTCATCACGTGCCACGCGTCGACGTAGCGCGAGTTGACGACGTAGCCGACGAGCTGCTCGCCCTCGAACGCGCCGAGGCAGATCGACGTCGGCTTCGCGAGCTCGGACGCGAACATCGAGCGCGACCACGGCGTGCGGTACGCGCGCTTCTCGATCGACTCGATCGCGTCGATGTCGGTGAGGCCGAGGCGGCGGATCTCGATTGCGACGGCGGTCATGCGCGGCTCGGCTTCGCGTCGGGGTCGCGGACGTAGAGCGGGTCGATGTCGTCACCCGCGTGCTCGACGAGCAGCAGCGGGTTGGGACGGTGCGCCGGGTCGTCGTCCGGGGCGACGGTCGCGCCGCGCGCCTCGAAGACGTCGCGGTAGCGCACCGCTCCGTCGCCGACGAGCGTCTTGCCGTCGACGTCGAGCTCCTCCGGCCTCGCCACGGCCGGGCCGACGGTGAACACTTCGCCTCGGCGGGCGTCGATCACCGGTTGGCCGCCGGCGAACGCGTCGAGCGTCGAGGCGCCGGCGAGCGGGACACCGAGCGTCTGGGCGAGCGACCGCGCGGTCGCGAGGCCGATGCGGATGCTGGTGAAGCTCCCGGGCCCGCGGCCGACGACGATCCGCTCGACGGCGGCCGGGTCGTCGACCAGCTCGTCGACGACGGCGAGCAGGTCGCCGGCGCGCGGCGTCGAGCGCACATCGCCGCCCGAGACGGCGGCGACGGCGCCGAACGTGGTCGCTGTGTCAAAGGCCAGGATGGTCATCGCTCTCGATCGTCACGCGGCGGTGGGTCTCGTCGACGTGCTCCAGGGTCACGCGGGCGCGCACGGACGGGAGCCAGTCGCCCGCGTGCTCCGGCCACTCGACGAATGCAATTGTCCCATCGAAGTACGGCTCCAGGTCGCCCCACTCCTCCGGGTGGAGGTGCGCGATCCGGTACAGGTCGAGATGCGCGACCGGCACGGGCGCGTCGTAGCGGTGGCCGATCGTGAACGTCGGGCTCGTCACGGCCTGCGTCACGCCGAGGGCGCGGGCGGCGCCGCGGACGAACGTCGTCTTCCCGGCGCCGAGCTCGCCGGCGACCGTGACGACGTCGCCCGGCGCCAGGCGCGACGAGAGGGCGCCGGCGAGGGCCTCCGTCTCCGCGGCCGAAGCGGTCACCTCCATGAGGGACGTATAGCTAGAACAGGCCGAGCTGGACCGGCTCAGGCGCGACGAACGGCTCGGCCGGGCGAACCGGCACCGGCGGCGGCGCGGCGGGCGCGAGCCGGCGGCCGAGCAGCTCCGGGAGGCGGGCGAAGTCGGTCTGCAGCACCTCGAGCATCCGCGGCGTGTAGAGCGCGGCGGCCGGGTGGAAGATCGGGTAGAGCAGCACGCGCGACCCGCCGAGGGTCACCTCCTGCTCGCGGCCGTGCACGCGCGTGATGCCGAGCGGCTTGCCCGAGAGGAGCTTCGTGGCGAAGTTGCCGAGCGTCGCGACCACCTTCGGCTGGATCAGCTCGATCTGGCGGAACAGATGGCTCTCGCACGCCTCGATCTCGTCCGGCTGCGGGTCGCGGTTCCCGGGCGGGCGGCACTTCAGGACGTTCGCGACGAAGACCTCCTCGCGCGTCATGCCGATGCCCGCGAGCAGCTTGCCGAGCAGCTGGCCGGCCGCGCCGACGAACGGGATGCCCTGCTTGTCCTCGTGGAAGCCGGGCGCCTCCCCGACGAACATCAGGTCGGCCGTCGGCGAGCCCGAGCCGAACACGACCTGCGTGCGCCCCTGGGCGAGCGCGCAGCGCGTGCACGACGAGACCTCGGCCGCGAACGCCGCGAGCTCTTGCGCGCCTGTCAGGTCAATGACCGCAGCCACAGGAACCACCGCAACAGCCGCCTCCTCCACCACCGAACGAGGGCTGCGCAGCGGTGCCGTGCGCTGCGAACACGGAGAACTGCTTGCGCACCTTCGCGGCCCCGCAGTCGGGGCACGCGGGGTCGTCGGCGTTCAGCCCGACGAGCTCCTCGAAGTGCGATTCACAGCTCATGCAGACGTATTCGTAGATCGGCATCGCAGGCAAGACCCTACCAGCGGCCATCGTGACCGCCACGCCGGACGGACGCGCTCAAACGTTGTTGGCAAGCGCGAAGTCGAGCCCGGCGCGGGCGCTGTTGCCGCGCTCGTCGACCGCCTCGGCCTCCAGCCGGTAGCGGCCGTCGGCGAGCGTCCGGGTCGACCAGGTGTGGGCGAGGAAGAAGCGGTAGCGGCCCGGCTTGCCCGGCTTGTTCTGCCGCGTGCCGGGCGCGTAGACGCCCGCGAAGCGCGACTGCGGGAGCATCGTGTGGCGAAAGTCGACCGGCGTGTGCCACGGGCGCGCGACCCTCGCACCCCGCAGGACGCGCCACCGGAGGTACGCCGGCGTGAGGATCGAGCCCGCCCAGTCGGGGTCGGGGATCGCGAGCGGCGGCCGGTCGTAGGCCTCGACGATCACGTCGACCGGGCCGAAGATCGCGCGCGGGTCGAGCCGCTTGCCGTCGCGCTCGAGGGCGATCGCCGCGATCCGGGGCGACGTCGGGTCGCTCCACGGCGCCATCGCGCCCGGGCGCAGCGGATCGACGTACTCGCCGCGGCGGCGCTCGGCGAAGTGCACGTGGCCCCAGCCCTTGATGATGTGCCCGAGCAGCTGGTGGCGCGCGACCTGCTGGTGGTGCCGCACGACGGGCTTGATGTGCCAGTAGCCGAAGTCGACGCCGCCGCTCTCGATCGCCACCTTCGTCTGATCCTCGACGTGCGCCTTCCCGCCGGTGACCGCGTAGACGGCGGTGCCGTCCTTCGCGGCGACGTCGACCCCGAAGTGGAACGCGCGCGAGCTCCCGGAGATGCGCGGGTCGTTGAACGACCCCCGGATGGGGTGCGCGCGGTCGAAGGGCTTGAGCGGCCAGCCGTACGACATCACGACGCTCCACGCACGAACGCGACGACCTCGTCCATCGCCTCGGGAGCATCGCGGAAGACGCCGTGGCCCGCGTTGGGGTAGCGCCGGAAGTCGAGCAGCCGCTGCGGCAGGTGCTCCGCCAGCTCCTCGACGCCCGCGAGGGCGAACGACGGATCGTCCTCGCCCGCGAGGAGCAGGATCGGGCAGCCGATTGCGCCGACCTCGTCGCGCAGGTCGACGCGGCGGGACTCGACGCCGTCCCAGTGCTCGGTCGCGGACGGGTTCATCTCCATGCGCGCGACCACCTCCGCGTCGAGGCCGCGGCGCGTGTAGAGCGGCAGGCACACGCGCAGGTACTCGGCGAACGTGACGTCGTTCGGCTCGGCGTAGTAGCGCGCGGCAACCTCGCCTGCGCGCGACCCGCCGAGCCGGTCGAACGCCGCGACCGAGCGCGCGTGCACGAGGCGCGCGACCGCGCTCACGAGCACGAGCCGCGACGGCACATCCGGGTAGCGCGCCGCGAACCGCAGCGCCACGAGCGCGCCGACCGACGAGCCGAGCAGCACCGGCCGCTCGATCTCGAGCGCGTCGAGGAGCGCGCGCAGGTCCTCGACCCACGTGTCGAGCGTCCAGTGCGAGGCGTCGGAGCGGTCGCTGCGCCCATCGCCGCGCTGGTCGATGTACACGACCTGCGCGACGCGCGTGAGCGGCGGGCCGATCGTGTCCTTGTAGAGCGAGTGGTCGGCCCCAGGGCCTGCGTGGAGCAGCACGACGGTCGGCCGTTCGTCGACGCCCTCGTCGGTCGGCACGACCTTCGGACCGTCGACGTCGAAGAAGAGCCGCACGTCTCTTACCCGGAGCTTCACAGCGCGGCGACGAACTCGCGGACCAAGGTGAGCGACTGCGGCGCGTCGCGCCAGACGGAGTGCCGCGCGCCGGGGAACCACTCGACGTGCGCGTCGCGCAGCCCGTCGACGACCTCCTCGATCGACGCGCGCGGGTACTGCGGGTCGCTGTCGCCGGCGACGACCAGCGTCGGCACTGCGATCGCCGCGACGTCGTCGCGCAGGTCGATCGTGCGCATCTCGCCGCGCGACCACGCGAGCGCGAGCGTGAAGTTCCAGTCCGGCCGCACGAGCGCCTCGGTCGCGGCCGGCGCGCCCATGACGTACGGGAAGCTCAGCTGCAGGTACGGCCCGAGCGTCTGGTCGTTCGGGTCGGAGAAGAAGTTGAACGCGGCCTCGCCGGCCTCCGCGTTCGCGAGCTCGTCGAACGCGGCGACGGAGCGCGCGGCGAGGAAGCGCGCGTTCGGGTTCGCGAGGACGAGCTTCGACGGGAGCTTCGGGTGCAGCGCGGCAAGGCGGATCGCCGTGAACGCACCCCACCCCGCGCCGAGGACGACCGGCCGCTCGACGCCGAGCGTCTCGAGCAGCGCGACGAGGTCGCTCGTCCACGTGTCGACGGTCCACGTCTCCGGCGCGCCGGCATCCGAGCGGCCGTGCCCGCGCAGGTCGACGTAGAGGACCTGCGCGACGGGCGCGAGCGCCGGGCCGACGTGGTTCTTGTACGGCAGGTGGTCGACGCCCGGCCCCGTGTGGACGACGAGCACGGTCGGCCGTTCGTCGAGCCACGGGCCCTGTGGCCGCAGCTTCGCGCCGTCGACGTCGACGAAGAGCCTGACGTCGCCGACCTGGACTCTCATCGGCCGACGAACTCCAGCACGTCCGCGATCGCCTGCGGCGATTCGCGGAAGAGCGGGTGCCGCGCGCCGGGGTACTCGTGGAAGCCGGCGACGTGCGGCAGGCCGTCGACGACCTCGCGCACGGACGCGGCCGGCGTGAACGCGTCGTCGGCGCCGGTGACGACGAACGTCGGCGCGCGGACGTCTGCCAGGCCCGGGCGCAGGTCGACCGTGCGCGCCTCGCCGCGCGCCCAGTGCACCGCGAGCTGGAGGTTCCAGAGCGGCGTGAGCATCACCTCGGCCATGCCGGTCGGGACGAGCAGCGGAAAGCAGCGGCGCAGGAACTCGCCGACGGTCGCGTCGGTCGGGTTCTCGAAGTAGTTGAACGCCGCCTCGCCCGCCTCGGCGCCGCCGAGCTCGTCGAAGCGCGCAACGATCCGCGCCGGCACGACGCGTGCGCTCGGGTTCGCGAGCACGAGTTTCTGCAGGTGGTCAGGCCACCGCTGCGCATAGCGGATCGCCGTGAAGCACCCCCAGCCGTGGCCGAGCACGATCGGCCGCTCGATCGCAAGCTCGTCCATGAGCGCGCGCAGATCGTCGGCCCAGGTCTCGACCTTCCAGTGCGCGGGCTCGGAACGGTCGCTGCGCCCGCAGCCGCGCAGGTCGACGTAGACGAGCTGCGCGACGTCGACGAGCGCGGCGCCGATGTGGTCCTTGTACGGCACGTGGTCGAGCCCGGGCCCGGTGTGCACGAGCACGACGGTCGGCAACGTGCGCATCTCCTCCGCACCGGCCCGCACCTTCGCGCCGTCCACGTCGAAGAAGAGCTCGACGCCGTTGACTTCAGCCTTCACGCCGGTTTGCCCTCCAAGGCCCGAGCGGCATCGCGGCGACCCTATCTCAGCACTGCGCCGTCGTCCCTCCGGGCCATGTCGTCTCGAGACCCGTCCGGGGTCAGACCCCGACTCGTCCCGAGCGGACGAGCGCATCGTCCGTTCGGGGCATGTCTTCAGTCCGGAGTACGGACATGTCCGTTCGGGACCTCGCCGCGCTCGGCTAAGCCGTTGCGACGGGCGGTCGAGCTCCGAGTACTGTCCCGTCGAGCCGTGTCATCCAGTCCGGAGTGCGGACATGGCCCGAACGGACATGTCGGGGTCAGAGCCCGCCGTGTCCCGAACGGACAGGTGGCGCGCCGAGCGAACCCGGCTAGACTGCGCGGTGCCCGGTATCCGCCAGGAACTGGAGCGCAGATGTTCGAGAGCGTCACCGTCACCGGCGTCGGCCGTGTCGGAACGGCCGTGTCCGCCCGCCTCGCGGAGCGGGGCGTGGCCGTGCGGCCGGACGGCGAGCTGCGCCTCCTCTGCGTGCCCGACTCGGCGATCGCCGAGGTCGCGCGCGCGATCGAGCCGGGGCCGTGGGTCGCACACGTCTCCGGCGCGACGACGCTCGGCGCCCTCGACCCGCACACGCGGCGCTTCTCGGTGCACCCGCTGCAGACGTTCACGCTCGGCCGGGGGCCTGAGCAGCTCGACGGCGCGTGGGCTGCGATCAGCGGCGACGACGAGGAGGCGCGCGCCCGCGCGCTCTGGCTCGCACATACGCTCGGCCTCCGCCCGTTCGAGCTCACAGACGCGTCGCGGCCCCTCTACCACGCCGGCGCGGCGATCGCGTCGAACTACCTCGTAACGCTCTACCGCGCAGCTGCGCGCCTTTTCGACGACGCCGGCGCGCCGCCCGAGGCGCTCGTGCCGCTGATGACGCGCACGATCGAGAACGGCTTCGAGCTGACCGGGCCGATCGAGCGGGGCGACTGGGCGACCGTCGACCGCCACCTCGAGGCGATCCGCGAGCGCGAGCCCGAGCTGGAGGAGATGTACACGGCGCTCGCGGAGGTGACGCGCGCGTGAACGTCGTGCGGACGATCGCCGACATTCGCGCCGTCGAGCACGACGGCGTGGTCGGCCTCGTGCCGACGATGGGTGCGCTCCACGAGGGGCACGCCGCGCTCTTCGCGGCCGCGCGCGAGGCGAGCGACGTTGTCGTCGCGAGCATCTTCGTCAACCCGGCGCAGTTCTCGGACGCGGGCGACCTCGCCGCCTACCCGCGCGACCTCGACCACGACCTCGCGTTCGCCGCCGAGCACGGCGTCGATGTCGTCTTCGCGCCGGACGCGGACGAGCTCTACCCGCCCGGCTACGCCACGTGGGTCGAGCCCGCGGGCGTCGCCGAAGGGCTCGAGGGCACGCACCGGCCCGGTCACTTCCGCGGCGTCGCGACCGTCTGCCTCAAGCTCTTCAACATCGTCCGGCCGCAGCTCGCGTTCTTCGGCCGCAAGGACGCGCAGCAGCTCGCCGTGCTGAAGCAGCTGGTGCGCGACCTGAACCTCGACGTCGACCTGCGCGCCGTTCCCACCGTGCGCGACGCCGACGGGCTCGCGGTGTCGTCGCGCAACGTGCGCCTGTCGGTCGAGGAGCGCGCCACCGCGCTCGCGATCCCGCGCGCGCTCGCGACGCGCGACGCCGAGCGCGCGCGCGCCGTACTTGCCGAAGCCGGCCTGGAGCCCGACTACGTCGAGGTCGCCGACCTCGACGGCCCCACCCTCGCCGTCGCCGCGCGCGTCGGCACCACCCGTCTCATCGACAACGTCCGCCTGGAAGGAGACCTCCCGTGAGCACCCGCCCGCGCACCCCCGCGCCGTCCACCCCGGCGCCCGGCAAGCTGCCGCTCCCCGAGGTCGGCGAGATGAAGCGCCGCGGCGACAAGATCGTGATGGTCACCGCGTACGACGCGCCCGCCGCCCGCCTCGCCGACGCCGCCGGGATCGAGTTGATCCTCGTCGGCGACACGGCCGCCATGGTGATGCTCGGCCACGAGTCGACGGTGCCCGTCACGCTCGACGAGATGATCTTCCTCACGCGCGCCGTGACGCGCGCAGCGCGCAGCCCGCTGGTCGTCGGCGACCTGCCGTTCGGGACATATGAGGTCTCCGACGAGCAGGCCGTCGCGAGCGCGATTCGCATGGTGAAGGAAGGCGGCGCCGACGTCGTGAAGCTCGAGGGCGCCGGCCGCATGGTGTCGCGCGTGCAGGCGATCGCCGACTCGAACATCGGCGTCATGGGCCACATCGGCCTCACGCCGCAGTCGGCGACGAAGCTCGGCGGCTTCAAGGCACAGGGCCGCTCGGCCGACGCCGCGGTGAAGCTCTTCGAGGACGCGCTCGCGCTGCAGGAGGCAGGCGCGTTCGCGATCGTGCTAGAGGCGGTGCCGGCGCCGGTCGCCGCGAAGATCTCGCGCGCGCTCGACGTGCCGACGATCGGCATCGGCGCCGGCGCGGACACCGACGGCCAGGTGCTCGTGTGGCACGACCTGCTCGGCATGTACGCAGGCCGGCAGCCGCGGTTCGTGAAGCGCTACGCCGAGATCGGCGATGAGATCGGCCGCGCGCTCGCGACCTACGCGCACGACGTGCGCAGCGGGTCGTTCCCGGAGGAGCAGCACACGTACTCGATTCCGGACGAGGAGCTCGCGCTGTTCGAGGCGCGGCTAGCCGAGCTGGGCCGCGAGGCCCAGGACTAGCGTCGGCGCGGCGATCGCGAGCACGGTCGCCGCGACGGCGCGCGGCCAGGTCCAGCCGTGCACCGCGCGGATGCCGAGCACGAGGAGCGCGAGCGCCCACGCGAGGAACCCGAAGTCGAGCACGCGGAACGCATCCGCGGCGACGCCGGTGTCGGAGCCGCCGGGCCGGAACCAGTCCAGCCCGTAGAGCGCAAGCTTGATCGGCCAGAGCGCGAGCGACAGCACGATCGGCACCCACGCGAACGCGAGCACGTGCCGCGCGCGCCGGAACGAGCCGCGCGACCCGAGCGCGCGGACGCTTCCGTAGAGCACGGCGCCGAAGGCCCAGTACGCGAACGTGCCGACGATCCCGCCGGCAAGAAACGCCCAGACCGCGACGAGCGGGCCGTCGTAGTCGCGATCCTCCATCAGCGTCGACGCGGTCGGCGTCGCAAGCGCGTACGCGATGCCGGCGAGCAGGATGATCGCGAGCACGGGCTCGGAACGGTCGGCGACCGATTCCTTCGACTCGTCGCGGAGCGCGACGAACACGGGCCGCGGCGCGTGGATGACGAGCAGCGTCCGGATCCACCACTCGCGCACGCGCCCAGCCTAGCCCGGCGGCTATCGGCGGGCCGGACGCACGCGAAGGCTGTCGAGGATCCGCAGCGCCGCGGGTACGTGGCCGTAGACGTACGCGTAGAACGAGCGTCCGCCGGCGCGGAAGGCAAGCATCCAGCCGCGCTGACGGCGCGCCGGCGCGCAGCACGTGAGCGGGCTCGGTGCGCCGTGGACACGGAAGCGCGCCGGGCGCCTGGGGAAGCGGCTCACGTATGCGCGGTCGAGCGCCTCCTGCACGACGAGCAGGTCGCGGCGCCCGCGGGCGAGCGCGAAGCGCGGCGCCGGGTTCGTGCACGGCTCGAGCAGCCGCGGGTGGGCCGTGTGCCACCCGGGCGGCACGACGGCCGTGAGCCCGATCGCGAGCAGCGTGCGCACCGCCCGTGATACGGGCGTGCCACAGCCGGAGGTCCCGGTCTACGCCGCGTCGGCGTACGCGAACGGGTGATAGAAGGCGTCGAGGGCGCGCTCGCGCGCAACCTTCACCTCGAACTCCTCACCCGTCCGGTCGTCCGCCACCGCAACCGTGCAGACGTCGCTGTCACGGCTCCACAGGAGCCGAACCTCAACGCCGCCGCTGCGCCGGTTCGCCAGCTCGATGTCGTCGCCTGCCATCGCCTAAGTAGACGCCTGAATCGTCGGAACGTTGCTCCCCATTCGGTAAGGGTTTGGTATGGACGCGACTAGTTCGGTCCGCGATCTACTCGGTCACGGTGCGCCCGTCGGGGCACAGATACTCGGTTTGGCCCAGCAAACCGGGGCGTTCCTTCAGCGGGAGCTCGTCGCCGCAGGGGTGGCTCTCGCCCCTGACGGCGCCGTAGACGATGCCGCCGACGAACAGGGTGAGCGTGATCGCCGCGACGGCGATCATCACCCACTTGAGCCTGGGCCGGGGGCGGACGGGCGCCGCGGTCGCCATCGCTAGGCCGCGACGGACTGCCGCTCGAGGAGCGGCCGCAGGAACTGCCCGGTGTACGAATCGGAGACGTCCGCGACGTCCTCGGGCGTGCCGGCCGCGATCACCTCGCCGCCGCGCTCGCCGCCCTCGGGGCCGAGGTCGACGAGCCAGTCCGCCTGCTTGATCACGTCGAGGTTGTGCTCGATCACCAGCACCGTGTTGCCGCCGTCGACGAGCCGCTGCAGCACCTCGAGCAGCTTCTCGATGTCGGCGAAATGGAGGCCGGTCGTCGGCTCGTCGAGGATGTAGAGCGTTCGACCCGTCGCGACCTTGCAGAGCTCGGCCGCGAGCTTCACGCGCTGCGCCTCGCCGCCGGACAGCGTCGTCGCCGGCTGGCCGAGCGTCATGTAGTCGAGGCCGACGTCGTGCAGCGTCTGCAGCCGGCGCCGGATCTTCGGGATCTTCGAGAAGAACTTCAGGGCCTCCTCGACGGACATCTCGAGCACGTCGGCGATCGTCTTGCCCTTGAAGCGCACCTCAAGCGTCTCGCGGTTGTAGCGCTTCCCCTTGCACGTCTCGCACGGGACGTACACGTCGGGCAGGAAGTGCATCTCGATCTTGATCTGCCCGTCGCCCTTGCACGTCTCGCAGCGGCCGCCCTTCACGTTGAACGAGAAGCGTCCGGGCTTGTAGCCGCGCACCTTCGCGTCGGGCGTGAGCGAGTACAGCTCGCGGATGTGCGTAAAGAGGTCGGTATACGTCGCCGGGTTCGAGCGCGGCGTGCGGCCGATCGGGCGCTGGTCGATCTCGATCACCTTGTCGAACGCGTCGATCCCCTCGACCGACTCGTGCTCGCCCGGCTTGATGCGCATCTTGTGCAGCCGGTTCGCGAGCGCCTTGTAGACGATCTCGTTCACGAGCGTCGACTTGCCGGAGCCGGACACGCCGGTGACCGCGATGAACTTGCCGATCGGGAAGTCGACGTCGATGCCCTTCAGGTTGTGCTGCGCGGCGCCGCGCACCGTGAACCACCCGTTGTCGACGTCGCGCCGCTCCGGCACCGCGATCGCGCGCGTGCCCGCGAGGAACTGCCCGGTGACCGACTTCTTGTTCCGCTGCACCTTCGCCGCGTTCCCCTCGGCGACGACGTGCCCGCCGTGCTCGCCCGCGCCCGGGCCCATGTCGACCAGCCAGTCGGCCGAGCGCATCATCTGCTCGTCGTGCTCGACGACGACGACCGTGTTGCCGAGGTCGCGCAGCCGGTCGAGCGTGCCGATCAGCTTGTCGTTGTCGCGCTGGTGCAGACCGATCGACGGCTCGTCAAGGATGTAGAGCACGCCGACGAGCTGGCTCCCGATCTGCGTCGCGAGGCGAAGCCGCTGGGCCTCGCCGCCCGAGAGCGTGGCGCTCGCACGATCGAGATTGAGGTAGCCGACGCCGACGTCGTCGAGGAACGTCAGCCGCTCGCGAATCTCCTTCAGGATCCGGTGGCCGATCAGCTGCTCCGTCTCCGTCAGCACGAGCGAGTCGATGAACTCGAGCGCGCGCGTCACGGACATCTTCGTGAACTCGTGAATGTTGATCTCGCCGACGGTGACCGCGAGTACCTCGGGCTTCAGGCGCGCGCCCTTGCACGCGGGGCACGGCCGGAACGACATGTACTCCTCGATGCGCTCGCGCTGCGTCGAGCTGTCGGTGTCGCGGTAGCGGCGCTCGAGGCTCGCGACGATGCCCTCGAACGTGAGCATGTACGACCGCTTCCGCCCCATCCGGTTGCGGTAGCTGACGTAGACCTTGTCGCCCTTCGTGCCGTAGAGGAAGTAGTCCTGCTGCTTCTGCGTCAGCTCCTGCCACGGCACGCAGGTGGGGATCTCGTAGCGATCGGCGATCGCCTGGATGACCGACTCGTAGAAGCCGGAGTTGCCGACCGCCCACGGCACGAGCGCGCCGTCGTCGATCGAGAGCGTGGGGTCGGGCACGAGCAGGTCGGGGTCGATCTCCTGCTGCGCCCCGAGCCCGGTGCAGCGCGGGCACGCGCCGTGCGGTGAGTTGAACGAGAAGATGCGCGGCTGCAGCTCCGGCAGGGACACGCCGTGCTCCGGGCATGCGAAGCGCTCGCTGAACGTGCGCGTCTCGCCCGAGTCGACGAGGTCGATCGACACGAGCCCGTCCGCGAGCTGCGCCGCCGTCTCGACGGACTGCGTCAATCGCGTGCGCAGGTCCTCCTTCATCACGAGGCGGTCGACGACGACCTCGATCGTGTGCTTGAACTTCTTGTCGAGCGCCGGCGCCTCGTCGAGCAGGTGCTGCTCGCCGTCGACCTTCACGCGGCTGAAGCCCTCGTTGCGCAGCTCCTCGAAGAGCTCGCGGTACTCGCCCTTGCGGTCGCGCACGACCGGCGCGTTGACCGTGAACCGGGTGCCCTCGGGCAGCGCGAGGATCTGCTCGACGATCGAGTCGATCGACTGGCCGGCGATGAGCCGCCCGCAAACAGGGCAGTGGGGCCGGCCCACGCGGGCGTAGAGCAGGCGCAGGTAGTCGTAGATCTCGGTGACGGTGCCGACCGTCGACCGCGGGTTCCGCGAGGTCGTCTTCTGGTCGATCGAGATCGCCGGGCTGAGGCCGTCGATCGAGTCGACGTCCGGCTTCTCCATCATCTGCAGGAACTGGCGCGCGTACGCGGAGAGACTCTCGACGTACCGGCGCTGGCCCTCGGCGTAGATCGTGTCGAACGCAAGGCTCGACTTCCCGGAGCCCGAGAGCCCGGTGATGCAGATGAGGGCGTTCCGCGGGAGCCGGACGGTGATGTCCTTGAGGTTGTGCTCCCTGGCCCCGTGGACGATCAGCTCGTCGGCCGCCATTGAGAAGGCCATTGTACTCACCGAACGTGTGTTCTACTAGCGGGGCCGGACGGGCTCCGCGACGGCGTCGCGTGTTGTTCCGCCGGTCCCGCGGGGAACACCGGCGACGTGGTCGAGACCGCGCGCCGCTCGTTCATCGCAACCGTCGTCGCCGGGGGCGTCGTCGTGCTCGCGCTCGCGCTGTGGAAGCTCAAGGTGCTGCTCGCGCTCGTGTTCCTCGCGTTCATCATCGCCGCGGCGATCCGGCCGGCGATCGACGCACTCGCACGCTACCGGGTGCCGCGCACGGCCGGGATACTGCTGCTCTACTCCGTGTTCGCCGCGGCGATCGCGCTCGTCCTGTGGCTGGCCGTGCCGCGCGCGCTGCACCAGGTGCAGGTGGCGCTCGGACCGGACGCGCAGCAGGCGCTGACCGAGCAGGCGCAGTCGTCCGAGGGCGTGAAGCACGACGTGCTGATCGCGATCCGCAACCGGCTCGACGACCTGCCGAGGGCGGGTGAGCTCGTACGCCCGGCCGCCGAGGTCGGGATCAAGGCGTTCGAGGCGCTCATCGGGGTGTTCTTCGTGTTCGCGTCGGCGGCGTACTGGATCTTCGAGCGGGACCGCGCGGAAAACCTGGTCTGCTCGCTGCTGCCGCAACCGAAGCGGAAGCTCGTGCGCGACACGTGGAACCTCATCGACCTCAAGCTCGGCGCCTTCGTGCGCGGGACGTCGCTGCTGATCGTGCTCGTCGCGTCCGCGTTGTCGCTCCTCTTCTGGCTGATCGGCCTGCCGTACTGGCTGCTCGTCGCATGCTTCGCGGGGATCGTCGAGATCGTCCCGGTGATCGGTCCGCTGGCCGCAGGCGCGCTCGCCGTCGGCGTCGGGCTCACGGACTCGGTGCACACGGCGTTCCTCGCCGGCGTGTGCGTGCTCGTCGTGCGGCTGCTCGAGGACTACATCGTGATCCCGAAGGTGCTCGGCGAGGCGACCGGCCTCTCGCCGCTGCTCGTCCTCTTCTCCGTGTCGGCGGTCGGGATCCTCTTCGGCGGCTGGGCGGTGCTGTTCGCAGTACCGATCGCGGCCGTCGTCGTGACGCTGTTCGACGTGATCGCCCGCGACGTGGATCCCGCCGAGGAGGAGGTGCCGACCGTCTTGTTCCCCGCGAAGGAGTCCGAGGCGTAGCTTCACTTTCGGCGCGGAGTTGACACAGAGCTGTGTTGGGAGGACCTGTATCCCTGTAGGAGGACACAGGTCACCCAATGAGCAAGAAGATCCACGTAACGGTCAGCGATGCCACCTTCGACTGGCTCAAGTCCGAGTCCGAGCGGACGAGCGTGTCCGTGTCCGAGCTCGCGCGGCGAGCGCTCGAGCGCATCTATCCCCTCGACGGTCGCCGAACGACGGGCGTCGAAATCCAACTCGGAATCTGGCGGCGGCGAATCTTCGGCCGTCGCTCGGGCGTCGCGTTCGACCCCTAGCCGGCACCGACCGCGCGCGCGAATGCCGAGTACGCGTCGTCCCCGAACAGCACGAACCGCACGACCTCCAGCCCGTGGTCGCGCACAGCACCCACCGCCACATCGGCCGCAAGCTCCACCGGGTACCCGTACACGCCGGTCGAGATCGCCGGGAATGCCACCGACCGCGCCCCCAGCTCCCGTGCCACCTCCAGCGAGCGACGGTGGCACGACGCGAGCAGCTCGGCCTCCCCCTCTCCACCGCCGCGCCAGACCGGCCCGACCGTGTGGATCACCCACCGCGCCGGCAGCGCACCAGCGGTCGTCGCCTTCGCGTCCCCCGCCTCGCACCCGCCCAGCCGGCGGCACTCCTCGAGGATCGCTGGCCCGCCCGCGCGGTGGATCGCCCCGTCGACTCCGCCACCGCCGAGTAGCGACGAGTTGGCCGCGTTGACGATCGCATCGACGCGCTGCTCCGTGATGTCGCCGCGGACGACCTCGACGCAGTCTAGGCCTTGCGCCACTTGCCGAACACGAGCCCACCGAGCGTGAACCCGAGCCCAAAGGTCCCAACGGCGAACGAGCCGATCGCGACGCCCTTGCGCCAGGCCGAGAGCCGCTGCCAGCGGCCGAGCGCGTCCTGCTCCTCGGCCGTCAGCGGCTCGCCGCGCCGCTGCTTGCGCAGCGCGCCGCCCGCGCGGAGCCCGAGGTAGAGGTCGTCGAAGATCTCGGTGGACTGCTCGTCGGCCATCTCGGTCACTGTATAGCCTGCTTCGCCGGTGTTTACTCGCATCCTGCACGTGTCGGATCTGCATTTCGGCGCGCGCGACGACCCCTCGATCGAGCGCGGAATCGGGGACCTCGTCGAGCGGGTGGCGCCCGAGCTCCTGATCGCGAGCGGCGACCTCACCCACCGTGGGCGCCGCGAGCAGCACGCGCAGGCCGCCCGGTTCCTCCGCGGCCTCGGGACGCCCGTGCTGACCGTGCCCGGCAACCACGACATCCCCTACACGTTCCCGCACCGCTTCACCCAGACGTGGCGCGAGTTCGAGCGCGAGTGGGAGACGACCGAGCAGGTGCACGCGAACGGCGCCGCCTTCGTCGTCGGGCTCAACTCCGTCCGCCCGTGGCGGCACCAGTCCGGCGGTCTCAGCAACTCGCAGCTCGAGCGTGCGACGACCCGCCTGCAGGAGGCGCCCGAGGGCGCCCTCCGCGTCGTCGTCCTCCATCACCAGATGGTCGGCGCGCCGTGGCGGACGCGGAAGAAGCCCGTCGCGCGGCGCACGCACGTGCTCGCGCGGCTCGTCGACTGCGGCGCCGAGCTGATCGTAGGCGGCCACATCCACCAGGGCACCGTCTGCGAGCGGCACGAGTTCGAGGTGATCACCGGTGACGTGCGCGGCGTCGTCGTCTCGATCGCGCCCGGCCTCGGCCAGCCGCGCCCGAACCGCCGCGGCGAGGCGCGCGGCGCCGTCGTCTACTCGGCCGACGAGCACACGATCCGCATCGAGACGTACATCTGGCGCGACGACGACTGGGGCCTCACCGCG
The DNA here is from genome assembly GCA_046731555.1 of Actinomycetota bacterium. GTDB lineage: Bacteria > Actinomycetota > Thermoleophilia > Gaiellales > Gaiellaceae > PALSA-600. The sequence goes on along the minus strand of JBKPLI010000049.1, from coordinate 613 downwards.
GTGCGGACGTTCCCTCGCGGCCGGAAGCCGCTCGCAGTCGAGGGGGCGTGACGACGCCGAGAGCCAGCGCGACCGCGGCGTCGAGCTCGAGCGCCCGACCGTCGGCGAGGGCGTCCGCGTCGAGCTCGCCGAGCCCGCGCTCGTAGAGGTCGCGGTCGACGATCGGACGATGCGAGTGCTCCTCCAGCCGCTCGACCGCGCCCCACAGCACCGCCGCGTCGCGTAAGCGCCCACGCGCGCCCGCGACCGCCGCGACGCCCGCGAGCAGGTGCGCGACCGTGAAGACATCGGCGACGCCGTCGACCGACAGCCCGCGCGTGAACTCCTCGAAGGCGGCGTCGACGTCGCCGCGGCGCAACGCCACCTCGCCCGTCGAGTGGTACGACCCCGCGACGCCGTCGTGGTCGCCGGCCCTCGCGTAGCCGTCGACCGCGATCCGCGCGTGGCGCTCGGCCGCGTCGAGATCACCGGCCGCGACCTCGAGCTCGCACAGGAACGTGTGCCGACCGGCCATCGGCGCGTAGAGGCCGAGCTCCCCGAACAGCCGCGCGCTCTCCGCGAGGTGGCGGCGCGCCGCATCCACGTCGCCGCGCTCCTGCGCGACGACGCCGCG